>WHSR01000047.1 GCA_009379995.1 Streptosporangiales bacterium
ATCCGCCTCGATCAACCGCTGGTTCGGAACGAACTCCCCCCGAACGATGGCGCTACGAATCGCCGACACCACCGGCAGATGACCACCGGCGGCCGCACCCCCACCGTCGGGGTCGACCTCGGCACGTGATGACACTTGCCCTACCCCTCGTTGGACTGCGGTGACGCGCGCCGCGCCAGGGAGCGTAGCAAAGCGAGGGGTTGACTGTCAGCACTCTTGTTAACAAGATGTGTTACGAGATCGTTTCTTGAGGGCAGCCGGAGGGGACAGGTGGTGCGCGACGGCCGACCGCCGAGGCAGTCGCGGACGCAAAGCTGTCTTTCGTGTGAGTGGCTCTGGGACACCTCAGCGGTGGTTCCAGAAGGGAGGGCGCATGCTCAGCCGGGAAATGAACGAGCTTCTGACACGGGTCGGTCCTGGCACGCCGATGGGCAGGCTCATGCGGGAGTATTGGGTCCCAGCCATGCTCTCCACGGAGCTACCCGAACCCGACTGCCCGCCGGTACGGGTCCTACTTCTGGGCGAGAAGCTGATCGCTTTCCGGGATACCTCCGGCCGCATCGGGCTCATCAAAAACAGCTGTCCACACCGCGGCGCGTCGCTGTTCTTCGCCCGCAACGAGGACTACGGCCTGCGCTGTGTCTACCACGGGTGGAAGTTCGACGTCGACGGTCGTTGCCTGGACACCCCAAACGAGCCGGCGGGCAGCAACTTCAAGGACAAGGTACGGGCGGTGACGTACCCCTGCGTCGAGCGGGGCGGCATCGTATGGGCCTACCTGGGGCCGCGGGAAACCCCGCCGCCGCTACCTGACCTGGAGCCCAACAATCTGCCTGCGGACGACTGCCAGGTAAGTGCGATCAGCCGCGACTGCAACTGGCTTCAGGCCCTCGAGGGCGACGTCGACACCAGCCACTTCGGGTTCCTTCACATGGGCTCGCTCGATCCGGACGAAACGCCAGCCGGTTCGTTCCTGTACTACACAGTCAAGGACCGTGCGCCCCGTTACGCCGTGCTCGATACCGAATACGGTGCCACGTACGGCGCGTATCGCCCGGCCGAGCCCGGCACGCACTATTGGCGCATCGCGAATTTCATGTTCCCCTTCTACACGATGATTCCGACGGGCGTTCTGGGGCTGGAGAAGACCGTCCGCGCCTGGGTGCCGATGGACGACGAGCATATGATGTTCTTCAACATGAAGCCCAAACCGAAGCCCGGCTTCGTCAGGCCGCAGGACCAACGGTCCGATGTCGTCGTGACGCCGCTGCTGCCCAACACCTCCGGCTGGCTGGGAAGGTTCCGGCTGGAGGCGAACGCCGACAACGACTACCACCTCGACCGGGAAAGACAACGCAACGTCGACTACACCGGGATCGAGGGGATCTTCACCCAGGATCAGGCGGTCACCGAGAGCATGGAGCCGATCTTCGACAGGGCCGAGGAACGTCTCGGCTCCGCCGACGTCATGGTGATCCGGGTGAGGCGCCGTCTCATCGCGGCGGTCCAGGCGCACGAGAAGGACGGCAGGGTCCCGCCGGGCGTCGACGAGCCGGAGGTCTACCGACAGCGTTCCGGCGGCGTCATCCTGCCCGAGGGGGCCGACTGGATCGAGGCGACAAAGGGCCTGCGGAGAACGGATGTCGAGCACCCAGAGCTCGACCCGATGCTGAGCGGCGGTGCGTAGTGATTCATCCTCCGGGGTGGGCGTGTAACCAGGGATCAGAGGTACGGGAGGACAGCAGATGGCGCAGATAGTTCTCGGCATCGGGACGTCTCACACACCCGTGCTCGCGCTCCCCCCGGAGAAGTGGGCAACCTACGCCAAGGGCGACCGGAAGAATCCGGAACTCGTGTTTCCGCCGAACGGTTGGGTGATGAGCTTCGAGGAAGGTGTGCGGCACACCACTCCCGAGATCCGAAACAAGCCGCATGACCTCGAGACCTTCCGGCGGCAGTCGGAGTCCTGCCAAAGCGCTATCGACGTGCTCGCCGACACGCTGCGGAGCGCCAAGCCGGACATCACGGTCATCATCAGCGACGACCAGGATGAGTGGTTCTTCGAGAACAACATGCCGATGTTCTCCGTGTACTGGGGAGAAACGGTGCCGTGGCTGCCCCGGAAGGCGCCGCCGTTCGACGACGAGGAGATGGCCCGGATGATCGTCGCCGGGTACGGCGACGTGGCCAGGGACGTTCCCGTGGCCAGCGCGTTCGGCAGATTCCTCATCGAGTACCTGGTTGACCACGAATTCGACGTCGCCCACTTCAACTACGTACCCGAGGAAAGCGGCGGCCTGGTGGCCCGGCGCTACCCGACCGAGACCGGGGAAATCGACTCGGTGCGTGACACGCCGCCGCGGAAGCAGGGCATCCCGCACGGGTTTGGCTTTGTGCTGAAGCGGCTGTTCCGCGACGAGCCCGGCCCGATCCTGCCGGTCTTCCAGAACACCTGCTATCCGCCCAACTCGCCGACTCCCCGTCGCTGTGTCGACCTCGGGCACGCCCTGGGCAAGGCCATCGACGAATGGGACCAGGACGCGCGGGTCGCCGTGATCGCCTCGGGTGGGCTGAGCCACTTCGTGGTGGACGAGGAGATCGACCGGACGATCCTGGGTGCCCTGGAGCGCAAGGACCTCGACACGCTGAGATCCCTGCCGCGGCATCGGCTGTACTCGGCGACGTCGGAGTCGCTGAACTGGGTGACGCTGGGCGGCGTGCTGCAGGGGACGCAGCTCGAGATGGAACTCGTCGCGTACGTGCCCGGTTACCGGACAGAGGCCGGAACGGGCGGCGGATGGGCGTTCGCCCGCTGGCAGTGAGGGAGGTGCTCGTGGTGACGCCGGAGGACTACCTCGCCGTTCCCTACGTGCTGGAGATGGAGTCGGTGGAGGGGCCGGACGGCGACTGGGTACGGCGCGCGGAGTACCCGGAGCTCCCGGGTTGCCTCGCCGAGGCACATTCGACCCTTGCAGCTGTCGAGAAGCTGGAGGAGCTCCGCGTCCAGTACATCCTGACCCGGCTGGAGCGGGGCGAGTCGATCCCGGTTCCCCGCCCGCCGCTGCGGGTGTGACGTCGCGACCCACGACGGCCGTGATCTTGCAGAAATTCAAATCCCCGGGGATTTGAATTTCTGCAAGATCACGGCCAAAGGGGGGCAGTCAGGGAGTGTCGAGCACGGCGATGGCCTCCAACTGAACCAGCATCCCGCCCGGTAGGTCCGCGACGGTGGTGTGCCGTGCCGGCCGATCGTTCGGGTCGGGGAACCACCTCAGCCAATGGTCGTTGACGTGCTTGCGCATGTCGTCACCTCGTACGAGGACCCCGAGGTGGGCGAGGTTGGCCGGGCTGGCGCCACCGCGCTCGAGTAGCGTCGCCAGGTTGGCGAAGGCCAGCTCGGCCTGACGTTCCGGCGAGGAGGGCAACTCACCCGTCGCCGGATCCTTTCCCATGACGGCCGACGAGAAGAGCATGTTTCCCATGCGGACGCCCATCGGAATCGGTGCGGAGTGCTCGACTCCGGGGACCTCAATTACACGGCGTACGGGCATTGTTTTCCTCCGTCGCTTCGTCGCTCACTCGGACAGGAAGTCGAGGACGATCCGGTTGAATTCGTCGGCCCTCTCAACCGGGATGCTGTGTCCGCAGTCTTCGAGTATCTCGAGACGCGAATTGGGTATCAGCCGCTGCGTATCTTCCCCCATGGGGAGCGGGTTCACCTCGTCCTGTCGGCCCCAGACAACCAGGGTCGGACTGGAGATGAAAGGCAGCCGTCGCGTGGTGTTGTATCGCTGACGCGTCTCCGGGTTGCTCATGTGCTCCATTATCCTGCCGAAGCGCGCCGTCCTTTCCGGGTCCTGCGCCAGCCCGAGCCGTTCCCTGATCGCGCGTTCCGGATCTGGGTGGGCCTTGCTGACCTTTTCGAGGCGTTCCCGGATGAAGTCCTCCGTCGGCGGCTGCCACGTCGTCATGGTGGACAAGGGCCTGGTTGCGAGACCACCGCTGGCGACGAGCACCAGCTTGTCCACCCGCTGCGGGCTCTCGTACGCCAGGAGGGAGGCGATCCAGCCGCCCATCGAATGCCCTACGACGTGAGAGCTCCGGATATCCAGTGCGTCCTGGAACTCCCGGACGAAGTCGACGAGATAGGCGAAGGAGTACCCGACATTGAGCTGGTCGCCGGCTCCCCAGCCGAGCAGATCGGGCGCCAGCACGCGAAAGCGTGACGAGAGGGGGCCGATATTGAGCCGCCAGTTGTCGCGCCCTTCCACGAACCCGACGCCGTGCAGCAGCACGACCGGAGGGCCTTCGCCCGCCTCCAGATAACGGCTCCGACCGTGGCTGAGCTTGATCTCCCGTTCGGCGGTTCCAGGCGAGCTCAACGCGTTTCACCTTCCCTCTCTGGCATCGTTCTACTCCACCCCCGCCTCCACGTGCAGCTGCTCGGAGGGCCCGGAGCCCTCCGGGGTCTCGCGGCTCTTCGTCACGGCGCGGTAGACGTACCCGCGAAGGGAAGCGAACTGCGCGAGCTCCTTCGTCTGGATCTGGTCGCGTGGACGCGGCAGATCACATGTGACGATCTCCTTGACGCCGGCGGGAGGGGGCGTCAGGACGACGATCCGGTCCGCCAGGTACACCGCCTCGTCGATGTCGTGGGTGACGAACAGCACGGTGATCCCGAACTGGTCGCGAGTCCGCAGGGTGAGGTCCTCCAACTCCGCCCTCGTCTGCGCGTCGATCGAGGCGAAGGGCTCGTCCATGAGCAGGATCTCCGGCCGGTAGGCGAGAGCACGGGCGATGGCGACGCGCTGCTGCATGCCGCCGGACAGCTGGTACGGACGGCGCCTCTTCGTGTGTTCGAGGCCGACCGCGTCGAGCGCCTCGTGCACCCGCTGGCGGCGGGTCCGCGAGTCCAGGCCTCTCGCCTCGAGCGGAAGCGCGACGTTCTTCTCCACCGTCAGCCACGGGTACAGGGACCGGTTGTAGTCCTGGAACACCAGCGCCATGCCGGTGGGCGGCTCCAGTACCGGCTGACCGTGCAGCTCCACGCGCCCCGACGAGGGCTTCAGCAACCCAGAGATGCACTTGAGCAGCGTGGTCTTCCCGCAGCCCGACGGGCCGACGACGGAGACGAACTCACCGCGGCGTACCTCGAATTCGATATCTGCCAGGGCGACGTGTGCGTTCTGGTCACGGCCGTAGGTCTTGCCGAGGGCGGAAACGGTGAGGATCTGGGTCATAGAGGTCTCCAAACGCAGCTGCCGGCGGCCGTCACGTCGCCGCCGCGCCCGCACGGCTGGCGTGGTACCAGCGCAGGATTCGCCGTTCGGTAAAGGTGAAGGCCAGGTTGAATATGTAGCCGAGCAGGCCGAGCAGCACGATGCCGGACCACATGTCAGCCACCGCGAAACCGCGTTGCGCCTGGAGCGTGAAGTAACCGATCCCGTTGGTGCTCCCCACCATCTCGCTGATGATCATTACGATGATCGCCAGCGAGAGGCTGGTCCGCATCCCGGCGATGATGTGTGGGCTGGCCGCCGGCAGTACCACCATGAAGAGCCGCCTCGGCCCCTTGATGCGGTAGACGTCGGTGGTCTGTACGACTACCTCGTCCGTGTCGTCGACGCCGCTGGTCGTGTTGAGCAGGATCGGCCAGAGGGAGACAAAGCCGATGATGAAGACCTTCATCGCGTCCCCGAGGCCGAACAGGAGAATTGCGAACGGCAGGAGCGCGGCGGAGGGTATGGAGCGAAAGAAGTGCACGAGCGGCTCGGTGAGGCGCCGTGCTATGCGCGAGAGCCCGAGTACGAGGCCGCCGCCCACGCCTACCACGCAGGCGACGATGTAGCCGATCAGCAGACGCTTCAGGCTGGGCAGGACATCGGAGGCGAACCGGGTCTCCACCCAGTTGGCCCAGAACCGGTCCATGATCTGGTGCAGGGATGGGAAGTAGATGGAGCTGCTCCCGCTCGAGGACATCCACCAGGCGGCGACCAAGGCGACCGGCACCGCTATCTCCAGCGCCACCAGCCAGCGTCGGCGCGTCACGGCGTCTCCTTTCGCTGCGAGGCGGCTCCCCAGGGAACGAGGCGACGCTCGAGGACCGTCAGCACGGCGTTGAGCAGCACACCGAGGAGGCCGGTGGCCAGGATGAGCCCGTACATGAGGGCGACCGCGCTGCCCGCCTGGGCGTTGATGATCTCCTGGCCTATGCCGGGCGCACCGATGATGAGCTCCGCGCTGATGGCGACGAGCAGCGCGATGGCCGCCGAGATCCGCATCCCGGTGGCGACGAACGGCAGCGCATTGGGCAGCATCACCATCGTGAGCTCGCGCAGCCGGCCGAGACGGTAGGAGCGCGCCGTCTCCAGGGCGACCGGATCCGTGTCGCGGACACCGTAGATCGTCTGCAGCAGGATCGGGAACAGCGCCGCGAATATCACCAGGACGAGCTTCGAGGTGAACCCCGTGCCGTACAGGAGCACCACCAGCGGGATGATGGCGACCACCGGAATCGGGCGCAGGAACTCCACGACGAACCGGGACGCGTGGAACAGGACGTCGCTGGTCCCCAGGAGCACACCGGCCGGGACGCCGATCAGGGCCGCGATCCCGAACCCGACGGCGGTCCCCCTGACCGTCTCGAGGACAGCCCCCCAGAAGTCGCCCCTGCCGAGCAGCTCGACGAACGCAGCGAGGAGCTGCGGAACTGTCGGAAAGGAGTTTTCCGACAGTATGTGCGTGGACACGGCCGCCTGCAGCGCCGCCAAGACCAGTGCGACGGAGGCGGCCGGCCATGCCACCCGGCGACATGCTCGGCGCACGGCCGGCCGGCCTGTGATGCGCACCAGCCCCACGAAGGCCGCCGGATCGCGGGTAGAAGTGCTCATCCGCGATCCTCGGCCAGCGAACCGAGCACGGCGTCGAGGTCGGGCTCCCGGGCGAGAACCTTGTACTGGACCGCAAGGTCCCCGAGCTTCTCGACGGATTCGTAGTTGAGATCGGTCGACCAGTACGGCAGGGTGATCCGCTCGACCAGAGCGGGATCTATCTCCGTATAGCCGACTACCTCCTGGCGCGCCTCGTCCTGATGCGCTTGGGCGTACTCGATCGACTTGTTCATCGCCGCGACGAAGCGCTTCACCGTGTCGGGCTCCTTCTCGATGAACTCCTCGGAGGCGAAGTACATCGAGACGCTTGCCGCGGGGTCGAGATGCTCGAACGGGCGAAGCAGGATCCGCGCTCCCTGATCCAGGGCCACCGTGACGTAGGGATCGATAGCGAGGGCGGCCGCGACCTTACCCTGCTCGAGCGCCCCGGGCATCTGGGAGGTGGGCAGCTCGACGAGCTTCACCTTGGACGAGTCGCCGCCGGACTGATCGATCGCGTACTTGACCAGCACCTCCTCGATGTTCTTCAGAGTGTTGACAGCTATCGTCTTTCCGGCGAGGTCCTTCACCGAGCGGACGGGGCTGTCCTTCGCGACCAGCAGCGCGTCGTAGGTGGAGTCCTCCGGCCATCCGCTGCCCGGCTCGGTCTGCAACGGGCCGTTCACGATGGCCCGGACCGGAAGTCCCTTCTGCCGGGCCAGCATGAGGCTAACCGCATTCGAGAAACCCACCTGTATCTCCCCCGACGTGACGGCCGGAAGGAGTGCCGCTCCGCCCTCGGCCTGCTGGGTTTCGATCTTTATTCGCTGCTCCGCGAAGAAACCCTTCTTCATACCGAGGTACAGCGGCGCAAGGCCGACGCTGGGCAGAATTCCCGTCTTGATGGTGACGGTACCGTCGTCGGATTCCTGGGCGCCCGACGAACCACACGCCGAAAGCGACAAGAGCCCGAGAGCAACGCCGAGGGCCGCGAGCTTCCTACGAAACATCCTCAACTCCTGCAGGCAGAGATCGGGAGACAGGTCAGGCCCCCTCCGACTCCCCCTTTGACGACGGTCTCGTAGGACATCTTGTTGACAAGACTGCTAACAGTCAACCCCTCGGCGGCCGGGCGAGCTACCCTCGGTCCGTTCTGACGGGAGGTGTGAACAATGAGCAGCGACACGGAGTACGAGCGGGCCGCACAGCCCGAGGACCTCGGCCGGTTCTTCCTGGAAAGGGCCAACGCGGGCGACGTGGAGGGGCTGGTGGCGCTGTACGAGCCGGACGCCGTGATGGCCTTCCCGACCGGCCAGATCACGGCCGGCCATGGGGCGATCCGTGCGGTCTACGAGCGGCTGCTTGCCAACAAGCCCACGTTCACGTCGGCAGGGCAGCGGCCCGCGCTCCGCAACGGCGACCTTGCGCTCACCTCGACACGTTTCGTCGACAGCGGCGGCACAGTCGAGGTGGCGCGCCAGCAGCCGGACGGCACCTGGCTCTGGGTGCTCGACCAGCCCAATTTTGCCGATTGGTGAATCGGCTCGGCTCCCCTTGGCCAAAGAGGGGACGGGCCGGTCAGGGCTCGCCGAAGACGCGACGGGCGGTCTCGACGAGCAACGCGAGCTTGCGGCGCTCGTCGGGCACGCCGATCGCGTTGCCGCGAAGCGAGGTAGCGAAGCCGCACTGGGTGCCGACCGCCAGCCGCTCCAGGTCGATCAGCCGGCTCGCCTCCCGCAGCCGGGCCTCCAGCCCGTCTGCGGTCTCCATGCGCGGGGTCTTCGTCGTCACCAGACCGAGCACCACTACCTTGTCGTCCGGGACGAGACGCAGCGGGTCGAACGTACCCGAGCGCTCGTCGTCGTACTCCAGCAGCAGCCGGTCGGCGTGCACGCCGCCGAGCACCGGGCGGGCGATGGGGTCGTAGCCGCCCGCTACCAGCCAGCGGCTGTGCTGGTTGCCCCGGCAGAGATGGAAGCCGAACGTCGCCGGCCGGCCGGCGTCGATCACGGCGTTGTCGAGCTCGATGCCGTACGAGAGCCACCGCTCGAACATCCAGCCCCGCTCCTCGTAGAACGCGCGCCACGTCGGGTCGATCAGCAGCGGGTAGTGCGGGGCGTCGAGCTGAATGTAGGTGCAGCCGAGCCGGTTCAGCTCGCGTACCTCGTCGCAGAGGATCTCCACCACGTCCGCCATGAAGTCGTCCAGGGTCGGGTACGCGGCCGTGGACCGCCCGGGCGACCACAGGTTGGCGAACAGGGTGGGGCTCGGCAGCGTGACCTTGCCGAGCCGGTCGGTGTTCGCGCGCAGGAATGTGAACTCCTCGGCGGCCAGGTTGCGCCGCCGCCGAAGGGGTTCGACCACTGCGAGATCGGCAGGTCGCTCGACGCTGACGTCGCCGACGTCATCGGAGTGCCACTCGCCCCACAGCCACGCGTCCATGCCGACGCCCGCGAAGCCGGCCGCGGCCGCGGTCAGCTCGGCCTGGAACGACTCGCGCCGCAGCTCGCCGTCGGTGACGACCGGGCAGCCCGCCTCCTCTTGGAACGCGATGACCTCGCGCACCGCGCGGTCCTCGACCGCCTTGAAGGCCGCCGCGTCCAGGTCGCCGCGAGCGTACGCCTCCATGGCCTCGAGGAGGTAGGCCGGCCGCAGCAGGCTGCCGACGTGTTCCGCCCTGGCCGTACGGGCCATGGGTTCGAGTCTAGGAGCCGGCGGGTCACATTCGTCCAAGCCGGCGGGCCGCGTACCTCGGCAGACTCCGGAGTAGTCCAACCGAGAGAGGGAGGCGACATGGCCGAAGGCACCGTGCGCACCATGTACCCGGTCCTGCGGTACGACGATCCCCGCGCGGCTATCGACTGGCTGGTGAACGCGTTCGGCTTCACCGAGCACGAGGTGTCCAAGGGTTCGAACGGCGAGATCGTCCACGCGGAACTCACGTTCGGCACCGGGATGATCATGCTGGGCCCGGGCAAGCCCGAAGGCGGCCATGGCATCTACGTCGCCGTCGACGACGTCGACGCCCACCACGACCGCGCGAAGGCCGCGGGCGCGGAGATCACGATGGGGTTGACGGATCAGCCGTACGGATCTCGCGAGTACGCGGCCCGCGACCTCGAGGGCCATCCCTGGTACTTCGGCACCTACCGCCCTTAAGGGCTGTTGGCTATTCCGGCGGGACCTGCACCTTGACCCGGCGGCCCAGCAGCGCCCGGTTACGGATCTCCTGGCCGGCGTAGATGTGCACGGTCAGGCGGGGGTCGACATGTGTATTGCATGTGTCCCATGTAAACTACATGGCATGGCAAAGACGCTGCAGATCAGGGGCGTCCCCGACGACGTGCATGCCGCCGTCCGCGCCCGCGCGGCCCAGGCAGGCCTCTCGGTCTCCGACTACCTCCTCAACCTGGTCAGCGAACTCGTCAGCCGACCCACCATGGCCGAGGTCGTGGAGCGCGCCAAGGCACTAGCCAGGACAGGTGGTGGCGCGAGCCGCGCAGACATCCACGCCGTCATCCGGGAAGGGCGCGACAGTTGATCGCGGTCGTCGACACCTCGGCGCTTGTCGAATTATTTACCGTCGAGGCCGCACAGCTGGACGCCGCCCTTGCCGAGCGGCTCGCTACCGTCATTCCACACGTCCCCGACATCCTCGATGTCGAGTTCCACCACGCCCTGCGCGGCCTGTTGCTCGGCAACAAGATCAGTGCAGAGCGGGCCGAGCATGCGCGGGCCCTGTTCACAGAGTCACCCAAGGTCCGTTTCCCCACCCGTGACATGACGGAGCGAATTTGGTTGCTGCGGTACAACCTCGGCGCCTACGACGCATCGTTCGTTGTGCTCGCGGAGTCCCTCGACGTACCGCTGATCACCTGCGACGACAGGCAGGCAACCGCCAGCGGCCACCATGCGCTGGTCGAAGCCTTCCGTATGAACGACTGAGCCACGGCCGGCCGCGCGGTCGGGACGGTGAGCTCAGGGGTTGCTGCGGACGAGGGGCATGAGTACGTCGTCGACGATCTCCACGATGACCTCGTCGGGGACGGGCGCACCGTGGATCAAGAAATGCTGCCGGAGGAGAGCGGGGCCGACGGCCGCGACCCGGGGGGTGAGCGCGCCGGGGCGTACCTCGCCGCGCGTCGCGCCGCGGCGCAGGATGTCGAGCACGAAGTCGGACCCGGATTCGATGAAGCGGGCCCGGACGGCCTTGGTCAGCTCGGGGTCGCGCAGCGCCTCGGCGATCAGGCCGCGGGCGGCTTCGCCGGCCGGGCCGGATAGCCAGCTGGCCGCGTACCGCAGCAGGGCGAGGAGGTCCGTACGCACGTCGCCGGTGTCCGGTAGCTCGTCGCGGCTGGGTGCGACGTGCCGGACCGCGTCCGCGACGAGCTCCGCGCGGCTGGACCAGCGCCGGTACAGGGACGCCTTGCTGGCCCGTGCCCGGGCGGCGACCCGCTCCATGGTCAGCTCCGCGTAGCCGACCTCGGCCAGCTCCTCCAGCGTGGCTTCGAAGATCGCGTTGTGCAGCGTGTCGCCGCGACGCCGAGGCCCCTTGCGGTGATCGAACGGCGCCGTTTCAGCCTCGCCGCCGGCGGCATGACCGGGACTACTGCCCATGGAACCCATCTTAGAGTACGCCGCGTTTCCTCGCACCTAGGCATCTGGGTTACGGGAACCACGTCATGGTCGCCGAGATCACAACCAGAGGCATCGTACGGTGCGGGAAGCCCTCGAAACGCCGTCCCCGAGGGCCATACTTGTGAGCCCTACTCGTGAGTCACCCGTCCTCGCGAGAAGGAGGGCCGCGATGAAACGTCCGCCGCTGCACCCGATTGTCTGGAAACCGCCGCCGACGCCGGCTCGTGCCCGCCAACCCTCCGGACCCCGACCGCTGCCGCCGCTGCGGGTGTTGGAGGTCGGCGGCACCGGCCCGGAGGACGTCGCACTCGACGCCGAGGGGCGGATCATCGCCGGCCTGGAGGACGGCCGGATCGTCCGGTTAAGTCCGGACGGCGGGCGGATCGAGACGCTCGCCTCGACCGGCGGTCGCCCGCTCGGCATCGAGGTGGCGGCCGACGGCCGCCTGCTGATCTGCGACGCCCGGCGAGGGCTGCTGCGGGCCGATCCGGAAAACGGCGAGGTCGAGCTGCTCGTCGAGGGGACGGCCGGGGAGCCGTTCCGGTTCTGCAACAACGCGGCGGTCGCCCCGGACGGCACCGTGTACTTCAGCGACACCTCCCGGCACTTCGGCATCGAGCACTGGAAGGCCGACATCCTCGAGCACACCGGCACCGGCCGGCTGCTCCTCCGCGATCCGGACGGCTCGGTGGAGGTGCTCCTCGACGGCCTGCAGTTCGCCAACGGGGTCGCCCTGGCGCCGGACGGTTCCTTCCTGCTGGTCGTCGAGACCGCCGCGTACCGGATCACCCGGCTGTGGCTCACCGGGTCCCGTGCCGGAGAGGCCGAGGTGTTCGCCGACAACCTTCCGGGCTTCCCCGACAACCTGTCCACTGGAAGCGACGGCCTGTTCTGGGTCGCCCTGCCCGATGCGCGCAATCCGCTGGTCGACCGGCTGCTGCCGATGCCGCCGTTCCTGCGCGTCGCGGTGTGGGCGCTCCCCGAGCGGCTGCAGCCCGCGCCGAAGCGCACCGTCTGGGCGATGGCCTTCGACGAGAGCGGCAACGTTGTGCACGATCTGCAGGGCCCGGGCGAGCGGTTCCACATGGTGACCGGGGTGCGGGAACGGGACGGCCAGCTCTACCTGGGCAGCCTCGCCGACACAGCGGTCGCCGTGCTCACCGTTCCGGAGCCGGACGGCCCCGGCCCAGGCGACTGACCGCCGCCCGCTCGGCCGCGTCGTGCGACGTAACTACTTACTACTTGCCCTGATCGACGGACAGCCAGCGTTCCGGCCGCATCCGGATGGCGATCATGTCCTCCGTAGCGTCCTCCGTGGACTCGACGTAGCGATCACCCTGCTCGAGCCCCAGGTAGCGACGGGCCAGCGGCGCACGGCCGTCGTCGGCCACGCTCACCACTCCGACATGCACCCCGGCGAGAAACGCCTCCCGCTGCTCGATGCTCATCGCCGACGACATGGCATCCCTCCGTATATGTGTACACGTCGCGGTTGCTCGACCGATATATCGTTGACTCAGTCAAGCTTTAGCTAGGATCAGTCAATGGAAATCGCCACACCGGGCGACGACGTCGCCGCCGTCCGCGCGTTCAACCGCTTCTACGTACCTCTCCTCGGCCTGTTCGACGAGGGACTGCTGCGCACGCCGTACTCACCCACCGAGGGCCGGATCATCTTCGAGCTTGCCCAATCCGACCGGACCGAGGCCGCCGATCTGCGGCGTGACCTGGGGCTGGACGCCGGCTACCTCAGCCGCATGCTCGCCCGTTTCGAGGCCGACGGCCTGATCGTACGCAGCCGGTCCGAGTCGGACGCCCGCCGCCAGGTGATCCGGCTCACCGAGGCGGGCCGCGCCGCCTTTCGGCTGGTCGACGAGCGCGTCGGCGCGAAGATCCGCAACCTGCTGGACCGGGTCACCGCCGAGGAGCGGCGGCAGTTGCTCGCCGCGATGGACACCATCCGGCGAATCCTCGGCGGCGCGCCCCGCGCAGACGCCTTCGTACTGCGGCCGCTGCGCCCCGGCGACCTCGGCTGGGTGGTGCACCGGCACGGCGTGCTCTACGCCGAGGAGTACGGCTGGGACGAGACGTTCGAGGCGCTGGTCGCCCGCGTCGCCTCCGACTACGTGGACAACCACGACCCCGAGCGGGAGAACGCCTGGATCGCCGAGGTCGACGGCCAGCCGGTCGGCTGCGTCTTCTGCGCCCACAAGGACGACGAGACGGCTCAGCTGCGGTTGCTGCTCGTCGAACCCAGCACCCGCGGCATGGGCGTCGGCTCCCGGCTGGTCGAGGAGTGTCTGCGCTTCGCCCGCGGCGCCGGCTACCGCTCGATCACGCTGTGGACCAACGACGTCCTCGCCGAGGCGCGGCGCATCTACCAGCGTGCCGGGTTCGAGCTCCTCGAGGAGGAGAAGCACCACAGCTTCGGCCACGATCTGGTCGGCCAGAACTGGGCACGCGCCCTGTAGCGCGGCGCGGTTCGTCATGCCGGCTCGAAGGCGAAGACCAGGCGGTCGGCGACCGGACGATAGCCGAGCCGATGGTAGAGAGCGTTCGAGGTGGGGTTGTCCAGCTGGGTGAACAGCACCACCTCCCGCGCCCCCTGCTCGAGCGCCGCCCGGGTGACGGCGACCGTCGCCCCCGCCGCCCACCCGCGCCGGCGCCGCTCCGGCGGGGTGTACACGGGCGCGACCCTGGCGACACCGGCAGCCGTCCGGGTCCTGCCCGCCAGGGACACCGGCTCCCCGTGCTCGTCCTCCCACAGCACGAACCCGCCATAGCTCAGCCGGTCGGCAACCGTGACCTCCGGGTCCGTGCCGACTCCACCGACCTCGCCGTGAAACGCCGGCAGCCAGCGGATCAGCAGCTCGGTGTCCTCGGCGGTCGCCGGGCGCGCCCTGCCCGGTGGCGCCGGCTCCGGCGGTACGAGCTCCTCCAGCCGGTGCAGCCGCTGCGCGTCCCGCAGCACCGCCCGCTCCCCGGTCCGCCTCGTCCATACGGCGGCGAACTGTGCCGCCAGCGCCGCTGGCCCGTTCACCCCGGAGAGCCGCCGGTCGGTCCGCGGATCACCGACCGACCGCCACAGGGCCTCCGCTAACGGCTGCACCGCTTCGTCCGGGACGACGCCGAGCAGCAGCCCGAAGGGCGGCGTGTGCGACACGGCGCCGGCGATCGTCCCGTCCTGGCCGGTCCACCAGCCGAAGAGCTCCGGCTCGTCGAGTGCGTGCGCACGTACGCGCGCGTTCTCGATCACGGTCAGCGAGACGGTGTGCCGGACGGGATCGGCGGCCAACAGTGGCCCCGCGGCGTCCGCGTACTCCGCCACGTCCTCGGTGAACCGCCAGTCCATGACGGGAGGGTGCCAGGCCCGCCGCGAGGTGTCGAACCGTTTTCATTTTCCATTTACCTGGCTACCGCTAACCTGAGCCGACTCCGCGCGAAGGGAGACGGCTCATGCTCCGACGGGCCCTCGTCGTCCTGCTCGCCGTGCTGGTCTCTGTGGCGGCGGTGTTCGCGGTTGGGACCGTCCCAGCCACGGCCCGCCCCTCTCACGATCCCCGTCACGACTCCCTCCAGCGCGAACTCGACAGGGCGGTGGCCGACGACGGCGCGCCCGGCATCCTGGCCGGAGTCCGGGACGGCCACGGGGCGTGGTTCGGCTCCGCCGGTGTGGCGGATCTGGAATCCGGCCGCAAGCGCAGGCCGGTCGACAGGTTCCGGGTGGGCAGCACCACCAAGACCTTCACCGCCACCGTGGTGCTCCAGCTCGCGGCCGAGAAAAGGCTGAGCCTCGACGACAGCGTGGAGAAATGGCTGCCCGGCCTGGTACAGGGGAACGGCCACGACGGCGGGAAGATCACGATCAGGCAGCTGCTCAACCACACAAGCGGGATCTTCAACTACACAGCAGATCCCGAGCTGTCGTCCCGACTGGCGGGTGAGTCGTTCCTCGAGCACAGGTTCGACACCTACACCCCCGAGCAGCTCGTCGAGATCGCCGTCGCCAACCCGCCCGCCTTCGCGCCCGGAGCGAGCTGGGGCTACTCCAACACCAACTACATCCTCGCCGGCATGATCATCGAGAAGGTGACCGGCCGGTCGTACGCCGCCGAGGTCAACCGGCGGATCATCCGCCCCCTCGGCCTGATCCACACCTACCTGCCGGGGGACGACCCGACGGTCCGCCGACCGCGCGGCCGGGGCTACTCCAAGCTGTTCCTGACCGATCCTGACGCCAAGATCCACGACGTCACGAAGATGAGCCCCACGTGGGGCTGGGCGGCCGGCGAAATGATCTCCACCGCCGGCGACCTCAACCGGTTCTTCGCGGCGCTGATGGGCGGCCGGCTGCTGCCGCCTGCTCAGGGGCGGGAGATGTTCACCGGCGTGCCGACCAAGGACTTCATCCCCGACAGCACGTACGGCCTCGGTGTCCTGTCCCAGCGGCTGCCCTGCGGTGTCACCGTATGGGGCCACGGCGGCACCATCCACGGCTCCCTGTCGTGGACGTCGGGCACCCGCCACGGCGGGCACCTGCTCACCGTCAACATCAACGGCGACTGGGTCGACCAGGTCGGCATCTCCACCCGCGCTGCGACGGCGGAGTTCTGCCCCAACACCTCCACCGATAAGGTCACGAACGAGATCACGACGTGGAGTCCGGCGCCGCTCTCCCTCTGACCTCGCCCCGCGCCGGGTGATCGTCGTTGTGGTGAAGGAGTGCCTGCCCGGTGAGCCCATCACCCGGTCAGCCGCCGGATGAGCCGTTCGACGGCGAGCCCGGCGAGCGTCCCGGCCGCCGAGGGCGGTTGGGCGAGATGGTGTTGCTGTTCCTCAAGCTCGGCACGATCGCCTTCGGCGGCCCGGCGGCGCACATCGCGATGATGCACTCCGAGGTGGTCCGTCGTCGCGGCTGGCTCGACGAGCAGCGTTTCGTCGACCTGATCGGCGCCACCAACCTCATACCCGGCCCCAACTCCACCGAACTGGCCATCCACCTCGGGTACGACCGCGCCCGCTGGAAGGGCCTTCTGGCGGCCGGTGCCTGCTTCATCCTGCCCGCCGCGCTGATCGTCGGCGTACTCGCCTGGGCCTACCTGCGCTACGGCGGCACCCCCGCGGCCGAAGGCCTGCTCTACGGGATCAAACCGGTGGTCATCGGCATCATCGCGCAGGCGCTGTTCTCACTGCTGCGCACCGCCGTACGCGGCCCACTCCCCGCGCTCGTCGCGGCAGCGGCCTTGGTCGCCTACTTCGCGGGCATCAACGAGCTGGCCATCCTGGCGGCCGGCGGCCTGATCGTCGTGCTTGTACGCACCCGGCCGTACCGGTACTTCACCGGCCGCGGTCCCCGTTCGGCCGCGGTCCTGCCGTTGCTGGTCGCCGGGCAACCACATTTCACCGACCCCACCGGCGGCCAGCTCGCCCAGCTGTTCCTCAACCTGCTCAAGATCGGGGCGGTGCTGTACGGCAGCGGGTACGTCCTGCTGGCCTTCCTGCGCGGCGACTTCGTCGCGCGCCTCGGCTGGATCAGCCAAACCCAGCTCATCGACGCCGTCTCCATCGGCCAGTTCACCCCGGGCCCGGTCTTCACCACCGCCACCTTCGTCGGCTACCTCGTCGCCGGCCTCCCCGGCGCGGTGCTGGCCACTGTTGCCATCTTCCTGCCCTCGTTCTGCCTCGTCGCCTTGCTCACCCGCATCACCGACCGGCTGCGCCGGGCCACCTGGTCGGCTGCCCTCCTCGACGGCGTCAACGCCACCGCCCTCGCCCTCATGGCCGGCGTCTCCTACCAGCTCGCCCGCACCGCCCTGGTCGACCCGCTCACCGTCGCCCTCACCCTCGTCACGCTGGTTCTGCTGTGGCGTACCAGGCTCAACTCCGGATGGCTCATCGCCGCCGGTGCCGCCGTCGGTCTCGCCCACACCTTCCTGTACGTAGCATGAAGCAACTGCTAAGGCCTACAATGAAGGCATGCTCGGCCGGACCTATGACGATCAGGTGTGCTCCATCGCCCGGGCCCTCGAGGTCGTGGGCGAACGCTGGAGCCTGCTGATAGTGCGCGACGCGCTCCTCGGGCTGCGCCGCTTCGACGAGTTCCAGGGGAGCCTCGGCATCGCCAGGAACGTGCTCACCGACCGGTTGAACAAGCTCGTCGAGCAGGACGTCTTCCGGCGCGTGCGCTACCAGGACCGGCCGGCGCGGTACGAGTACCGGCTCACCCCGATGGGCGAGGAGCTGTTCCTGCCGCTGCTCGCGCTCATGTACTGGGGCGACCGCCACCTCGCCGGCGAGGCCGGTCCCCCACGCGTCGTGGAGCACGCCGGCTGCGGAGGCGTCGTCGTGGAGCGCCTCACCTGCTCCGCGTGCGGCGAGACGGTGCCCTCCGGGCAGGTGCGCACCCGGCCGGGTCCCGCGCTAGCGAAGCGATTCGATTAACTTGACCTTGGTCGGCCGCACCCGTCGACTGGCCGCCCACACTCTGCTAGGGATAGAGGTCACGGAACCAACCAAGGGTTACCGAACACCCGAAACCCCAGCGAAGGGAGCGGGGCAGTGCCCGAACAGCCACTGTCGGGAACGGACGGCGCAGCGGCCAGCCGTCGGAACCTGCTCAAGATGCTCGGAGCCGGAGGCGCCGTTTTAGGATCCTCTGGCCTGCTCGCGGCCTGCGGCGGGCAGCAGGAACAGGGCGGCGGTGAAGGCGTCGGCAACTTCCCGAGCACGCCGCAGTTCGAGTTCGTCTTCGTCAATCACGTCACCACCAACGAGTTCTTCACCCCCACCCGGTACGGCGCCGAGGACGCGTGCGCGATCCTGGGCTGCAAGTACCAGTGGACCGGCTCGGAGACCTCCGAGGCCGCCGAGATGGTGAACGCGATGAACGCCGCCATCAGCCGGGGCGTCGACGGGATCGCCGTCTCCCTCGTCGACACCAAGGCGTTCAACGGGCCGACCGAGCAGGCGCTCGCCAAGGGCATCCCGGTGGTGGCCTACAACGCCGACGTCGACAACGCCCGCCTCGGCTACATCGGGCAGGACCTGTACACGTCCGGGTACGAGATGGGCAAGCGCATCGTCGACCTGGTGGGTGAGGGCAAGGTCGCCCTGTTCATCGCGACGCCGGGTCAGCTCAACATCCAGCCGCGCATCGACGGCGCGGTGGACGCGATCAAGGAGTCCGGTGCCCCGATCGACGCGAAGGAGATCGCCACCGGCGCCGAGGTCCCCGAGGAGCTGCGCCGCATCGAATCGTGGTACCTGGGCAACAAGGACGTGAAGGGGATGTTCGCCGTCGACGCGGGCAGCACCCAGGGCGTCGGCCAGGTCATGGACAAGTACGGCCTGCACGACAAGGGCGTACGCGGCGGCGGGTACGACCTGCTGCCCAAGACGCTGGAGCTCATCCAGAAGGGGTCGCTCGACTTCACCATCGACCAGGAGCCGTACCAGCAGGGCTTCCTGCCCGTCCTCTACCTATGGATGTATCACCTGTCCGGCGGGCTGCTGGTCCCGCCGGAGACGAACACCGGCCTGGTGTTTATCACAAGGGAGACCGTCGGGCCGTTCCTGCGGACCGAGAGCCGCTACGAGGGCAGCACCGGCGAGCAGAAGTACATCAAGGGTTAGCGAGGGAGCGTCCCATGGCGACACGGCAGGAGAGGTCGGCGGGCTCGGCGACGCAGCCGCCCGCCGGCCCCCCGCCACCGTCGGACCGGGCGATGGGCAGAGCCGGGAACGCGGTCGCCCGTGCCGCATTCACCGGGGCGAGCGCCGGGCTTCTCCGGATGCGCGAGCTGTCCGTCCTCATCGTCGTGGTCGCGCTGTCGATCTACTTCGCGGTGTCCAACCCCGCCTTCGCGAGCGCGCAGAACGCCGCCGTCATCGCGTCGTTCACCGCGTCGGCGGCCATCATCGCGGCCGGCGAGGTGATGCTGCTCGTCTCCGGCGAGCTCGACCTCTCGGTGGGGATGACGTTCGCCATGACGCCGTTCATCCTGCTGTGGGCGATGGATCTGGGCGCGCCGTTCATCGTCGCGCTGTTCGTCGCCCTCGCCGGCGCCGCCCTGGTGGGTGTGGTCAACGGGGTGGTCACCGTCGGTCTCGGCGTCCACTCGTTCATCACCACGCTCGGCACGCTCTTCCTCGTCCACGGGGTCACCCTGATCATCTCCGGCAGCTTCCCCAAGCCGGCCCCGTCCAAGGGCTTCGTGACGCAGGTGCTCGGCGGCTGGCCGTGGGCGCAGATCCTGTGGGCGATCGTGATAGTGATCGTCATGCACGCGGTGCTCACCGGTACCCGCTGGGGCACGTACACGATCGCGACCGGAGGCAACCCGACCGGAGCGAGCGAGGCCGGCATCAAGATCCGCAGGATCAAGATGCGAAACTTCATCGCCTGTGCGGTCCTCGGCGGGTTCGCCGGGATCGTCGAGGGCATCCACGTCACGCAGAGCTTCGACCCCAACGCCGGTGGGAACGAGCTCATGTTCACCGCCATCGCGGCGGCGGTCATCGGCGGCACCGCACTGGCCGGCGGCTCCGGCACGGTCATCGGGGCCTTCCTCGGCGCCGTGGTCCTCGGCGTCCTCCGCAACGGCTTCACGTTGCAGGGCATCAGCGCGAACACCTACTTCGTGATCCTCGGCGTGGCGATCATCGCGTCGATGGTGCTGAACACCCAGCTGTCTCGGTTCCGGAGAGAGGCGAAGGCGGGATGACGGCATTCGCGAACGAGCCCACGAACGGACCCAGCAACGGACCCACGGGCGGATCGGCCAACGGTGAGGCCATCCGGGTCGAAGGGGTGGCCAAGCGGTTCGGCAGCGTCACCGCGTTGCGGGACGTCAACCTGCGGCTCGGCACCGGCGAGGTGCTCGGGCTCATCGGCGACAACGGTGCGGGCAAGTCGACGCTCATCAAGGTCCTGTCCGGCTACCACCGGCCGGACCGCGGGCGCATCCTCATCCACGGCGAGCCGGCGGCCCTGCGCTCGGTCCAGCACGCCCGTGCTCTGGGCATCGAGACCGTCTACCAGGATCTCGCCCTCATCAACAGCCTGCCGGTCTACCTGAACCTGCACCTGAACAAGGAGCCGGTGCGCTGGCCCTTCCTGCGCAAGCGGATCATGCGCCAGCGTGCCCGGCGCTACCTCGACGACATGGGCATCAACATCCCGTCGGTAAACAGCGAGGTGGCGAACCTGTCCGGTGGACAGCGCCAAGCGATCGCGGTGGCCCGTGCCGTGTACTCGGAGGCGCGGATCCTGCTGCTCGACGAGCCGCTCGCCGCGATGGGCGCCAAGGAGGGCGCGATCATCCTCGATCTCATCCGCATGCTCCGCGAGCGCGGCGACGTGTCGATGATCATCATCGCGCACAACTACGGTCAGATCTTCGACGTCTGCGACCGCATCAACCTTCTGCAGCACGGCGAGATCACTGTCGACAAGCCCACCTCGGAGACCTCGGTCGAGGAGCTCGTCGAGCTTGTCGCCCGGGAGTACCGCGTCAGCGGACTCGCCGCCGACCAGGGCCAGGTCCTCGCCGACGTTCGCGAGGGCGCGGGCTCGTAGCGGCGGGCATTCCTCGGTGCCCAGATATCGTCCGCGTCCCGTTCAGAGCGTGAGACTTTCATCGGCCCTCAGCGCCCGAACGCGCAATGCCCCTCCGGCGGGAGAAACCTCGACGATCTGGGCGGTGTAACTCCGGGAACCCGATTCCCGAAGCGTGACTCCGGGGTCGACGCGTACGTCGCGCACGCCAACGTGCTTGGCGATCACGTTGGTCGGCTCGCCGTTGTCCATTCCGCTGGCGATGGCAACGGTGTTCGACCCGTCCTCGTTGCGAGTGAGTATGGCGTAGCCGCGGTCAACGAAGTTCACGAGCTGCCGTCCTTTCTTTCCTCGACGAATTGGAGGGGTGATCGTTGTCTGACGGGACTGCCGAACATCACACGCCGCCAGTCGCCGACAAAACAGAAGACGCCACAATTGGTATTGATACCGAACCCGCGCGGGATCCTGGTGGCTTCGATGTGGCCGGGAACCTGACCCATCGAATAAACGCTGTCGAGATCCTTCCACAGCGAGATGCTGAGTACCGTACGCCTACGGAAGTCGATGAGCAGCTTTACGCCGACGAAGCCACCGGCCTTGCGCCGTACCTCGATCTTGAGTCGGGCATGAAGCATCAGCACCGCGAGCAGGCTTCGGTACGTAGGGCAATCGAACCGAGTGACCACGATCTGGCCGTCGGCCACGTCTGGCTCGATGACCGGAGTTACGTCTGCCACGCCTGGCTGGCGGTCAGGACGAACAGCACCAGTAGGGTTAGTCCAGACGCCCGTCGGGTGCGGGTCTGCCATTGCCGTTCCCATCTGAACGTCGGTTCGGCTCGGGTCGTGCCGCGGACAGTCGAGGTCGCTATGGCGAAACTGGCCAAGACAGCGATGCCGACCGGGGCGACCGCTGCCACTACTGGATCCAACAGAACCACCGCGGCGAGAGCCACCCAGATCAGGGACACCACTTTTTGCGTGGTGAACAACAACCCGAGGTCGAAACCCCACGCCACGCCGAGGGGACCGGGCTGTAGCCGATGGATAAGCGGCTGAGGTACCTGACGCGACACGTGCGGTGTTCGGTTTGCCAAATCGGCGATCGCCAGCAAGGCGCAGACCCCGGACAGCAGCCAGAGCCGAGCCTGCATCGGTATCGCCGCCTCCACTGCGCTTGCGAGCAGGTAAGCGGGTGCCGCCAATATGAGCCCGGCCGCGACACCTCCGACCGTAAGACCGGTAAGAAATCGCATACCCGCGCCCGCGGTCCGGCGCAACATCGGGCCGGCGACCCCGGCCATCGACCTTCCTCATGGGCTCATCAACTGCAGTACGGCGCCAACGGCTCCGATTACCAGCCAGCGCGTCATTGCGACCTGCTCTCTACGCGGAGCACCTTACGGAATTACCGGACACACCGCTGCAGCCACCGCTGCTGTTGCCGCACTCGCAGCATCGGCAACTACTGTCGCTGTCGACCTGGCATGTCCATAGGTAGTGCGTGCCGCAGCTCACGCAGTCGAGCCAAGCCATGCCGTCCACGCCACCGCACAGGCAGCAACACCCGCTCTCCTTCGTGCCGGGAGGGCAGTGGCTGGCGTGTGCCGGCGGTGTCCTGCCGAAAATCATGATCGCGGTGGTCAGACCGCCGGCGCCGAGGCCGGACATGAAACCCCGTCGGCCGACGAGCCTCGACTTTCCGCCCCTTCCGGCACGGTGGGCTTCCCTCGTCGAACTCATACCGTCTCCACCTCCTTCTCCGCGTCAGCGCGGCTATCTTCGATTCGGTCGAGCTGTTCATGCAGTCTCGATCGCAGCGTGTCCAGGTCGGAGAACGAATACGCTCCCACGAGTCGGCCGCTTCTCAACACCAAGGCGACCGGGCTGCTCGCCACTTCGAATTCGGCCCGTACCCAATCTCCACCCTCGTCGACGTAATGTGGGAACGACCCGAGGCCGAACTCGGCGACGAAGGCCTCGGCATTGGCGGCGACGGGAGTGGACACCACCAACGCCGCCTCGGCCCAATCGGTGTGGTTCTCCAGCTCAGCGCCGTGGGCCCGGCACGACGAGCACACCGTACTCAGTACCAGTACCACCGAATGATCCCGTTCCGGAACCTGAGCTAGCTCCGGTGGCCATGACTCCGGTATCCGACCCAGCTGGACATCCTTGATCGGCTCCATCCATGTCCGCCGAGGCCCCGGCTCAGGGATTCGGGAGGCGAGCTCGCCCATCATGGCGAACAACACAACGATGGCGATGGCCAGAACCAACGACACTGCGCTGAGAAGCACAATCACCGAGGCTCCTTTCTTTCACGCTCTCCGGGCCCGTCTGGTAAGCAACTGGCTCGCCAGGCGGCGGTTCAACCACAGGCACATCAGAAGTGAACCGAGCGCCGCCAAGACCACCGCATTGGCCGTGTACTCGGCGCCGACGGTCCTCACCCATGCGTTGAGCAGAACGACCGGAAGCAACGCGAGTCCGATGAAGAAGTTGGTCATCCCGAGCGGCTTGCCGCTGGTGCGACCGAAACAGCCACATTCTGTAGTGCTGCCACGTATCGCTCCGGCCGCGCCGAGTGCCGCGAAGCTGATGCCGAAGAGAGCCACGAACACCACGGCGGGCATCCGGGTCATCGCGACGAGCAGACCGGCAGCGGTGACCAACTCGAGGCCCGCGACCGCTCGGACGAGGCCGTCGGTGATCCCGCCGCCGAACGCGGGAACCACCTCCTGGGCTGCCCCGCGTAGCCCAACCGGGGACACCAGCTTGGCTGCTCCCGAGTTGATCAAGACGGCCGCCACCATCGCATTTGCGGCAGAGACCAAGACCGTCTCGATCACCACGAATTCCTCCCCGATGTGGCAAGCGGTAAGAAGTATCCGTATTCGGGAATGTCCTCGTCAAGTAGTAACGATCGCCACTTGCACAGCGCGAGCCAGCCCGGCGGCGTAACCGCAGGTCCATCGCCCAGATCGAGCCAAGAATGTGCCGCCGGGGCATGTCCGGTTATCCGGCTCAACGCGTCAGCAATGCTCGTACAGGACGAATATCCCTTTAGTCACGGTTATACCTCAGTGCCGGTAGTCGGTGTCGGCCTCGGATGCTCGTAGGTGTGGGCAGGTGTCCCCCGCGATGTAGAGAACGTGCTCTTGGCTCCGACGTATCGGGTACCAGGCACCCTTTCTAGGATGGGCGCCGCGATAGAAGGAGTCCGTCATGAAGTTCCTGATCATGGTCCAGGGCACCCAGGCCTTGTACGACGCAATGGCCGGCAAGGCGGCCGACGGCAAGACCTGGACCCAGGAGGAGCTGGCTGCCATGTACGGGCACATGGAGGCGCTCAACAACGATCTCGCCGAGCGCGGGGAAATGGTTGACGGCCAGGGACTGGTCGAGCCCAAGCAAGCCAGGCTGGTCAGCGCCGAGGACGGCGTGCCGGTGGTGTCCGACGGCCCCTACGGCGAGACTAAGGAGGTCGTGGTGGGCTACTGGGTGGTTGACGTCGAAAACATCGACCGGGCTGTCGAGATCGCGGCCCGGGCGTACGAGTGCCCGGTGCCCTCGTGGCTGACAAACCCGCCGCCGCTCGTCGTCCACCAGATCCAGGAGTCCCCTGAGGCCACCGACTCCTGATGAGCACGGACGGCATCGAGGACCTGCTGCGCCCGCTGGTGCCACAGGTCCTCGGCGCTGTCGTACGGAGGTATGGCCACTTCGATCTTGCCGAGGACGCCGTCCAAGAGACACTGATTGCCGCAACGGAGCAGTGGCCCGCTAACGGTACGCCGGCCAATCCCCGCGGATGGCTCATCCGGGTCGCGTCCCGACGGCTCACCGACGCCATGCGTAGTGAGGAGGCCCGGCGGCGGCGTGAAGCAACCTCGGCCGCACTCACTCCGCGCGACGACTTCGTCGCCCCGCCACCCGGTGAGGGCCGGATGCCATCACGGGACGACACACTGACCTTGCTGTTCTTGTGCTGTCATCCGTCCCTGTCGCCGTCCTCCCAAATCGCCTTGACGCTGCGCGCTGTCGGCGGCCTGACGACAGCGGAGATCGCGCGGGCGTACCTCGTCCCGGAAGCCACGATGGCGCAGCGGATCAGCCGGGCCAAGCAGTCGATTAAGGCCGATGGCAGCCGATTCCAGCCACCGGGCACGAAAGAACGATCGGAGCGGCTGCGGGTCGTGATGCAGGTGCTCTATTTGATCTTCAACGAGGGCTACACCGCCACGTCTGGGAATGCGATCAATCGCGTCGATCTCACTGATGAGGCCATTCGGCTTACCCGGGATCTCCGTGCGCTGGTGCCGGACGACGGCGAGGTCGCGGGACTGCTGGCGCTCATGCTGCTGACGGACGCTCGCCGGCACGCACGTACAACGCCGTATGGCGCGATCGTTCCGCTGCTGGAACAGGACCGGCGGCTCTGGAACCAGGCCTATATCGCCGAGGGGACCGCTCTACTGGAGAAGGTGCTGCCGCAGGGCACCATTGGCCCCTATCAGCTTCAGGCTGCGATTGCCGCGGTCCACGACCAAGCGCCACGTGCAGAAGATACGGACTGGGTCGAAATCCTCGGGCTGTACACACTGCTTGAGCGCGTATCTGGCGACAACCCGGTGGTGACGTTGAACAAGGCGGTTGCGGTTGGCATGGTCAATGGGCCGCGAGCTGGTCTCGATGTGCTCGATGGGCTCGAGGCAGATCCGCGGCTGGCCAGCTGGCATCGTCTCCCGTCCGTCCGGGCGTTCCTGCTGGAGCGCGACGGCGACCTGGCGGCAGCTGCGGATGTCTACCGGGTGGCGGCGGAACGTGCGACGACCCTGGCCGAGCAGCGCTACCTCAACGACAAAGCTCGAGCGTGTCAGGCCTGACAGATTCAACCGACGTCGACCCTGGATGCCGTTCCGCCCAATCGCGCCGTCCGGCACCTAGCCCGACAGGACGCTTCAGCATGACGTTCGCATGCGCCTACGACGCGGCGAGGTCGTCCAGTTCCTGCGCGACCCGCTCGATGGCGGCCCGAACCCCGTTTCCGTAGTCGTCGTCGCTCAGGCCGTCGAGGCCGTCGAGGCCGTCGCGGGCGGACGCGATGTGTTCCCGGGCCCGGTCGAGATCGCCGAGCTTGCGGTAGTCGGCCGCGAGGTTCAGGTGCAGGGACGGATAGAAGCCGCGGACGGACAGCGATGCGTGGTACTGCTTGGCACGGTCGTCGGTCAGCTCGTCGGCCGCCTCCAGCGCCCGCAGATCCCAGGCCAGCTCTTCGTTCGGGTCATCCTGCACGTCCGCCATGTAGTGAGCGAGGGTGCAGCGATGGAACGCGTCACCTTCGGAACCGACCTCTCCCCAGGCATCCTGGAACAGCTGGCGAGCCCGGTCGCGATCGCCCGAGCGGCTCAACTCGGTCGCCTCAACGATCTTCGCCATCAGCGGGTCCTGCTGCGTCATGGGTGTTCTCCTGCCGAGCGCGGCGACGTCCCTGTCCCCGGACGGTAGCCGGCCCCGCCGACAGAAACCGCCGACCGGCGAGGACTGCCGGCGCTCACGGGTCAGTCGCCGACCTCGGCCGGGGCACCGTCGGTGAGGCGAACGAGTTCCTCGAAGCTCGTCGGGAACACGGTGTTCGGATGCCCGGCCGCGGCCCAGACCGGGTCGTAGCGCTGCAACCAGACGTCGACCAACGTACGCAGCGGCCGCGGATGGCCGACCGGGGCGACGCCGCCGATCCGCTGACCGGTGGCCTCCCGCACGAAGTCCGGGTCGGCGCGGCGTACCCCGGCAACGCCCAACTCCTTCGCCACTCGGGCGGTGTCCACTCGGTGCGCCCCGCTGGTGAGGATGAGCACCGGCTCGCCGTCGGCGTCGAACACCAGGCTGTTCGCTATCGCGCCGACCTCGCAGCCCAGCTGAGCGGCGGCCGCGGCCGCCGTCGGCACCGGCTCAGCGAAGGTCCGTACCTCTCCCCGCGCACCCCTGGCGGCGAGCACCTCCGCGACCTGCTGGGCGCCCGCGGGCAGCGTTGTCTCGGCCATAGATCCTTCCCCGGACCGCGCGCCGGCATCACGAAACGGCGCGCGACGAAATCGATTCCCCGGGCGACAAGACTAGACCGAACGTCTCCCCTGCCGGGCGGGCGGATCCAGCCGTCGCGTGGTCAGGCGGGCTTGGCGATCACGCGGGCGTCGTGCACGGGCGCCAGAGTGACATTACGGACCCGCGGCGCCTCCGGGGCCGGGTCGTCCGCCACCCGCAGCCGGAGTCGACCGAGCACCTCCGGGATCACCGCCCGCATCTCCAGCAGCGCGAAGTGAGAGCCCAGGCACTGGCGTCGTCCGCCGCCGAAGGGGATCCAGGCCTGCGAGGGAGCATCCTCGGTCAGGAAGCGCTCCGGACGGAACTCCTTCGGCTCGGGAAACTCGTCCGCCGAGCGGTGCAGCAGCAGAGGGGACGGGGAGACCCACCAGCCGGCGGGTACGCGGTAGCCATCGAGGTCGAGCGGCTCGGTGAGCACCCGCGGCATGTCCGGGACGATGGGGCGGGTACGCAGGGTCTCCTTGACCACCGCATCCAGGTACCCCTCGTCGCCCTCGGCCAGGGAGCCGCGCAGCCGCTCCGTCACCCGCGGATGACGTACCAGCCGCTCGAAGGCCCAGGACAGGGCGGTGGCGGTGGTTTCGTGGCCGGCCACGAGCAACGTCATCAGGGCGTCGCGCAACTCGGCGTCGGTCATGCCGTGCCCGTTCTCGTCGCGGGCGCCCAGCAGGACGGAGAGGATGTCGATCCGGTCCGCGAGGTCGGGGTCGGTCCGCCGGCGGGAGATCTCAGCGTACAGCAGCTCGTCGGTGGCCTTCCGCAGAGCGGCGAACCGGGCCATCGGAGTGCCGGGCACGCGGGCAAGCAGCGCTTCGATCCTGGTCCAGATTGGAGGCGGCACCAGGAAGGCGAGGGCGTTCACGGATTCTCCGGCACCGGTGAGGCGCGGCAGCAGCTCCCGCAGCCGTTCCACCCGCTCGACGTCCCGCAAGCCGAACACGACCCGCAGGATGACCTCCAGCGTGATGGCCTGCATGCGCGGCCGGAGGGCGAACGGCTCGCCCACGGGCCAGCGTCGTACGTGATCAGCCGCGATGGCCGCGATCTCGTCCCGGTAGCGTTCGATGCGCTTGCCGTGGAAGGCGGAGCCCAGCAGCTTCCGCTGCCGCATCCACTCCTCGCCGTCCAGGGTGAGCAGCGAGTGGGACCCGACGAGAGGCTCGAGGAACCCCTCGCGGGCCTCGCCGGCACGACCGATATCCCGGTCGGTCACGAAGACCCGGTTCGCCAGCGCCGGGTCGACGACGTAGACGAAGCCGGGGACGCCGACGACGCCTATCCGGAAGATGTCGCCGTAGCGCCGCCCGTACCGAACCAGCACGCCGACCGGATCGCGCAGCCACAGCGCCGTCTGAAGGGCGCTGGGCAGACGCGACCCCGGCGGCAGCGGCGGCGGCTCCGCGCGGCGGGCGACGCCGGGCGAATCGACAGTACGGTGCGGCGACTCGCCGGCGGCCCGCGCGACTCGATCATCGTTTCGCGTCTGCGGCATTGGGCTCGCCCCTTCCCTCGATCGCCCCACGGCCGAGGATAACATTTGTTAGTAACGGACGTTAGAGGGGCTTAGACTGCCGTTCGTGGATCAGCGGAAGGCTCTTCTCGAGGCCGCGATCAGCTGCCTGCAGCAGCGGGGATACGCCCGAACGACCACGCGGGACATCGTCGCCGCGGCAGGAGCGCACCTCCCCGCCGTCAACTACTACTTCGGCTCGAAGGAACGGCTGCTGGCCGCCGCTATCGTCGAGGTGCTCCGCCGCTGGGCACAGGCCACCATGGAAATCGCCAACGACCCGTCTCCCATCCCCGCACAGGAGCGGCTGCACCGCACCCTCGACGGTTTCCTTGGCTCGCTTGCCGCCAACCACGCCTACGTGGTCTCCGCAATGGAGGCGTTCGCCCAGGCACCGCGCAACGACGAGCTACGCGACCGGCTGGCCGACGAGTACCAGCTCGCCCGCGACGAGATCGCGGCCACCATCACCGCCGTGGCCAAGGACGAGGGCGGGGCGCTCGACGGCGTGGAGACCGAGGACCTGGCGTCGGTCCTGCTGGCCCTCTTCGACGGCCTCGCGATCCAGTGGCTCATGGACCCAGATCGGGTGCCGAGCGCCGACCGGGCGGTACGGTCCCTGCGGATCCTCGCCAGCGCCGTCGCGGACCCCATGCCGTGATCACCCCTCTTCGTCCGTGATCTTGCAGAAATTTCAAGACAGGTCTTGAAATTTCTGCAAGATCACGGCCAACGGGGTGGGGGGCCTACCCGGCGAATAGGTTCGCGACGTCGACCGGGCCGCCGGCGTCCGCGAACTCCCGGGCCGCATCCTCGCGAAGCGCAGGGTCGGCGAGGAAGTCCGCACCGGTCAGGGCAAGCCCGACCGCCCCGTCCACGAGCGCCGCGTCCGCCTGCTCGGTCGCCGCCCAGCGAGCGAACTGCGAGGTGTGCAGCGCCACCGAGCTCGGCGCGACCGCCAGCATGGGATGGATCGAGGGGACCCGCACGCTCACGTTGCCCAGGTCGGTCGAGCCGGTGAGGAACTCCGGTACGACGCCCTCCGGCAGCGGCCGGCGTCCCCGCACGGCCATGCGTTCCGCGTAGCGGGCGGCCAACGCCCGGTTGTAGCGGACGGGCAGGTACGCGGGCTCTCCGTCCCACCGCACCTCCACCCCGGTCCCGGTCATGGTCGCCGCGCCCTCGAAGATCGCCTCGACGCGCCGGCTCAGGTCGAGGAGCGTCTCGATGCCGGCCGACCGTACGTAGAACTCCGCGGCCGCCCGTTCCGGGACGACGTTCGGGCGGGCGCCGCCGTCGGTGATCACCCCATGGATGCGGTCGGTGGGTGGAATGTGCTGGCGCAGCGCGGCGATGCCCGTGTACGCGGAGACCACCGCGTCCAAGGCGTTGCGCCCCATGAACGGCGAGGCCGAGGCGTGCGCGGCCACGCCCGTGTAGACGGCCTCCACCACGCGCCGGCCGAGGAACGATTGGGCAGCGAGGTCGTGCCCGGAGGGATGCAGCATGATCGCCGCGTCCACGCCGTTGAACCCGCCGGCGCGGGCGATCAGCTCCTTGCCGCCGCCGCCCTCCTCGGCCGGGGTACCGATGAGCTCGACGGTTCCGCCCAGCTCGCCCACGTACTCGGCGAGCGCGAGGAACGCCCCGACGGCCGTGGTGCAGATGATGTTGTGCCCGCATCCGTGCCCGATCCCCGGCAGCGCGTCGTACTCGGCCAGTACGGCGAGCCGCGGCGCACCCTCGCCCGCGACCGCCCGCAGTGCCGTGGGCAGCCCGTACGCGCCGACCTCGGCCTCGTGCCCGGACCCCTCGAGCAGCTCCGCGACCGCCCGCACCGACCGGTGCTCCTCGAAGCCGACCTCGGGATGGGCATGCAGGTCGTGGCTGAGCGCCAAGAGGTCGTCGCCGCGGCCCTCGACCGTTCGGGTGAGCCGCCCGGCCAGGTCGTCCGGAGCACCGGCGTGCGACGAGGTCAGCGGGGCGGTCCGCTGCACAGCCCGCTCCTCTTCCCGGGCGAGCTGGTCGAGGAACGCGGTCGAGGGGATCTCCGGTCGGGCTGTTGCCACTGGTCACTCCCGGTCATCCGATCCGATGAATGGTCCATTCAGCCGCTAGGAACGAGTGAACGGCCCATTCATCGGTCTACCATGCGGTCGCCCATCGCGCGATCATCGTCCGGGTCCGGACCGACCTCCATGACGAGACGGAAGACGTCGGCACGCAGCCACGAGCGGGTGACGTCGATCGGACGTCCCCGGCGTCGGGAATCGATCCGGCCCTGCAGCGCGATGACCTCGGGGCGGCCGCGCAGGTGCAGCCGCCTGGCCACCTCGGCTGGCGCCCGGTCCACCTCCGCCCGCAGGTGCCCCCGCACCGGCTGCAGCCCGTAGACCTGCCCGAACACCGTCACCAGCGAGCCGTGCCGGGCGCCGTGACAGGGGCTGTCGTCGTACCGGCGACTGAGCAGCACCGGGCAGCGGTGCTGGGGCTGATCCGGGCGATGGGCGGACACCACGACGTCGCGGCCGAGGGCTTCGCCGCGGGAGGCGTTGCCATGGACGCCGACGGCGACGTGGTACTGCTGGAGCCCGACCCGACCCGCCGCTACCGGCTGGTGGCCGCCAGCGATCCAGCGACAGCCCGGACGCTCCTGGCGCCCTGAGTCAGCCTTGTCTGCGGTCGGAATCCTGGAGTCCGCAACAACCCACGTCACCTGTCCGCCGCACATCGACGCGTTCGGCTCGGGCGGCGGTTGTCGGGGCGGCGTGGTGTAGTTCGTTGAGGGCCGCCGCGGTGGCGGGGTGGTTGCGTCCGCCCATGCGGGTGCAGGTGAGCAGTTTCCGGCCGGGGCTTGGGTCGTCGTTGAGCGGCACCCTGGTGATCGGGAGGTGGGGTGCGAGGTCTGCCATGCGCGGAATGAGGGCGACGCCGAGCCCGTGGGCGATGAGGCCGGCGATAGCGCTCCACTCCAACGCGTGGTGGGTGATGTTCGGGGTGAACCCGGCCGTGCTGCACGCGGCGAGGGTGTGGGTCCGGGAGGTGCAGCTGGCTGCGGGGACGATCCAGTCTTCCCAGGCGGCTTCGGCGAGCGCGATGTGTTTTCGCTGGGCGAACGGGTGCCTGGAGGGGACGACGAGGTCGAAGAGGTCGTCCAGTAGGAGTTGTTGGTCGAACCGTGGGTCGCTCATGGGCGGGTTGTCCGGTGCGGCTTCGATGATCGCGAGGTCGACGTCTCGATTGAACAGCAGGTCGAAGCTCGCCCGTTCCGCTACTTCCTGGATCCGGACGGTCAGCTGGGGGTGGCGCGCCCGCAGCGTCGCGGCCAGCGGGGCCAGCAGGGTCGATATGGCGACGGGGAAGCCGCACACGCGCAACAGGCCCGCCGGCTGGTCCCGTTGGGCATGCAGGTCGCTTTCGGCCTGTTCCCAGCGGGCCTCGATCGCGTCGGCGTGCGTGAGCAGGCTGTGTGCCGCGGGAGTGAGGCGCACCCGACGGCCGTGCGGTTCCAACAGCACCACGTCGAGCTCCCGTGCGACCTGCCGTACCTGCTGCGATGCAGCGGACGGCGTGAGGTGCAGGGCTTGCGCCGCAGCGGTCACGGTGCCGTAGTACGCCACCGCCCGGAGCACATGCAGGCGGCGTAGATCAATCATGCAGGCTACGCTTCACAATAATGTCCAGAAAGTCAACCTGGACATACATGATCCTGACGGCGATGCTTGCTGATGACGACACCGGAGAGGAGCGGATCGTGGCCAGTTCCTGTGGCCGGACGCCCAATTGTCCGAGGTCATATCGCGTCATTTCGCAGCATCGCACACCGACGGGACAGACGATATGGACCCACCGCGCGGGCGGGGTCCCTGCAGACGCGGGTGATCGACGAGGCGAGCCTCGGGTGCCCGCGCGCGACAGTCCGGTTCGCCTCGGCCAGCCGTACGAACCTGCTGCGGCGCGTGACAACGGAGGCACAAATGTCGGAGCGTGATCAGGTTCCCTTTCCTGCGACGGAGTATTCCGACCGTCTCGACCGGGTTCGGAAGGCGGCGGACGACCGCGGGCTGGACCTTCTCGTCCTGACGGATCCGAAGAACATCTGCTATCTCACCGGGTACGACACCTACGCCTTCTACGTGACCCAGGCGCTGCTGGTCCCCGTCTCCGGCGAGCAGCCACGGTTGATCGTTCGAGGCATCGATGTCACCGCAGCACAATGGACGACACGGCTGAGCGATGACCAGATACTCGGCTACGGCGACGAGTTCGTGGTTCAGGACGCACATCCCATGGCCTTCGTCGCCGACGTCATCAAAGCCAACGGCTGGCACCATCTGCGTATAGCCGTAGAGTGCGACGGCGGGTCGTTTAGCCCACTGGCGATGCGGATCCTCGAACACGAGCTCCCCGACGCTCGGTTCGCCGACTCCCGGCGGCTCGTCGAGTGGGTTCGCTGCATCAAGTCGACGCGCGAACTGGCGGTGATGTGCGAGGCTGGCAAGATCAGCGACCACGCGATGTCCGTCGCACTGGAAGCCATCGCCCCGGGAGTGGCCGAGCCCGCCGTGGCCGCAGCGATCTACGCCGCGCTCGTCGAGGGCGTCGACGGCCTAGCCGGGTCGTCGCCCTGGCAGCCCTACATGGCAGCGGGACAGCGGACGAACTCGCCCCATTGCCGCTGGACAGATCGACGCTACCGGGTCGGTGAGCCCACGATGATCGAACTCGGTGCGCACCGCCACAACTACGCGGCCGGGCTTTCCCGCACCGTCTTCCTCGGCGATCCCCCCGACGCGTACCGGGCGCTCGACAAGGCCGTCCAGCGGGGGATGGCGGCGGCACTGGACAAGCTGAAAGCCGGCTACCGAGCCGAAGACGTCAAGCAAGCGTGGCAGCTCGCCACCACGGCCAGAGGCGTGGAGAAGGGTTCACGCATCGGGTACTCAATCGGACTGTCGTTCCCCGATACGTGCTGGGTCGAGCGAACCGTCAGCTTGGCCGCCGGTGACCGCACCGTCCTCCAGCCCCACATGACGATCCACCTGATGCTTGCCGTGTGGCTGGACAAGATCGGCCACTCGCTGAGCGAGACGTTCATCATCACCGAGGGTGAACCCGAGTCGGTGTCCTCGCTGCCCCGGCAGCTGACCGTCACCCACACCGGCCAGCCGCACCGCGCGGGCGAGTGAGCCACGGCATCGCCCACGGCGCCGGCCACGCCCCAGCGACGGCGCTGGCCGTGGGCAGTGTGGTCAGCCTCCAGGCCGGTCAAGCCATCGCGAAGACGTTGTTCCCCTACGCCGGACCCGGCGGCGTGCTGGCCATGCGGCTCGGCTTCGCCGCCCTCCTACTGTGCATGGTGTGGCGGCCACGCCCGCCCTGAACACCCTCCCCACGGCAAGATCATCCTCAACACCCGGACAAGATCAACACCCCCGCCAGACAGCGATCACACACGACCTTCAAGACGCGTCCGCAACGGCAGGACCAGCACAGAAGCCACTCAGAAAGCCGGCGACTACAGATAACCCGGCGTCGTTACCGGGCAGCCATCCACACAGCCCACCCAGACATCCACATGGCCCATCCACATACGTGGCGGGCGGACGGCCCAAGCCATACGGTAAGTGCTGTCGAACTGCCGCTGAGCAGAGGTGGACGATGAGAACGAGACTTCGAGCCCTGGGGCAGCTCGATAATGTAGTGCCGTCGCTCATAGTGGTGGTCGCGCTTCTCGTCGTTTTGGAGCCGAGGTTATTCGGAATCGCTATCGCGGATCGCCAGATCATCCTGGCCAAGATGATCGTTCGACTCGATGCTAGAGTAGAGATATGACCATGCCGACCAACGATGAAATGACCATCGCCGAGGACCTTTGGAATTATTTGCGCCTCAACCAGGAAATAGAGCCGGCCGAATGTATTCTTGTCTTTGGTGGGCACGATCTGGGTGTCGCACGCCGTGCCGTGCAGCTCTACCAGGAAGGGTTTGCTGATTTACTGCTCGTATCCGGCGGCAAGGCTCACGTTTCGACGGGAAGTAGTTTCCCCACAGAATCGGATGCCATCGTCGACGCGCTGATCTCACAGAGGGTACCGAGGGAAAACATCTTGGCGGAGCGCCTGGCCTCCAACACGAGCGAGAATTTCTGGCTTTCCGCGGAACTACTGCGGGACGACGGTCTCGATCTCCACAAGTTCCTTATCGTGCAGAAACCGTACTGCGAACGACGTACTTTGGCTACGGCTCGCCGTCGTTGGCCGTCGCGCCACGTTCAGATCACGTCTGAGGTAGTAACCTTTGCGGACTACTGCGCACGCGACATCCCTCTGCAAAGGATACTGTCGATGCTGGCGGGAGAAATCCTCCGCCTGGAAAGCTATGCTCGATCCGGCTTGATAGAGATCGATGAGCCGGTGCCTGCGGACCTCGTGGACGGTGCGCACCGGCTTCAAGAGGCTGGGTTCAACGCGCGCTCTATCAGCGCGGCCACCAAGTAACCAGCCGGCGAGTCAGCTCGACCGCACACCCACCATGACTCCATAAGTTCCCTGTATCTCGTGGACAATATTCCGCTGATCCCGCGATCATCGTCGCGTCGATCCGGCGGGAAGGAATCGGTCCGGCGGGTGAGGAGAGGCCATGGCATCGGGACCGGAGGGCACCAGGCGGGCGACGAGAGAGGTGCAGGGCAGGCTGGGCGCGGCTCTCACCGGGATCGAACGCGTCGGCAACCGGCTGCCGGACCCGTTCATGCTGTTCATCTACCTCTTCTTGCTGCTCGCGGCGGTGTCGACGGTGCTCGCGGCGCTCGGCGTCTCGGTGACGGTGCCGCGCGAGGACGAGCCGTTGCCGATCCGCCCGGCGCTGTCCGGCGAGGGTCTGCTCTTCCTGCTCGAGAAGCTCGTGGCCAACTTCGTCGAGTTCCCGCCGTTGGGGAACGTGCTGGTGATGCTCCTCGGCGTCGGACTGGCGGAGCGGGCTGGGGATCGAGATGTACCGCTGAGGCCAGCCCTGCGACCCGGCCCTGCGATCGGCCTGGCGTCAACCTTTCCGGCGGCGCCGCGCCCGGCGCACCAGCGCGGCGGTGCCGATGACGGCGACGGTCGCCCCGGCCGCCCCGGCCGCGGTGACCGTCACGTCCTTACGGTCGAGCCGCCGCCCGGCCACCGCATGCCTGCCGGCGGCCTCGGCGAGCAGTGCCTGCAGCGCCGCCTCGTTGTCGTACGCGGGGCGCCAGCCGGCCTCCCGCAGCGCCGCGCAGTCCACCACCCAGGGGTAGACCACGTAGTGCAGCTCACCGGCCGGCGTGGGGGTCATCCCGATCCGGTGCAGCCGCTCGGCCGTGCCGAAGGTCAGGCCGGCCGGCAGCTCGAGGTGACGCATCTCGGCGAGCGCCTCCACCTGTTCGTGCTCCAGCCAACCGTCGCACCCCACCGCGGCCGCGCCCTGCACCCGGCCAAGCGCGGCGAACTCGAGCGCGCTCACCAAGTCGTCGACGTGGCAGAACTGCCAGCATGGCACCGAGCCCTTGACCACGAGCAGCCGGGGTGACTCGAAATGCCGGGTGACCACCGTGTCAACGCCGGGACCGACCACCACCGCGGGACGGAGAACTGTCACCGCAAGCCCCGGATGCACCCGCGGGGCTCGCGCGGCCAGCTGTTCGATCTCCAGAAAATCGCCAGCCATGCCCGTGTCTGCGTCGGCTCGCAGCGAGGCGCCCTCGGCGAGGGGGACCGGGTTGTCCGGCCGCGCCCCGTACACCATCGCGCTGGTAAGCAACACCACCCGCTTTACCCCGCTCGCCGCGGACGCGGTGAGCACGGTCTGCGCCGCGCGTACGTTGAAGGCGCGCCGCTGCTGTGGGTCCGAGGCGAGCGAGGCGTCCTGCGCCAGGTGGACCAGTACGTCGACGCCGGAAAGCCGGCTGGCCAGCAGCGGATCGCCGACGTCGGCGATCCGCCAGGTCACGTCGGTGCCGGCAACATCGCCCCTGGCCACGTCGATGGCCACGACCCGGCGTGCCGAGCCGGAACCCGCCAGCCGCGCCGCGAGGGCGCGCCCGACCCCGTACACCCCTCCGGCGGCGCCGGTGACCGCCACGGTGGGTCCGGCGCTGCGCCGTGGGCGAACCCGACCCGAGGTGGTACTCACCGTGCTGACTCCCGGACTAACGTGGCAGATGTGACCATCACCATCCTGCCTGAGGCTTACCCGTGACTAACTTGCCGTTCGGCTTCAACCAACCCGAGGACCCCGACGAGTCTGGCCGCGGTGGGGAGCAGAACAACCCCTTTGCCGCGTTCGGCGCGTCGAACCCGCAGGAGCTGTCGCACCTGCTGCATCGGTTCGCCGACCTGATGTCCTGGCAGGGCGGCCCGGTGAACTGGGATCTCGCCAAGGACGTCGCCCGGCACGCGATCACGCGCGAAGCGGACCCGACCGTGACCGACGTCGAACGCCGCCAGGTCGAGGAGGCGCTGCGGCTCGCGGACCTGTGGCTGGACGAGGTCACCACCCTGCCCTCCGGGGTGACGACGCCGGAGGCGTGGAGCCGCGCGGAGTGGATCGAGCGGACCCTCCCGGTGTGGTCCCAGCTCTGTGACCCGATCGCGGCGCGCGTCGTGGAGTCGATGGGCACCGTCCTTCCGCAGGAGATGCAGGGGGTCGCGGGCCCGCTGTTCACGGTCGTACGGCAGATGGGCGGGATGATGGTCGGCGGCCAGGCGGGACAGGCGCTCGGCGCGCTGGCCCAGGAGGTCGTCGGGTCCACCGACGTCGGCCTGCCGCTCACACCGGCCGGCAATGCGGCGCTCCTGCCCAAGGGGGTCGCCGCGTTCGGCGAAGGGCTCGGCGTACCCGACGACCAGGTCCGGCTGTACCTCGCCCTGCGCGAGGCGGCGCACCACCGGTTGTTCACCCACGCACCCTGGCTGCGCGCCCGCCTCCTCGGTGCGGTCGAGGAGTACGCACGCGGCATCACCATCGACATGGGGCGTCTCGAGGACGCCGTGTCCCACATCGACCCGAGCGACCCCGAGGCGCTGCAGAACGCGCTTCAGGGCGAGGCGCTCTTCCAGTCCGAGGAGACCCCCGAGCAGCGGGCGGCGCTCACCCGGCTGGAGACCCTGCTCGCCCTCGTCGAGGGCTGGGTGGACGCGGTGGTCGACGCGGCGGCCCGGGACCGGCTGCCCGGCGCCGCCCCGCTGGCGGAGGCCGTTCGTCGCCGCCGGGCCGAGGGCGGGCCGGCCGAACGTACCTTCGCCGCCCTGGTCGGGCTCGAGCTTCGGCCCCGTCGCCTCCGGGAGGCGGGCGCACTCTGGCGCGCCCTGGGCGACGAGCGGGGCGCCGAGGGCCGCGACGCGGTCTGGGGCCACCCCGATTTCATGCCCACCGGCGAGGATCTGGACCATCCCGAGGAGTTCGCCCGACGCCGCGGCGGCGACCTCGACATCTCCTCTCTGGAATCCCCGGACGACAAGGACACCGGCGCCAAGGACCCGGACGAAGACGAGCCGGGTGGGTAAGTGGGTGTGCTGCCGGGCGTGTGAGTGGGGTTACGGCTAACCTGGGCGAACGGCGGCCCTGACACACCCACCCAGCTACCCACCCAGTAACTCACCCACCGCGGTGGCCCGGGATCCAGGGAAAGCTCAGCAGCTGGAGTGATGACCTGCCGGGAGGCGACCAGGTGATCGGATTCCGGCGGACGCATGCCGGGCCACGGCGAGTGGCGTCCGACCGGCTCTCACACCCGGCTCAGGTCATCGCGACCGGATTCGGGACCGCGATACTGATCGGCACCGCGCTGCTTTCGCTTCCCGTGGCCACCGAGTCCGGGCAGCGCGCGCATTTGGTCGACGCCCTGTTCACCGCCACCTCGGCGGTGTGCGTGACCGGGCTGATAACCGTGGACACAGGTACGTACTGGTCGACCTTCGGCGAGGTCGTAATCATTGTGCTCATCCAGGCCGGCGGGCTGGGCATCATGACGTTGGCCACGTTGTTCGCCGTGCTGGTGTCCGGGAGGCTGGGCCTGCGGGCGCGACTGGTCGCCCAGGCGGAGACCCAGGGGCTGGGGCTCAAGGACGTCCGCCGGGTAGGACGCAACATCGTCCTCTTCAGCCTGGTGAGCGAGTTCGTCGTGGCGACCATCCTCACCGTCCGTTTCGTCGTCGGGTACGACGAGCCGTTCGGCGCCGCGACGTACGACGCGGTCTTCCATGCCATCTCGGCGTTCAACAACGCGGGGTTCTCGCTGAACACCGACAGCCTGGTGAGGTTCGTCGCCGACCCGTGGGTGTCGCTGACGATTGCCGTCGCGTTCATTGCGGGCGGCATCGGCTTCCCCGTGCTCTTCGAACTGGCCCGCTCCTGGCGGCGCCCCCGGGAGTGGTCGGTGCTGACCCGGCTCACCCTGGGGGTCAGCGCGACGCTCCTCGCCATCGGCACGATCGTGCTCACCGTGGCCGAGTACTCCAACCCGAAGACCCTCGGCCCGCTCAGCGATCCGGCCAAGCTCCTCGGCGGCTTCTTCGCCGCCGCCACGCCGCGCTCGGCCGGCTTCAACACCATCGACACCTCGGCGATGACCTCGGAAGGCCTGTTGTTCACCGACATCCTGATGTTCATCGGCGGAGGCAGCGCGAGCACCGCAGGGGGAATCAAGGTCACCACGTTCGGCCTGCTGGCCTTCGTCATCTGGGCGGAACTGCGCGGGGAGACACGGGTCAACGTAGGGCGCCGGCGCATCCCGGAGACCAACCAGCGGCAGGCGCTCGCCATTGCGCTGCTCGGCATCGGCCTGGTGGCTGTCACCACCTTCGTGCTGCTCAACATGAGCGCCCGCGATCTGGATCACGTGCTTTTCGACGCGGTGTCGGCTATCTGTACCGTTGGTTTGTCCACCGGAGTCACCGCCGACCTGCCTCGTGCCGGGCATCTACTGATGGTTGTGCTGATGTTCGTCGGCCGCATCGGCCCGTTGTCCCTGTACTACGGGCTCGCGCTGCGGGAACGCGGGCGCCGCTTCGAGTTGCCGGAGGAGAGAACGATAGTTGGCTGATCGCAAGAACGAACCCGTGGTGGTCATCGGGTTGGGGCGGTTCGGCAGCGCTCTCGCGCTGGAGCTGACCCGCCTGGGCACCGAGGTGCTCGCCGTCGACAACCGTCCCAAGGTGGTGCAGAACCTGGCCGGCCAGCTCACCCACGTCGTCACCGCGGACTCCACCGACATCGAGGCGCTGCGCCAGATCGGCGTGCCGGAGTTCTATCGCGCTGTCGTCGCCATCGGCACCGACGTGGAAGCCAGCATTCTGACCACCTCGATGCTGGTCGAGCTGGAAATCGAGGACATCTGGGCAAAGGCTGTCACCCTGCAGCACGGCCGCATCCTCGAGCGCATCGGTACCCATCACGTCGTCTTCCCCGAGCACGACATGGGCGAGCGGGTCGCCCACCTGGTGTCCGGCCGCCTTCTCGACTACGTCGAGATCGACCAGGACTACGCGATGGTCAAGACGAAGCCGCCGAAGGAGCTCGTCGGCATACCGCTGGGCGAGTCGCGGTTGCGCTCGAAGTACGGCGTCACCGTGGCTTCGGTGAAGACCGAAGACGAGGCCTTCACCTACGCCACGCCCGAGACCGTTCTGATGTATGGCGACATCATCGTCGTCGTCGGCAAGATCGGCGATATCGAGCGATTCGCCGAGGCCATCTAGGGGGTGTCTCGTGGATCTTGGTGAATGCGGGCGGCGAGCCAGACGGCGGTCCGGCAAGGCGGAGGAGAGCCGATAGTGGAGCTATCGGCGACGACGACAACGCCGCCGGTCGTCGTCTGGGCGCCGATCCGCGTCGCCAAAGATCCACGAGACACCCCCTAGTGTCCTGCGCCGGGGATCCGTTGAAGATATGAGGCGAGTCGTTCGAGGATCTCGTCGGCGGTCTTGGTCCAGGTGAAGGGCCTGGGGTTGTCGTTCCAGGTCGTGGTCCACTCACGGAGGTCCTGTTCCAGGGC
>WHSR01000061.1 GCA_009379995.1 Streptosporangiales bacterium
GTCAAACGCGCCATCTCCAAATACCAGGCCCGCGGCCCTGGCATCGACCGCACCAGCTACAAAGCCACCGTGGGCATCGACATCCTGGCACCACCCGACACCTTGACAACCACCACCAACCCCCTAACTACACGGCCTTGAGCCTAGCCCCCCGCCACCGGCATCCCGACGCGCGGGTCACGCTTCAACGCCGCGGCCTGCGGTAGTACGTCAGCCTCACCGGCTTGCCAGGACGCACCTGCTCCCGTACGAACTCCTCGAACGTGCGCGTCCCGAGGTCGCCGTCCTCGACGAGGTTCGCACCCGCCCGGAAGGCGCGCATCATCCGGCCCGGGGCGGGGACGGAGACGACTCGCCGGCGAAGGCCGGCCGCCTCGGTGTAGACGCGGAGCAGATCCTCGGCCCGCTCCACCCGCGGCCCACCGACGTCGGGGACGCGTCCGGCCGATCCTCCGAGCGCCAGTGTGGCGAGCCGGTCGGCGACATCCCGGGTATCGACGGGCTGCGCCCGGATGCCCCGGGGCAGCGGCACGACGGGAGATCTCGCCAGCGCGGCCAGGCCCTGCAGCACCAGGTCGTGGAACTGGGTGGCGCGGAGGATCGTCCACGGCAGCCCGGAATCGCGCAGAACCGTCTCGGCGGCGAGCTTCGCCTGGTAGTAACCGAAGGGAATCCGATCGACACCGACGATCGACACGTAGATGACGTGCGGACTCCCGACACCCTTGGCGGCGTCCAGCAGCCGAGGAGTCCCGTCGATCTCGACCTCCAGCCGGCGAGGGTCGCTCGCGCAGTGTACGACGGCTTCGACCCCGGCGAGCGCGTCATCCAGGCCTCTGCCGGAAATAAGGTCACCGCGGACCAGTCCGACGCCCTCGGGTACCGGCGCGTCGGTACGCCGGCTGAGTACCCGTACGCCGGCACCGGAGTCGGCAAGCCGTTCGACCACCTGACGGCCCAGGGCACCGGTGCCACCCGTCACAAGAACGGTCGTCATGCAACATCACCTCGCCCCTCAGGACGGGGCAGCGCGTTCCGGCGTGACCCCGAAGGAGAAGTACCCCCTAAAGGATGGGCAGATACCGGTACCGCTCGAACTCGGTGACCTGCCGACGGTACTCCTCCCACTCGGCCCGCTTGTTCCGCAGGAAGTAGTCGAAGACGTGCTCACCAAGGGTCTCGGCGACGAGTTCGCTGCGCTCCATCCGGTCGATGGACTCCAGCAGGCTCTCCGGGAGCGGCTCGATGCCGAGCGCGCGCCGCTCGGCATCGGTGAGCGCCCACACGTCGTCCTCGGCGCCGGGCGGCAGCTGGTACCCCTCCTCGATACCCTTCAGCCCCGCGGCGAGGATGACTGCGAAGGCGAGGTACGGGTTGCACGCGGAGTCGAGGGAGCGGAACTCGATGCGGGTGGAGTTACCCTTCTGCGGCTTGTACATGGGGACCCGCACCAGCGCCGATCGGTTGTTGTGGCCCCAGCAGACGTAGGCGGGCGCCTCGCCGCCGGCGCCGGCGGTGCGCGCAGCGGCCCCCCACAGCCGCTTGTAGGAGTTCACCCACTGGTTGCACACGGCGGTGATGTCCGCGGCGTGGCGGAGCAGACCGGCGATGAACGCCCGACCGATCTTGGAGAGCTGATACTCGGCGCCCGGCTCGTAGAAGGCGTTGCGGTCACCCTCGAACAGCGACATGTGGGTGTGCATGCCGGAACCCGGATACTCGGTGTACGGCTTCGGCATGAAGGAGGCGTGCACTTCCTGCTCGAGCGCGACCTCCTTCATGACCAGCCGGAACGTCATGATGTTGTCGGCCGTCGTGAGCGCGTCGGCGTACCGAAGGTCGATCTCCTGCTGGCCCGGCGCCCCCTCGTGGTGGCTGAACTCCACCGAGATGCCCATGCCCTCCAGCATCAGGATCGCCTGGCGCCGGAAGTCGTGGCCGATCGCGTGCGGCGAGTGGTCGAAGTACCCGCCCGCATCCACCGGCTTGGGTGGCGTTCCGTCTTCCGGGCGCTCCTTGAACAGGAAGAACTCGATCTCGGGGTGGGTGTAGAAGGTGAAGCCGTGGTCCGCCGCCCGGCCCAGGGTGCGCTTCAGCACGTTGCGCGGGTCGGCATAGCTCGGCGTCCCGTCGGGCATCAGGATGTCGCAGAACATCCGCGCCGAGCCGGGCCCCCCGGAACGCCACGGCAGGACCTGAAAGGTGGAGGGGTCCGGCTTGGCCAGCATGTCCGACTCATGGACCCGGGCGAAGCCCTCCACGGCGGACCCGTCGAACCCGATGCCCTCGGCGAACGCACCCTCCAGCTCGGCCGGGGCGACGGCCACCGACTTGAGGAACCCCAACACGTCGGTGAACCAGAGCCGGATGAACCGGATGTCCCGCTCCTCCAGCGTGCGTAGCACGAACTCCTGTTGCTTCTCCACGGCCATCATCCTTGACGGTCGGCGGTTGTAGACCAGATCTCAGTGTCACGCGTCCTTGTTACCTGCACGTTACGGGATCGTCGGCGTGCACCGGTGGCCGGGCCGCACGATGGCCGAGCTGACCGGGCGCGAAGAGGAACACGTAGGCTCGAATCGTGGCCCAGCTACGTATCGCTCTCGCCCAGGTGAACCCCACGGTCGGCGACCTCGCCGGCAACGCCGATCTCGTGGTGGAGTGGACCGGGCGCGCCGCCGCGGAGGGCGCGCACCTCGTGGCGTTCCCGGAGATGATGCTCACCGGCTATCCGATCGAGGACCTGGCGCTGCGCAAGTCCTTCGTGGACGCGTCCCTGGAGACCCTGGGGAACACCGCGCGCCGCCTCGCCGGCGAAGGTCTCGGCGAGCTTCCCGTCATCGTCGGGTACCTCGACCGGCGCAGCGACATCGAGCCGCAGGTCGGCATGCCCGCCGGGGCACCGCAGAATGCCGCGGCGTTGGTGCACCGTGGCCGGGTGCTGGCCCGGTACGCCAAGCACCACCTGCCGAACTACGGGGTCTTCGACGAGTACCGGTACTTCGTACCCGGCGACCGGCTCCCCATTTTCCGCCTGCACGGCATCGACGTGGCCACCGTGATCTGCGAGGACCTCTGGCAGGAGGGCGGCCCGGTGAGCGTCATCCGCGAGGCCGGCGCCCAGCTCATGGTCGTGATCAACGGGTCACCGTACGAGCGCAACAAGGACGACGTGCGGCTGGAACTCGCCGCTCGCCAGGCCCAGGAGGCGGGAGCGGCGCTGGCGTACGTGAACATGGTCGGCGGGCAGGACGAGCTCGTCTTCGACGGCGACTCGCTGATCGTCGACGCGGCCGGCGAGCTGATCGCGCGCGGCGAGCAGTTCGCCGAGGACCTGCTCGTCGCCGATCTCGACCTCACCCGGGTGGAGGGCCTGCTCGCGGTGGGTGAGGCGCCGGTGGACGCGGCCGACGGCACCACCATGACCGTCGAGCGGCTGCTGATCTCGGACGATCCGCCCCCGCCGTACCAGCAGGAGCCCCGGCCGTACGCGCAGCGGCTGGACGACCTGGAGGAGGTGTACGCGGCGCTCGTCACCGGCACCCGCGACTACGCCCGCAAGAACGGCTTCGAGTCGGTGATCCTCGCGCTGTCCGGCGGCATCGACTCCTCGCTCACCGCCACGGTCGCCACCGACGCGCTCGGCCCGAAACGCGTCCACGCCGTGCTGCTGCCGAGCCACTACAGCAGCGAGCACTCCGTCACCGACGCCGAAGACCTGGTCAAGCGGCAGGGCATCCACGGGCGCACGGTCCCGATCGCGGGCATCGTCGATGCCTTCGGAGAGGAGATCGACCTGCACGGCGTGGCCGCGGAGAACCTCCAGGCGCGCGTCCGCGGGATGATCATCATGTCGCTGTCCAACGAGCACGGCCACCTCGTGCTCACCACGGGCAACAAGAGCGAGCTGGCGACCGGATACTCGACGCTGTACGGGGACTCCGCCGGCGGGTTCGCCCCGATCAAGGACGTACTCAAGACCACTGTGTGGCAGCTCGCCCGGTGGAGGAACGCTCAGGCCGATGCCCGCGGGGAGACGCCGCCGATCCCGGAGAACTCCATCACCAAGCCGCCCAGCGCCGAGCTGCGCCCCGGCCAGCTCGACACCGACTCGCTGCCGGCCTACGACGTCCTGGACCCGCTGCTCGACGACTACGTGGAAAGGGACATGGGGCGCGACGCCCTCGTCGCCGCCGGCCACGATCCCGCCCTCGTCGACCGGGTGATCCGGCTCGTGGACGCGGCCGAGTACAAGCGGCGGCAGTACCCGCCAGGCCCGAAGATCACGCCGAAGAACTTCGGCCGCGACCGCCGGCTGCCGATCACCAGCCGCTGGCGCGGATCGGTGACGCCTCCACGTTGATCCACCTCGCGGTCACCCGTTGAGTGGCGTGCAATCATCGCTATATGTCCGGGGACGCCACAGGGGCGCCTCGAGACGGGAGGTGGATTCGATGTCTTCTGCTGTCTCCGCCGCCGGCCGGTCGACCGCCCGGTACGGCGGCGTCCAGGGTGGGCGGCGCGTCACCGTCCGCGACATCGCCGCGGCCAAGGAACGCGGCGAGCGATGGCCGATGCTGACCGCGTACGACGCCCTCACCGCCCGAGTGTTCGACGAGGCGGGGATCCCGGTGCTTCTGGTGGGCGACTCGGCCGGGATGGTGGTGTACGGGCACGACTCGACGCTGCCGGTCAGCGTCGATGACCTGCTGCCGCTCACCGCTGCGGTCGTCCGCGGGACTCGGCGGGCGATGGTGGTCGCGGACCTGCCCTTCGGCTCGTACCAGGCCTCGCCCGAGCAGGCGCTGGCGACAGCTGCCCGCTTCGTCAAGGAGTCGGGGGCGCACGCGGTCAAGCTCGAGGGCGGGCACCGGGTGCTGGCGCAGATCGAGGCCCTGGTGTCCGCCGGCGTGCCGGTGATGGGGCACGTAGGCCTTACCCCACAGTCGGTGAACGTCTTCGGCGGCTTCCGGGTCCAGGGGCGCGGTGAGGCCGGCGAGCGGCTCTTGGCCGACGCCAAGGCGCTCGAAGGCGCCGGCGCCTTCGCGGTCGTGCTCGAGTGCGTGCCGGCGGACCTGGCGGGACGGGTCACCGAGACGCTCGGCATCCCCACGATCGGCATCGGGGCCGGGCCCGACTGCGACGCCCAGGTCCTGGTGTGGCAGGACATGGCCGGCCTCAGCGCGCCGCCGCTGCCCAAGTTCGTCAAGCAGTACGCCGACCTGGCGGGCGTGCTCACCGACGCCACCCGCACGTTCGCCGAGGAGGTCGTCGCCGGCAGCTACCCCGACCCGGACCACTCCTACCGATAGCGCACCAGCCCGGCCCTGATTGGCGCGGGAAGGGGCGCCGACAGGCCGTCAGTGCGGCGCGATTCAAGTCAGACCTCGAGGGTCGACAACGTGGCCGCCCCTCCCGCATAGGCCAGCTTGTCGGTTCCGGTGAGGCTGGTCAAGCCCCGCCGACATCATTGCTCGCAGATACGGTGCGGGCGGCCGTGAGCTGGCGGTTCAGCACGTCGAAGGCCTCGACCAGTGAAGGGCCGTACCACTCCAGGTGCCGGCCGCTCACCAGCGCCACCCGCATGCCCGGGAACGCCTCGGGTCCGTCCTCGGCCGAGAACGCGTACGGCTCGTCGGGCAGCACCACCAGGTCCGCTCCGCTGGCGAGCATGTCGGCGACCGCGACCTTCGGGTAGCGCTCAGCCACGTCCCCGTACACGTTGGCGACCCCGAGACGGGCCAGCACGTCCCCGGCGAACGTGTCGCAGCCGAGCACCATCCAGGGCCGGCGCCAGATGGGCACCACGGCGCGGTGCCGTACCGGTACGCCCGCCGCCGTCGGCACCCACGCCGCGCGCGCTCCGGCCAGCCAGCCCGGCTCCTCGCAACCGCAGACGGCGAGCATCCGGGCGAGGCTGTCGAAGGCCTCCCCCAGCGTGCGCACGGCGGTCACCCAGACGGCGAGCCCGGCGGCGCGCAGCCGCTCCAGGTCCACGTCGCGGTTCTCCTCGAAGTTGGCGAGTACGAGGTCGGGGCGCAGCGCGACTACCCGCTCGACGTCCGGGTTCTTGGTGCCCCGGACCCGCACGACGTCCAGGTCCGGCGGGTGGGTGCACCAGTCGGTCGCGCCGACCAGCAGATCCGGCGCGGTGACGGCGACCGCCTCGGTGAGCGAGGGCACCAGCGACACAACACGCCGGACCTCCCTGGGCAGCGGCACCTCGTTGCCGAGGTCGTCGCGGATCGAGGGCACAGTGCCCAATGTGCCTCAGGCCGTTCGCGAACCGAACGGGCGGGGGGCGCGTCTCGCCGTGACGGCCACCGCCGCGCCGAGTAGGAGCACGAGCCCGTACCCCGCGAGCAGCGCAGCTATCAAGATCGCCGGGGCCGCCAGGGCGAAGGCGGCCAACGCGAGGGTCACGCAGCTGGCGACGTACGCTCGCCGCCCGAAGCGTCTTACCAGCACCGGCGCCGCCCCGCCAGAATCATGGGCACCGCGGCGAGTCGCCCCAGGTCGACGGCCAGCGATGCTCGCAGGGAGTTGATCCAGGCCTCGGGCGATCCCTGCCACCGCGACGGCGAGTGCAATGCACGCCGTGACCGCCGAGGTTCCAGGCCGGGTACGGGCGATCCCGTCCGGACAGACCATCCCTCCCGAGGATGTCTCGCAGAGCCACTCCTGCGACTGCGCGACCCACACCGCCGTTCCGCCGGCGACGACTCCCACGATGCCCGCACCGAGTACGGCGGCGGCGAGAATCCACCCCGACCCTGTCAGCAGGTCGTTGCGCACGGACGCGTACCCGGTCCGGAGCTCGTCACGGCCCCTGATCGCAATACTTCTGTGTCGACGATGTGTTCCGACGGCAGGAAAATCCGTACGTACACGTGAGTCCGGAGAGGAGCCATGCGGCAGTCGCAAGCCTCCCACCGAGTGAGCGCCGTACGGACGCTGCTTGTCGTACAGGTCATGCTGTGGAGTGCCCTCCTGGTCACGCTCACCTTGATCCTCCTGCTGGCACTGCTCCTGAGTGATCCGGGCCCAGAGGACGGCAGTGGTGCACAGGACTCGCGAACGGACTGGTTGTCGCAGGTGCTCATGCTCGGGGTTCCCGCTGTGATTGTCGCCTGGGGTACGTGGACGGTGGTCGAGCTTCGTCGGCGTCCGCGGTGGGGGTGGATTCTCGGGCTGGCATTCCAACTGGTTCTGCTGGTCCCGTACGGCTGGGCCGTCTACTGGACCCTGGATTTGGGTCGGCATCTGCTGCCTATGGCGTTCCTCGCCGGGTGCGCGGCCGTCACGGGGTTGGCAAGCCTGGGTCTCTTGCTCAGCCCTGCGCTCCGCCTAAACGTCTTCGGTAGCGGATCCCAGGGCTCCCCCCACGCCACCCGTAAACAAGATTCAGACGCGGGACATTAGCCGAGGTGTGGGGCTTCGTCGCCCGCGAGATAGTGACCAACCCGCTGCCGCATAGACGGGTACATGGGGTACTGACCGCGCCGACTGGGGTCGACCCACCGGGCGCGGCCAGCGCCTCGTCCTCTACACCGCGACACCGGGCACGCCCTCGCATGAGGCGCTGCAGCTGCTCAAGGTGGTGGGCGCGTAGGGTCTCGGGGTCACACGTCGGTAACCCGGAGCCCGGCGTGCGCCTTGTACCGGCGGTTCACCGACACGAGGTTGGCGGTCAGCGCCTCCACCTGGCCGGCGTTGCGCAACCTGCCGGCGTAGACGCCGCGCATCCCGGGGATACGGCCGGCAAGCGCCTGGACGAGGTCGGTGGCCTCGCGGTCGTCGCCGAGCACGAGCACGTCGGTCTCTACCCGGTCGACCTCAGGGTCGAGCAACAGGGTCGCCGAGACGTGGTGGAACGCCGCGACCACCGGGCTGTCCGGAAGCAGCGCGGCGGCCTGTTCGGCGGCGCTCCCCTCCGGCACCGGCAGGGCGTACGCGCCCTGTTTGTCGAACCCCATCGGGTTCACGCAGTCGACGACGACCTTCCCGGCCAGCTCGCCGGACAGGGAGGCCAGCAGGTCACGGTGGCCCTCCCAGGGCACCGTCGCGATGACGACGTCCGCCTCGCGGGTGGCCGCGGCGTTCTCCAGCCCGCGCACCGGCAACCCGGCGCCGAGGCCTTCCGCCGCGGCAGCGGCGCGCTGCTCGCTGCGAGAACCGATGAGCACCCGGTGGCCGGCCATCGCCAGCCGGCGGGCCAGCCCACGGCCCTGGTCGCCGGTGCCGCCGAGGAAACCGACGGCGAGCCCGCTCACGTCCGGGAGGTCGAAGGGGGACTTCTGCGCTGCCATGGCTCGATCCTCTCAGCCACGGCGGCGCGCCCGTCGGAGGCCCCAGGGGGCCCGGTACAACCTGCCGGCCAGGTACGGCACGATGGGATGGTGGATTCCGCTCGAGTAGCGATCCTTCGGGAGGTCCTCGCGACGACCGGCTGGGTGCAGCGCAGCCGGGACTTCGCGCGATCCCTCCGTACGTCGACCAGCGAGCCGGGCGGACTGCTCCTCGTGGGAACGCCGCACGACGAGCCGTGGCATCTGGCCGCGCACCTCGACGACGAGGCACGCTGGAACGATCTGCCCGTCCTCTCCCCGACGCTGGTCCGCTGGAGCCCGCCGGAGAACGCGCCACCGCATCTCTGCGTGGGGCTGGAGCGGATCGAGGCGGTCCGCCGAGGGGAGACGCTGTTCGTGGTCACCCCCGATACGGCCCCGGTGCCGCTGCTCGAGCGGGTGTCGGACGCGCGCCGGATCGGCGCCACCGTCCTGGCGCTGGACGCCGGCGACGGCGACCTGGAAGGCCTCGCCCACGAGGCGATCACGGTCACGCCCGGGGACGACGTGGTGTCGTTCGACGCGGTCCAGCACCTCATTAGCGTCGCGGCCGGTGAGTCGTCAGGCCCGGCGCGGCGAGGGCTTCGTGACCGGCTGGCGCGCCTCCTCGACGCCGTCAGCGGACCTCAGGTCTAGCCTGTCTAGCCCGATGAGGCCACTCATGCGGACCTAGCGGGTGGGTGGCCCATTCATCCGGCGGGTCCACCCGATGATGGAGCACCTCGCGATCGGCCCGCAGTGCGGCTTTGCCTCCACCGCCCGAGGAAACCTGCTGACCGTGGACGACGAACGCCGCAAGCTCGAATTTGGTCGTCGATACCGCCCCAGGGTGTGGGGCTAACCCGGAGACGCGGAGCGATCCGACCATGGGCCGACGCGGGGTCAGCCGCGATCCCGCCTGATGGAGCCGTCCGTGCCGACCAGGAATGACGCGGGGCTCTCGCCGACGTGTACCTCCAGGCGGGCCTTCCCCCCACCACTGGCGGCCGGCGCGGAACCCAGCAGCGTCCCATCCCCCTCGCCACCGGCCCTTTTCCCACCGGTCCACCCGGCGACTCGCCGCCCAGGCTTTCCCCCTGGTCGCCACCCCTCCCCCCGTCCCAGACACCGCAGCCGCTCCCCCCGGCCACCAGAACTATGGCGAACACAAAACGGATACCCCGACGCATCGATCCTCCGCGCGTGATTACTGCTGAGAGCGTTTCTGCCCAATTGACAACCTGTGGCCAGGTTCTCAGTGGACGTAGCGGTCCTTTCCTTCCCAGTACGGCTTGCGCAGCTCGCGCTTGAGCGGCTTGCCGGTCGGCGACATCGGCAGCGCGTCGACGAACTCGCAGCTGCGGGGCGCCTTGTAGCCGGCGATCAGCGTCTTGCAGTGGTCGCGGATGTCGTCGGCACTCGCCGTATGATCCGGCTTGAGGACGATGATGGCGTGCACCCGCTCGCCCCATTCGGGGTCGGGGACGCCGATCACCGCGCACGCAGCGACCGCGGGGTGGGAGCCGACCGCGTTTTCCACCTCGGCGGAGTAGACGTTCTCGCCGCCGCTGACGATCATGTCCTTCATGCGGTCGACGACGTAGACGTAGCCGTCATGGTCCATGTAGCCGGCGTCGCCGGTGTGCATCCAGCCGCCACGCACGGCCTGCGCGGTCTCTTCCGGCTTGTTCCAGTAGCCGAGCATGACGTTCCCGCCGCGGCAGACGATCTCGCCGACCGTGCGGCGCGGTACCTCATTGTCATCGGCGTCCACGATCTGCACCTCGACGTTGACGAAGGGACGCCCGGCCGAGCGCAGGTTCTTGCCCACCCGGTGCTCGTCCGGGCCGAGCATGGTCGCGCTCGGGGCGAGCTCGGTCATTCCGTACCCCTGTCGGAGCGACGCGGCCGGGAACGCCTTCATGGCCCGTGCCAGCACCGCCTCGGTGATGGGTGAGCCACCGTAGCCGACGTTCCGCACGCTGGACAGGTCGTGGTCGGCGACCGCCGGATGGTCGGCGACCATCTGAAGCATCGTCGGGACGAGGAGCACGCTGCGGACCTGATGCCGTTCGATCGTCTCGATGACCGCCGCCGGGTCGAACGCCGGCAGGATCACGTGCGTGCCGCCGAGCAACAAGCCTCCCAGCCAGCCGACGCCGAGGGCGACCAGGTGGAACATGGGCGCGGCGTGCAGCACCCGTTCGCCGGGCACCCGGGCCGGGACGGTCGCCTGGTCTCCCAGCGCCGAGATGAGCAGATTGGCGTGGCTGAGCATCACGCCCTTGGGGAACCCGGTCGTGCCTCCGGTGTAGAAGAGCCCGGCGAGCGCGTCGCCGCCGCGGCGAGCATCCTCGACCGGCTGGGCACCGGAGATCAGCTCCTCGTAGCTGAGCATCCCCGCCGGCGGCGAACCGTCCCCGAGGTACACGACCGTCCGCAGGCCGGAGTAGCCATCCCCCAGCGCGGGCACCGCCGACGCAAACGCGTCATCGACGAACAGGATGCCGGTCTGCGAATCCTGCAGTGAGTAGACGATCTCGGCCGGACTCCACCGGATGTTGACCGGGTTGAGCACGCCGTTCGCCCACGGCACGGCCAGCAGGAACTCGGCGTACCGGTCGGAGTTGAGGGCGAGGACGCCAACGCGTTCCCCGTCGCGTACGCCCAGCTCCCGCAACGCCCCGGCGAGCCGGGCCACCCGGTCGGCCTGCTCGCGAAAGCTACGTACCCGATCACCGAAAATAGTGGCCGGCGCATCGGGACTCTGCTGCAGGGATCGATGCAGACCTAGGGTCAGGTACATGTGCCCGAGCCTGCCGCGCGGACGCGAGACGCCGTAGGCCACAAGCGCACAGCAATAGGCCACGCCTGCACAACCAACCGAAATGACCGAGCCGCGGAACTGCTCTAACCCAGGCTCGCCCCGTTGCCGGTGAGACGGTATTCGCCGGGCGGGACTCCATACGCCGCCCGGAACACCCGGTTGAAGTGGACCGCGTCGGCGAACCCCCACCGCGCTCCAATCGAGCCCACCGTCTGGGCCCGCAACGCCGGATCCAGCAGATCTCGGCGGCACCGCTCCAGCCGACGCCGCCGGATCCAACCCGCGACGGTCGTCCCCTCCGTCTCGAACAGCCTGTACAGGTAGCGGACCGAGATGTGATGCGCGGCGGCGATCGCCGCCGGAGACAGCTCGGAGTCGGCGAGCCGTTCCTCGATGAAACGATGAATGCGCAGCAGGAGGGCCCGCTGCCGGATGTCCGGCGGCACCTCATCCCCGCGGTCCAGGCGCGCCGCCAGCGCCACGGAGAGCAGATCGAGGACGGCCGCACTGAGTCGGGCTCCGTCGGCCACCCGGTAGTCGCCGAGGTGCCGGGGCAGCTGGCGGGCCAGCGAAGAGATCAGCGCACCCGCGCCCCGGCCCCCGGGAATGCCGACACCGGCCAGCAGCGCCAGGTCGTTCGACGGCACCGGCAGCAACGTCCGCGGGAACGTCACCGCGACCATCCGCGCCGGCGAGATGGCCCAGTGACACGGCCGCGACAGATCGACGAAGACGAAGTCACCCGGCCCCAGGCCGGCCTGCCGGCCACCCTGCTCGACCACCGCGCGGCCCCGTACCAGTACATCGATCTTGCACAGCTCCGGATCCGACCGGCGGAGAAGCTTCGTCGTACGGGCCACCCTGACGGCCGGGCCGGTGATCTCGCAGACCCGGACCAGGCCGACGTCGCCAGTGACGAGACGGCTGCGGAAGTCCGGCCCGCCCGGAACCCGGAAATCGAGCGGAACGACCGTCTCGCCGACCACATTCTTCCAATAGTCAAGACGCGACGCGACCGGCTCATCCTCGGCCCGAAACACCATGCTCATGACGCCCCCGGACAGCTACCCCGCGAGCCTACATGTCGGTCCAACTTTCGCCTATCTCATTTTCCATCACGGGATCGCGCCATGGCTCGTACTTGTGGCTACCTGTGACTACTTGCGCCGGCGCGCCCGCCGCCATCGCAACATCCAGCGCCGGAACATCGGCCGGCAACTTGTACGTCACTTGGCAGATTCACCACCTGTGTCGACGAGCTTGAATTTCGCGTCGGGGCCGCTCGCGCGGTGGATCTGATCGACGGGTCTGACCTCAATCGGGGGTGGAACAGCGCCTGCGGCCTCGAGTTCTCGGGTGACGGCTGCGGCGACGTGTGCCGGGGCGTCGGGTGTCGCGCCGGGGCGCAGGACTACGCGGATGTGGAGGCCCTGAGCGTCGTGGCGGACCTGGTACTGGTGCACGTCGAGGCAGTTGGCAATGGCCGTCGTTAGGCCGACCGGCAGGATGTCGACCTGGCCGCCGGCGCGGCCCGGGAGGCGAATGATGTCGCCGCTGCGGCCCTCGATGCGGGCGATGCGCCGGTAAGCCCGACCGTAGGTTGCCGCCCTCGGCGAGGGTGACGGAGTCGGAGCGTTCGTAGCGGATGAGTGGAAGCGTCCGCGCGGCAAGGTTGGTGACCAGAACCTTGGACCCGGGGCGGCCGGGTGGAACGGATCGATTGTCCTCGTCGACGACTTCGATGACGAACAGGTCCTCGTTTATCTCCAGACCGTCACGACCGGGAGGCGCCTGGGCCACCAGGGGCGCCTCGGTGGCTGCGTAGGCCTCCCCGGGCTCGATTTGCCAGGCGGCGTAGATCCGATCACGTACGTCCGTCGTAACCTGTTCGGCTCCGAGAGCCATGACACGCGGCCGGATGTGCAGCCGTCCCCGCAGTTGCTCGTCAGCGAGTAGGCCCCACACGGAGGCGTACCCCATCCCGGCCTCGGGCTGGTAGGCGTTCAGGGCGTCGACCGTGTCGGCGATCGGGGTCTTGACCGACAGCCGTGGCGCCCCGGATGGGCCTTGTTGCAAAACGGCGAATACCCGCTTCGACAGGTGCAACGGACTCGGGGAGCCGATGGCGACGATCCGGGTACCCGGCCTGATCCCGAAACGGTGGAGCATTCGCAGGTGCACTGCTGTCCAGATCGCCATCTCCTCGGAGGTGTATGCGGTAACGGCGCGTACTCCGCTGGTCCCCGAGGTCGTAAATATTAGATAATCGCCGCGGAACGGCTCGCCGGGCTCAGGTCCCGACCAGTGAGCATCAACGTCGGCCAGACGCAGCCGCGGGTCCGTGGCGATCTGGTCGAAGTGCTTCATGAACGTCTCTTTTGACAGGGTGGGCAATTCACCCAGGGGAATATCACCACTACCAGCAACCGAGGGCAAGATGTCCCGGTAGTAAGGAGAGGCCTGTGCCGCATGCCTCAGCAACGACCGCAACCGATCACGCTGGTACGCCAACAGCTGATCACGGGACCAGACGTCACGGGCGATTAATGTCCGGGTAAACGACTCCACCCGGGCCGTCTCGCCCAAGCCCGCAGAGGCAGCAGCCACCATAATCATCAGATCCTCTCTCCACCCGGGCGGCGCGGCACTCCGCGGGGTGGATCCGACTGTGTAGAGACGACAAATTACCCGTCGGCGGGCTTGCCCAGCGTCCGTGCGAGAAAGTCGAGTACGGTAGTGACATACCGGTCAGGGGCTACCGTCATCGTTCTCATATGTTCCGCCTCGGGAACGATTAGCGACTCCGCGTTCGGATACGACTCCGCCAGCGCCCGCAATTCGTCGGCCGGTACGACCACATCCGCGTCACCGCCGATGAACAGCATGGGGAAGTCGTAGCTAGGTTGTTCCGGCGCCGGGCGCCAATCGTCGGGGAGTCCCACCGCCACGGCGGTGGCCCGGCTGTGTATTGCCTCAAGGATGGTCATCGCCACCCCGGTCCGTAGCAGCCGAGGTATGGGAAGGAAGCCGGAGCGCAGAAAGTTCCGCGCGGTCGTGGCGGGATCGGGCCCCGGGCCGCTGTCACAGATCATGGCACCGACCGCGCCATCGAGCAGAGTCAACGAGTGCAGCATCGGGAAGGCTGAGAATGAGACCCCGTACAACGCAATCCGGGCATCAGGGTAGTCGGCCATCGCACGCACATGCGCGGCCACCGTGGACACATCCTCGTTGAAGCGTCGACTGAATCGCAAGATTCCGCGATCCCGGAAGCTGTCACCATGGTTACGGAAGTCGAACAGGACCACCGTGTACCCTGACTGATTCAAGAACTGCGCGTAGGGAAGGCAGTGTGACTTGTCTAGTCCGATGCCATGCCCAAGCACGACCACGCGGCTCGGGTCGCCTCGGCACAACCAGCCATGCAGCGGCGCATTCGCGGAAGGCACCTTTATCCAGAGCTCGTCGGGATCGAGCCCGAACTCTGCCGGGGCCTTGCGGCGCCGAGGGCGCGGCGGATGGTGTATGGCATACGACAGCCACAGCCCATACAGGGGTGCCAGCGGTACGCCCAGAACGGTTGCCACCAACACGCGCGGAGATGCGCGCTGAGCAGGGGGCGGCGGGTCCGTCGAGCCGACAGGCTCGGCGTGTCGGGACCAGTTACCCCATTGCCTGGACATGCCTTCAATATCGGCCCCGCGAGTCCGTTGGTTCATAGGACGTCAGCGCACAGGCATTGACATTCCGTGCCGAGGTGGCCGACCTCCCCGATGGACGGGCCACTCATACGGACCTAGCGGGTGAATGGCCCATTCATCGGAAAGAAACCCGGGAACTGAGCGCCTCCCCCGCCGCGCGCAGTCGCCGGATGCAGCCCTCGAGCTCGGGCTTGGGCACGTCGGGCCGGAGAATGCCCATCTGAAGCTCGTAACGTACCTCGCCGGCGGCATCGAACACCGGCGTGACGAGGTAGCTCACCGGGACCGTACGGGCTGAGGCCAGCTCGTCGGCCCGGTAACCGTAGGTGCTGAAGGAACCGAGGATCGCGAGCACCTTGGTACGGAGCTCCCGTTGCGTCGGGTCGGCGGCCAGGGCGGCGGCGACCTGGCCGAGCAGTTCGAGCAGATCGGTGTCGGCGCCCGGCTCCAGGCGCCAGACGCCGACGCCCTCGGACCGGATGGTGGTCAGGAAGCGCCGCAACTGGTCGGCCCGGCGCTGCGGCGTGTCCCGCAGCCACGTCTCGCGATCGGCGTCGGAGCGCCAGGCCACGACCGCTGCTCCGGCCGGGGCACGCAGCCGGAATCGGGTGCCCGGCGTTACCCCGGCGGGCACCCGGCCGCGGCCCCGGTGGAGGGCGACGACGGTGAGGTACTCCCCCTCCGCGCGGCTGAGTGCGCACCCGTAGCCGGTCTCCCCCGCCAACGACCGGATCACGGCCTCGGCGCGTCCAAACTCCGGCAGCCGAGCCCGCACACCCTCCGCGACCGTGAGCAGTTGTGGTCCGAGCGAGTACCTCCGGTCCGGCAGTCGGCGTACCCAGGCCGCGGCCTCCAGGGCGCTGAGCACGGCCGTAGCCGTGGACCGGTTCAGGCCCAGCATGCGGGCGACCTCGGAGGCCGCGTAGGCATCCGCCGGTCCGGCCGCCAGGAGCTCGACGACGGCCACCACCCGGTCCGTCGGCGGCGACGCACTGGCAGCACTGGCAGCACTGGCTCTGCCCACCTGCACTGGCTCCCTCCTTGACACGGTCGGGTATCCGATTCAGACTCCGCACGATGAGTATGCAACTCAGTGTCGTCGATTATTCGTTACAGATCGACTTCGGTAGCGACGACGACCTCACCGACCTGCATGCCACGCTGGTGGACGCCCGCCGGCACGGCGCGGCGGTCGTCGTGCGGTACTTCGGCCGGCGCGCGTTGCTCCTCACCTCGAACGAGCTGGTGACAGAGGCGTTCCAGGACGAGGCCACCATCCCCGCGGCGGCGAGCTACCGGCTGACCACCGAGCCGGTCCTCGGCACCACCATCCAATGCATGGAAGGCGAGGAGCACCGACGCAACCGTGCGCTGGTGTTCCCCGCGTTCCGGCCCCGCGTCATGCCGGCCTACCTGAGCTCGATCCTCGAGCCGCTGGCGCACGAGCTCGTCGACTCCTTCGCGCACCGCGGGGAGGCCGACCTGGTCGCCGAGTTCACCCGGATCTACCCGGCGCTCGTCATCGGCCGGCTGCTCGGGCTGCCGGCGGCCCCGGAGGACGTACAGCGCTGGGCGCACGACCTGTTCAACTACCCACTCGATCCCGAGGGGGCGCGCCGCTCCGCCGACGAGTTCACCGGCCTCCTCGCCGAGCTCGTGGCCGCGCGGCGGGTCGAGCCCGGCGACGACCTGCTCTCCACGCTCGCCACGGCCGAGGTGGACGGAGAGCGGCTCGCCGACGAGCAGATCTTCTCCTTTGCCCGGCTGCTGTTCCCGGCCGGAGCGGACACCACGTACCTTGCCCTGGGCAACCTGCTGTACGCCCTGCTCACGCACCAGGACCAGTACGAGCGGGTGCTCGGCGACCCGGGAACGCGCGGGTGGGCGGTCGAGGAAGGGCTGCGCTGGGAGCCGCCGGTGGCGTTGCTGCCGCGCGTCGTCCCGGACGCGAGCCACTGGCGAGGGATCCCGGTGCCGGAGGGCCGCCTCGTCGTACTCGGTATCGCCGCCGCCAACCGGGACCCGTCCGTCTACGATCTCCCCGACCGGTTCGACGTCGACCGGCGCGCGAGCGCCACCCTCGCCTTCGGTTCGGGGCCGCACTACTGCCTCGGCTCCCACCTCGCCCGCGCCGAGCTGGAAGCGGCGCTCGGCGTACTGCTCGACCGGCTCCCCGGCCTTCGGCTCGTCGCTCCGGAACGGGTCCGGATCCGCGGGGTGCTCGGCGGAACCGCGCTCCGCGGCCCCGACCGCCTACCCGTCCGGTTCGAGGCGCCCCGCGGCTCGACGGATCTCCGGTGAGGATCGCATGACTACCGAGCTCTTCCGGCTCACCGACCGCGCCGCCGTGGTCACCGGCGCCGGACGCGGCATCGGTGCCGCGGCTGCGGTCACCCTGGCCGAGGCGGGCACCGACGTCGTCATCTCGTCGCGGACCGAGGCCGATCTGCGCAAGGTCGCCGCCGAGGTGGAGAAGGCCGGCCGGCGGGCCATCGTGGTTCCCGCCGACCTCAACGACCTGACGGCCGTCGCCGGTCTGGCCGAAGCCGCGCGGGAGGCCTTTGGCCGCCTCGACGTCGTCGTCAACAACGTGGGTGGCACCTATCCGCGCGCGTTCCTCGACACCACGCCGGACTTCCTGGAGAGGGCGTTCCACTTCAACGTGAGCACCGCGCACGCGCTCACCCGCGCCGCGGTGCCGCTCCTCCTGGAGGACGGCGGCGGTGCCGTCGTCAACATCTCGTCGACGATGGGACGCATCGCCGGGCGCGGCTACCTCGCCTACGGCACGGCCAAGGCGGCTCTCGCCCACTACACCCGGCTCGCCGCCCGCGACCTCGCCCCCCGGATCCGGGTGAACGCCATCGCGGTCGGCTCGGTCGCCACCTCGGCCCTCGAGCTGGTACTCGGCGACGACGAGCTGCGGCGCCGGATGGAGGAGGGGACGCCGCTGCGGCGCATCGGCTCGGCGGAGGAGATCGCCGCCACTGTGCTCTACCTCGCCTCCGCCGCCGGCGGGTACGTGACGGGCAGGGTGCTCGAGGTGGACGGCGGACTCCAGGAGCCCAACCTCGACCTCGGCATCGACGACCTCTGACCGACGCGCAAGCGAAGGGAGCCCGCCGTGACCTACCGAGTCGTGGCGTGGAGCACCGGCAACGTCGGCCGGCACGCCATCGCCGGCATCGACGCCAGACCCGACCTATCGCTGGTCGGTGTTTGGGTGTCCAACCCCGCCAAGGTGGGGCGGGACGCGGGCGACCTCGCCGGGCTCGGGCGGCGCCTGGGCGTCACCGCTACCGACGACGTCGAAGCGATCCTCGCGCTGCGACCCGACTGCGTGGTGGTCACGGCGATGGCCGACAACCGCGTGGTCGAAGCGCTCGACGACCTCGGGCGGCTGCTCCGCGCCGGCGCCAACGTCGTCGCCAGCGGCCCCGTCTTCCTGCAGTACCCCAGCGGCGTGGTGCCGGCCGAGATGGTCGATCCGGTTCGGCGGGCGGCCGCCTGCGGCGGCGCGTCCCTGTGGGTGAACGGCATCGACCCGGGCTTCGCCAACGACTGGTTGCCGCTGGTCCTTACCGGCGTCTGCGAGCGCATCGACGAGGTGCGCTGCATGGAGATCCTGGACTACAGCACGTACCACAACCCCCTCGTGCTCTTCGAGATCATGGGATTCGGCGGATCGCTCGAGGCGACGCCGATCCTGCTGCAGCCGGGCGTGCTGACGATGGCGTGGGGAAGCGTCGTCCGCCAGCTCGCCGCCGGGCTCGACGTGGACCTCGACGGGATCGAAGAGAGCCACGAGCGGGTGGGCGCGCCGGAGACGTTCGAGATCCCCTCGGGAACCATCGAGAAGGGCACGGCCGCTGGTCTGCGCTTCGAGGTACGAGGGCTCCACCGCGGGCGGCCGACGATCGCGCTCGAGCACGTCACCCGGCTCCGGCCCGATCTGGCTCCCGGGTGGCCGCAGCCGGTCGGGCAGGGCAGCTACCGGGTGCAGGTCACCGGCGAGCCCACCTGCACGCTCGACCTGCAGATGCTCGGCGGCGACGGTGACCACAACACCGCCGGGCTCGAGGCCACGGCCATGCGTCTGGTCAACGCGATCCCCGCGGTGGTCGAGGCACCGCCCGGGCTGCTGACCGCGCTCGACCTCCCCTTGGTGACGGGCCGCGGACTCGCTGGAGGACACTAGACTCGCGCTACGTGGCTACCCGTGTTCGGCCTGGTCGCGTCTCCCCGCTGCGGCCGGTCCCACCGCATATTCACCGGCCCGAGTATGTCGGGCGCAAGGACCCCCGACAGGGCGAGTCCGAGATCAAGTCGGCCGAGACAATCGAGCGGATGCGGGCCGCCGGTCGCCTCGCCGGACAGGCGCTCGAGTTGGTCGGCGGGTACGTCAAGCCCGGTGTGACCACCGACGAGCTGGACCGGATCGGGCACGAGTTCCTCTGCGACCACGGCGCCTACCCCAGCACGCTCGGCTACCGGGGCTACCCCAAGTCCCTGTGTACGTCGATCAACGAGGTCATCTGTCACGGGATCCCGGACGACACCGTGCTGGACGAGGGGGACATCGTCAACGTCGACATCACCGCGTACCTCGACGGGGTGCACGGCGACACCGACGCCACCTTCTGCGTCGGCGAGGTCGACGAGGAGTCCCGGCTGCTGGTCGAGCGCGCCCGAAACTCGATGATGCGCGGCGTGCGCGCGGTCGCCCCCGGCCGGCCGTTCAACGCCATCGGACGGGTGATCGAGTCGTACGCCCGCCGCTTCGAGTACGGGGTCGTCCGGGACTTCACCGGACACGGCATCGGCACCACGTTTCACTCCGGGCTGGTGGTCCCGCACTTCGACGACCCGGGCCTCGACCTGGTGATGCAGCCGGGCATGACCTTCACCGTCGAGCCCATGCTCACCATCGGCACCATCGAGTACGACGTCTGGGACGACGGCTGGACGGTGGTCACAAAGGACCGAAAGCGCAGCGCGCAGTTCGAGCACACGGTGCTCGTCACCGAGACCGGGCACGAGATCCTCACCCAGGTGGGGTGAACCCCGTGCAGGAGTCGGACCGTCCGCTGGATGAGTACCGGCGCAAGCGGAGCGCGGAACGCACCCCCGAGCCGGTCCCCTCCCCCGGCCCGCTGCCGCGGGGCAACGACGACACCTTCGTCGTGCACGAACACCACGCCCGCCGGCTGCATTGGGACCTCCGGCTGGAACGCGGCGGGGTGCTCGTCTCCTGGGCCGTCCCGAAGGGCCTTCCGCCGGACCCGAAGATCAACCACCTCGCGGTGCGTACCGAGGATCATCCGATCGACTACGCCGGATTCGAGGGTGAGATCCCCAAGGGCGAGTACGGCGCCGGCCGGGTGCTGATCTGGGACCGCGGTAGGTACGAGACCGAGAAATGGTCCGACCGCGAGGTGAAGTTCGTCCTGCACGGATCGCGGGTCTCCGGGCGGTACGTGCTGTTCCGTACCCGGGACAAGGACTGGATGATCCACCGGATGGACCCGCCTCCCGACCCGGACTGGCGGCCGCTGCCGGAACGTGTCGCGCCGATGCTGCCCGTCGATCGCCGGGCGTTGCCCCGCGACCAGGCACTTTACGGTTTCGAGTTCGCCTGGGACGGCCTGCGTGCGGTCGCCCACGTCGCCGGGGGCCGGCTACGGCTGCTGGACCGGGAGGGGGCGGACATCACCGAGCGCTACCCGGAGCTGCGCCCCCTCGGCGGCACGCTCGGCACCCGCCAGGTGGTTCTGGACGGGGAACTCGTCGCCCTCGACGCCCGGCGACGCCCCAGCCCCGAGCTGCTGAGCCGCCGGGCGCACGCGGAGAACCCGAGCCAGATCCGCAAGCTGCGCCGGGATGTCCCCGTCACCTACCTGCTCTTCGACGTCCTCCACCTCGACGGGCGGCCGTTGCTGGACCTCGGCTACCGGGACCGGCGGGCGGTGCTCGACGGGCTGGAGCTCGCCGGACCGCACTGGCAGACCGCGCCGTGGTTCGACGGCGACGGCGCGGCGGTCGTCACCGCGGCCCGCGAACAAGGGCTGCCGGGCGTCGTCGCCAAGCGGCTGGATGCCCCGTACCGGCCCGGCGGGCGATCGACCGCATGGCTGCGGGTGGCGTCCCGCACCCCCCGGGGTTGACCAGCGGCGACACGCCTAGTCCACAGTCGCGGGCAGGACCGTTGCCTGCCCCGCAGCGTCGTGTAAGGCTGAGGTCGTGGCAGCGTTTCTCGTCGCCCGTCTGCACATCGACTACGAGCGAGTCTGCAGCGCGATCTGTACCGACGGCTGACCGTACGAAGCTGATCACCTTCCTTCCAAGATCCCTGCCGTGCTGACGTCCGAGGAGCTGACATGCCGCTCTGGAAACCCGACCCGACCTTCTACCCTTCCCCCCGAGACGCGGCGGCCGCGCCGCCGGAGAAGCTCGCCTACGTGGCCGCCTTCGACCGATCGGCTCAGCAGCCCGACGCCATCGCGGTCCTCGACGTCGACCCGGGCTCGTCGTCGTACGGCACCGTGGTGGGCTGGACCGAGCTGCCGTACACCGGCGACGAGCTCCACCACTTCGGATGGAACGCGTGCAGCAGCGCGCTGTGCCCGTACGCTCCGCACCCGCACGTCGAGCGCCGCTACCTGGTGGTTCCAGGGCTTCGCTCGTCACGCATCTACATCATCGACACCAAGGAGGAGCCGACCCGCCCGCAGATCGTCAAGGTCCTGGAGGCCGAGGAGCTGGCCAAGCGGGCCGGCTACTCCCGCCCGCACACCGTGCACTGTGGCCCCGAGGGCCTGTACGTGTCCGCGCTCGGCGGCGCGAACGGCCGCGACGGCCCGGGCGGCGTGGCGCTGCTCGACCACGCCTCGTTCGAGGTGCTGGGCCGGTGGGAGGTCAACCGCGGTCCTCAGTACTTCGCCTACGACGTGTGGTGGCACCTCACCCACGACGTCCTGGTGACCTCCGAGTGGGGGACCCCGTCGATGATCGAGGAGGGCGTCAACGGGGATCTGCTGCTCGGCCGCAAGTACGGGCACGCCCTGCACTTCTGGGACATGCGGCGACGCCGTCACGCCCAGCGGATCGACCTCGGCGACCAGCACCAGATGGTGCTGGAGCTTCGGCCGGCCCACGACCCTACGAAGACGTACGGCTTCGTCGGCGTGGTGGTCAACGTCGAGGACCTCTCGTCGTCGATCTGGCTCTGGCACCGTGACGAGGACGAGGGCGGGGACGACGCGGCCTGGTCGGCGCGGAAGGTCATCGAGATCCCGGCCGAGCCTGCGGCCGAGTCCGATCTGCCGCCGCTGCTCCAGCCGTTCGGCGCGGTGCCACCCCTGGTCACCGACATCGACCTGTCCATCGACGACAGGTTCCTGTACGTGTCCTGCTGGGGCACCGGCGAGCTCAAGCAGTACGACGTCAGCGACCCGCACGCGCCGCGCGAGGTCGGCTCGGTGCGCATCGGCGGCATCACCGGCCGTACGCCGCACCCCGCCGCACCCGACCTGGCCCTCGCCGGCGGTCCGCAGATGGTGGAGGTGAGCCGGGACGGACGCCGGGTGTACGTCACCAACTCCCTGTACGGGGCGTGGGACGACCAGTTCTACCCCGACGGCGTGGGTGCCTGGATGGCCAAGCTCGACGTCGATCCGGAGCGGGGCGGGCTGGAGCTGGACACCCGGTTCTTCCCGCACGGCGACGACTTCCGCGGACGGCGGGTGCATCAGGCCCGGCTGCAGGGCGGCGACGGGTCCTCCGACTCGTACTGCTTCCCATGACCGGAGGCCAGGCCGCGGCGCTCGCCGCGCTCGGCGCCTTCCACGGCATCAACCCCGGAATGGGCTGGCTCTTCGCCGTCGCCCGCGGATTACAGGAACGAAGCCGGGCAGCGCTGGCCGCCTCGCTGCCGGCGGTGGCCGCGGGACATGCGGCCTCGGTGGCAGTGGTGGCGGTCGCGGTGACGATCACCGGCTCGGTCGTCGCCTCGCGGACGCTGGCGATCGGCGGCGGTTCGCTGCTCGTCGCGTTCGGGCTGTGGCGGCTGCTGTCCCGCCGGCACTTCCGCTGGGTGGGCATGCGGCTCTCGCTGTGGCAGCTGGCCGCCTGGTCGTTCCTGATGTCCTCGGTGCACGGTGCCGGCCTCATGCTGCTGCCCGTCCTCGCCGGCTCGCAGGGCGGGCACGGGCATGCGGCCCACCAACAGGGCAGCGATCTGGGACGAACCCTCGCTGGCGCGACGCTGGACGGGCTTGGGGCGACGGCCGTCCACACCCTCGCCATGCTGGCAGTGGCCGGCGGCGTCGCGGTGCTGGTGTACGAGGTCGTCGGGTTGACGGTGCTGCGCCGGGTGTGGATCAACCTCGACTGGGTCTGGGCGATCGCGCTCATCGGCGCCGGCGCCACCACCCTGCTCCTCCGGTGAGCCCGCTGGTCGGCGTGATCAGCGGAGCCGAGGCACTACCTCGGCGGCCAGGCGCTCCATCTGCTCGGTGTCGTCGAAGAGCGGGTTGAGCAGGATCATTTCAGCGCCCGCCTCGGCCACTTCGCGCAGGCCGCGCACGCACGCATCCGGCGGTCCGTAGACGGCGACGGGCGTCAGTCCGGTGAGCCCGAAGTATCCGTACTGCTCGTCCAGGGCGGCGGCGATCCGTCGTCGCGCGCGTTCGGCGTCGTCGTCCACCGCCAGGTAGACGCGTTTGGCGATCCGAAAGCCAGCGGGGTCCCGCCCTTGCCGCTCGAACTCCTTTCGCACGACCCGCGCCTGGTCGGCGAACTGCGCGGTCGTCTGGGACCCGGCGCCGAAGAAGCCGTCGCCGAGCCTGACAGCGCGCCGCAGCGCGTTCGGGTGGCTGGCGCCGAACCAGATCGGCGGGCCGGGCTTCTGGAACGGCTTCGGCTCCATTGCCGCGCCATCGAGCTGCCAGAAGCGCCCGTCGAAGCTGACCCGAGGCTGGGTCCACAGCTCCTTCATCAGGGCCAGGCCCTCGGTGAACCGAGCGACGAAGCTGTCGGGGTCGACGCCGAACGCGGAGAACATTCTGAGGCGCCCTCCGGTGCTGACGCCCACCTCGACGCGGCCCCGGCTGAGCTGATCCAGCGTGCTGAGGCTCTTGGCCAGATGGACCGGGCTGTACAGCGTGCTGACGAGCACGGCGCAGCCCAGGCGCAGCCGCTCGGTGCACGCCGCCGCGTAGGTCAAGGTCTCGATCGGACCCAGGGACGGCATCGTGCCCAGCACCTGCTCGGTCGTCCAGGCGCCCTCGAAGCCGAGTGCCTCGGCCCGCGCCAGGTAGGCACGCAGACCGGCGGGATCGAAGGTGCCGTCGGCCGCGTGCTGAGGTAGAGAGATCGCAAATCGCGTCGCCGAATAATCGGGCATTGTCCTCCTCCTCCTTGGATCGAGCCTTCCAGCCTCTGATGCAACGAGGAAGAGCAAGTAGCCTCGCTGAGGTGGCCGGGTCGGATCGTGTCTGGGCTTCTCGTTTCCCCCTGCTCTACGCCCGGCAGCGCTGGGAGTGGGCCAGCGTCGACGCACGCTTCTCCACCGATCTTCCCGTCCCGGCCTTGGTGACGAACGTGCACGTGGTCGGCTTCGTCGGGGAACGGATCGTGGTGTGCCGAGACGGCCGGGACGTGTGGTTCCTGCCCGGAGGCACCCGCGAACGGGACGAGAGCGTCGAGGAATGCGCCACCAGGGAATTGAGGGAAGAGGCCGGCGCGGTCTTGGCCGGACCGTTGCGGTGGGTAGGCGCGCACCACTGCGTGAGCGACGCTGCCGCGCCTTACCGTCCTTACCAGCCGCACCCGGAGAAGGCATGGCTGTGGTGCTTCGCGGATGTGGTGCTGAGCTCCGCGCCCACCAACCCCGCCGAAGGGGAGAACGTGCTCGAGGTCCGCGCCGTCGACGCCGCGCAGGCGCGACGGCTGCTGCTCACCGACGCCGACTGGCTGCCCGAACTGATCAGCCTCACCGTGGAGATGCGCTCGCCAGGCTGTCCAGCATGAGGCCCCAGAACCCCTCGCGGCGCAGCGTGGTGGCGACCCTGGCGTTGGCTGGTCCGACGCGGCAGTCGAAGTCGGTGACCGTCATGCCGGCCGTCCACCTCCCCTGGGTCTCGATCGCGACGTGGGCGTCGACGCAATCCACGACATCGGGCGCCGCGACCCTGGCCACGGCGCACGGGTCGTGCAGCGGCGGCGCCGGGAGGTGAAAGGCGCTGACATACCCGTCCTGGTAGGCGCGCACGATCTGCTCGGCGAGCCGAGCGGCCGGCGTGTCGAGGGCGGCGATGCGCTTCACCACGTCCGGTGTGGCCAACGCCTGGTGGGTCAGGTCGAGGCCGACCATGGTGACCGGCCAGCCGGCGGTGAAGACTGCCTCGGCGGCCTCGGGATCGACCCAGATGTTGAACTCCGCGGCCGGTGTGATGTTCCCGCGCGTGTGAGCCCCGCCCATCAGGACGACCTCCCGCACCTGCCCGGCGATTCTCGGCTCTCGGCGTAGCGCGAGCGCGATGTTGGTGAGCGGGCCGATCGGGACCAGCGTCACCTCGCTCGGATGGCCGAGTACGAGCTCGACGATGAGGTCGACGGCGTGCGCGTCGGCGGGCGGGACCGCCGGCTCGGGCAGCGTCACCCCTCCCAGACCGGACTCGCCGTGAACATGAGCGGCGGTACGTAGCTCCCGCAGCAGCGGTCGGTCGCAGCCGGCGGCCACCGGAACGCCGGTGATCGCCGCCGCGGCGCAGACCGCCTGGGCGTTCCGGGTGGTCTTGTCCAGGGTCTGGTTGCCGGCGACGGTGGTGATGGCGAGCAGCTCGATCGCGGGGCAGCCGTGCGCCAGCAGGATCGCCAGGGCGTCGTCGTGACCCGGGTCGCAGTCGAGGATGATCTTGTTTGTCATGGCCTTCCTCATCCGATCCAGGAGCGCGGGAACAGGAACGACGCGATCCACGTTGATGTTTCGCGCGATGGCGATCTCACCCATCGCGCTCGAATAATCGCTTGGACAACGGGGAATCGCGATATATCTTGCCTGTGGCGCGACGCGATATGTCGCGTATCCCTCCGGCATCACCCTAGGAGACGTACATGACGACAGCCTCCGCGTCGAGTGACCGGTTGGCTATAGCAGCCCGCGACCTAGTCAAGACCTATCGCGGTGACGTACGGGCCCTGGACGGCTTGAGCTTCTCCGTTTCGCCGGGTGCGGTCTTCGGCCTGCTCGGCCCGAATGGCGCCGGGAAGTCGACCACCGTGAAGATCCTCACCACGCTGTCCCGGCCGGACGCGGGAGGGGCAGAGGTGGCCGGCATCGACGTCCTCCGCCATCCCGACCGGGTACGTCGAGCGATCGGCTGCGTTGCGCAGAAGTCCGCCGTGGACGCGGAGGCGACCGGACGGGAGAACCTCACCCTGCAGGGTCAGCTCTACGGCATCGGTGGACGCGAGCTTCGCAGCCGGGTGGGCGAGCTGCTGGAGCGCTTCGGGTTGGCCGATGCTGCCAACCGAATCGCCCGCACGTACTCCGGCGGGATGCAGCGCAAGCTGGACATCGCCATGGGACTCATCCACCGCCCGCAGGTGCTGTTCCTCGACGAGCCGACCACCGGGCTGGACCCCGAGGCCCGCGCGGACATGTGGGCGGAGATCTCGCGGCTGTCCGGCGAGGGCCTGACCATCCTGCTGACCACGCACTACCTCGAGGAGGCCGACCGGCTCGCCCGGTGGCTGGCCATCGTGGACCGTGGCCGCATAGTCACCGAGGGCACCCCGGAGCAGCTCAAGAGCGAGCTGCGGGGCGACGCCATCCACGTCGAGCTCGCCGAGACGAACGGCCACGGCCAGGTGCGTGACGCCCTAGATCGACTCGTGGACGTGCGCGAGGTGGTCCTCGACGGTTCGTCCCTGCGCGCACGCGTGGACAGCGGCGCCAAGGCGGTGCCCGCCGTGCTCGCCGCGCTGGAGTCCGGCGGGGTGAAGGTCGCGTCGGTCACAGTGGCGCGACCGTCGCTGGACGACGTGTACCTGCGCCACACCGGCCGATCGTTCAGCGAGGCAGACGAGGGCAAGGAGAGCTCCCGATGACCACGGCCGTCGCCCATTCCTGGTTCATGACCCTGCGGCACCTGCGGGCGCTCCTCCGCCAGCCGTGGTGGATCGCTATCACGTTGGTGCAGCCGGTCATCTGGCTGCTCATCTTCAGCCAGCTGTTCAGGCGAGTGGTGGAGATCCCCGGCTTCGCGTCCACGTCGTACATCACCTTCCTCACCCCGGGCATCGTGGTGATGACCGCCCTGTTCTCCAACGGATGGAGCGGCATGGGGGTCATCGACGACCTCAACCGGGGTGTGATGGACCGCTTCCTGGTGACCCCGGTACGGCGGGGCGCGGTGATCTCCGGTCGCCTGGTCCAGTCGGCCATCGTCACCACGGTTCAGGCCCTGATCATCATCGGGCTCGGCCTGGCCGGCGGGGCGCGCTTCGGCGGCGGGCTGCCGGGGATCGTGGCGCTGCTGCTGGCCGGCGCGCTGCTCGGGGTCGCGTTCGGTGCGCTGTCCAACGCGCTCGCCCTGTTGCTGCGCCGGGAGGAATCGGTGATCGCGGCCTCGAACTTCATCCTGCTGCCGCTCACCTTTCTGTCGACCGCCTTCATGCCGCAGGACCTGGCACCTGACTGGATCGGCCACGTGGCTCGGTACAACCCGGTCAACTGGGCGATCGTGGCCGGTCGCGAGGCGCTACAGGCCGACGTCGGCTGGATGACAGTGTTCTCTCACCTCGGCTACCTGGCCGTCTTCGCGGTCGTCTGCGGCTGGCTGGCCACCCGGGCGTTCCGCACGTACCAGCGCTCGGTGTAGTCGCACCCCCCGTGTCTTGGCCGTGATCTTGCAGAAATTTCAAGACCTATCTTGAAATTTCTGCAAGATCACGGCCAAGAGCGGCGCTAGCCCTGGATGCGGGAGGAGTGGCCCGCCCACTCCTTGTCGCGGAGCTGGAACTTCTGGATCTTCCCGGTCGAGGTCTTGGGGAGCGCGTCAACGAACTCCACCTCGTCCGGCGCCTTGAAGCGGGCGATCTGGGACCGTACGTGCTCGACGATCTCCTGCTCGGTCGGCCGCTCCCCCGGCTTGGGCACGACGAACGCCTTCGGACGCTCCCCCCACTTCTCGCTCGGCACACCGACCACCGCGACCTCAAGCACACCCGGATGGGAGTCGACGGCGCGTTCCACCTCGATCGTCGAGATGTTCTCCCCGCCGGAGATGATGATGTCCTTGGCCCGGTCGCGCAGTTCCACGTACCCGTCCGGATGCCACACCCCGAGGTCACCGGAATGGAACCAGCCGCCGCGGAACGCCTTCTCGGTCGCCTCCGGGTCCTCGAAGTAACCGGACATCACGTTGTTGCCCCGCATGACCACCTCGCCGACGGTCTCCCCGTCGCGCGGGACGTCGTGCATGGCGTCGTCGACCACCCGGACCCCGTCGGTCACCATCATCCCGACGCCCTGCCGGGCGAGGTTACCCGCCCGCTCGTCGACGGGCAGGTCCGACCAGCCCTCCTGGGTCTCGCACACGGTGTACGGCCCGTAGGTCTCGGTGAGCCCGTACACGTGGACGATGGTCGCGCCCAACTCCTCGACCCGGGCGATGATCGTCGGCGTGGGCGGTGCCGCCGCCGTGGTGATGACGATCGGGCGGCCGAACGGATGCGCCTGCGGCGCGTTCGCGATCGTACGCAGCACCGTCGGCGCCCCGTTGAGATGGGTGATCCCCTCGGTGTCGATGAGCCGCCAGATCTCCGCCTCGTCGACGGCGCGCAGGCACACGTGCCGCCCGCCGATGGCCGTCACCGCCCAGGTCACGCACCAGCCGTTGCAATGGAACATCGGCAGGGTCCACAGGTAGACGGACTCCGGGGTGTGCCGGGAGTGGATGACCTCGGCCAGGGCGTTCAGGTACGCGCCGCGGTGGTGGTACATGACGCCCTTCGGTCGGCCGGTGGTGCCCGAGGTGTAGTTGATGGAAATCGTGGAGCGCTCGTCGTCCACCGCCCAGGGCAGTGGCTCGTCGGCGCCGCGCTCGAGCAGCTCCTCGTACGAGGGCCCCGATATCGACGGGTCGGGGGCCACCGCGACGACCGGGTCGTTGACAGTGACGATCTCCTTGACGGTGGTGAGCTCACCGGCGATCGGCACGACGGCGCCGTGCAGCTCCGCGTCTACCACCAGGATCTTCGAGCCCGAGTGGTCGCAGATGTAGCGGACCTCTTCGGGCGACAGCCTGGTGTTGATCGCGACGAGCACCGCGCCGGCCAGCGGCACGCCGAAGTGCGCCACCAGCATCTCCGGGATGTTCGGCAGCAGGTACGCGACCCGGTCGCCCGGTCCGACGCCGCTGGCGCGCAGCGCATGCGCGAGCCGGGTGGCCTCCGCCGCGAACTCCCGGTAGGTGATGCGCCGCTCGCCGTGCACGATCGCCGTCTTGTCGGCGAACACCTCGGCGGCCCGGCCGAGGAACGCGAGCGGGGTCAACGGCGTGTACCAGGTATCGTGCCCCGAGACTGTCCCTGCATCCATGTCCCCATGGTGGCCGCCGCACCGGACCCGGTCCAGAGGGCGCAGCCCACTCGCCATTCGTGGTAGCAACGGGTCATGCAGGTGTGGCGGTCAGACGATGTACCCCGCCCGGCACGCGTGGAGTACATGCGGCAGGCGATCTGTGACAGCATCGTCCCCTTCGATCTCCGGCTCGACCACGGCATGGACGGCAGCGGCGAGATCCGTTCGGCCGACGTCGGCATGGTCAGGGTGTCGTACCACCAGGGCGGCGAGCTGGACGGTGAGGTCGTCCGCACGCCGTGGCTCATCCGTCGCTCGGATCCGGCCTTGTGCAAGATCGATCTGCAGTTGAGCGGGCACACGGTATTCGAGCAGGATGATCGCGCCAGGTCGATCTGCGGACCGGCGACTTCAGTTTCGCCGACCTGTCACGGCCCTGCCGTCTGATGGGGTCGATCGGCGCCGTGGCCGTGGTGATGTTCCCACGTGCGTTGCTGCCGCTTCGCTACCGGGACACCAAGCGGCTCGCGGGGGTCACCTTCCACGGTCAGGAGGCCAACGCCGCGCTTGTCTCCTCGCTCGTCCGCCAGGTGACCAGGCATCTCGAGGCGTACGACGGCGCCAGCGGTGCTCGCGTTGGCGGAGCCGTCTTCGATCTGATCACAACCACGCTGGCGGACCGGCTCGACCGGGCTCACGTGGTCCCGCCTGAGATGAGTCGCCGCACCCTGCTGGTCCGGATCTACGCCTTCATCGAGAAACGGCTCGGCGACCCGCAGCTGTCGCCAACGGTGATCGCCGCGGCGCACCATATCTCAACCCGCTATTTGCACAAGCTGTTCGAGTCCGAGGGGCAAACGGTGTCCGCTTGGGTGCGCAGCCGCCGGCTGGAGCGGTGCCGCCGCGACCTGCTGGACCCCGCGCTGGCGGCAAGGCCGGTGAGTGCGGTCGCCAGGCGATGGGGACTATACGACCCGGGGTATTTTAGCCGAGCCTTCCGAGAGGCCTACGGCGTTCCACCGGCGGAGTACCGTCGGTTGTGCACTTGACGCCAACATGTGTGCGCACTCATCCAATGCCGCCGAGACGGCCTTGTGCGGACACTGCCGTCATGACGTACTCCCTGCCAACCGACGTTCCCGTCTTGGACATCGATCCGTTCGGCGAGGATTTCCAGCGTGGTCCGGATCTGTTCTATGAGCGGCTTCGGGACGCCGGTCCGGTGGTCTTCTTGGAGCGTTATCGCGTGTGGGCAATGGCCCGGTTCGCCGAGGTCCACGCGGCGCTACGGGATCACGAGAGCTTCAGTTCAGCCGCCGGGGTGGGCCTCACCAACTTCTGGAAAGAAGAGCCATGGCGGCCCCCGAGCCTGCTGTTGGAGGCGGATCCGCCCGAGCACACCAGGGTACGGCGGATCACCACGCGGGCGATGTCGCCGCGTGCCATCGAGGGCTTGCGACCGGAGTTCGAGCGGCAGGCCGAGGACCTGGTGACCACGGTCGTCGCGCGCGCCGAGTTCGACGGTGTGACCGAACTGGCCCAGGCGTACCCGCTGCGGGTGTTTCCGGACGCGGTCGGGGTAGGCCCGCACGGGCGAGAGAACCTGCTCCTTTACGGGGACATGGTGTTCAACGGCTTCGGCCCGCGTAACCAGCTTTTCGAGGAGGCGATGGCTCCAGGCGCACCGGTACGCGACTGGATCGCCGAGCAATGCCGGCGCGCCTCACTGGCCCCCGGCGGGCTGGGCGCGGGCATGTACGCCGCCGTTGACCGCGGTGAGATCACCGAGGACGAAGCCGGCCTGCTGGTGCGCTCGCTCCTGTCGGCGGGCATCGACACCACCGTGCACGCCATCGCCTGGACGCTGCACATGCTCGCCACCCAGCCCGGCCAGTGGGCGGCGCTGCGGGACGATCCCACGCTGGCCCGTCCGGCTTTCGAGGAAACCCTGCGGTACGCCTCTCCCGTGCAACTGTTCCTCCGCGCCACCACCCGCGAGGTCCGGGTGGCCGACACGGTGATCCCGGCGGGTGAGAAGGTGGTGTGCTTCCTCGCCGCCGCCAACCGCGACCCCCGCGAATACGACGACCCCGATCGCTTCGACATCCGGCGACGAACCGTAAGCCATCTGGCCTTCGGGTCGGGCATCCACGCCTGCGTGGGCGCCGCGATCGCCCGGCTCGAGGCGGAGATCCTGCTCACCGCGCTGGCCCGGCACGTCCGCACCCTCGAACTGGCAGGGCCGCCACGCCCACGCCGTAACAACGTCCTCAAGGCCCTGGCCCGGCTGCCCCTCCGAGTCCGCGCCGCCTGAGCGGCCAGCAGCCCCAGATCAGCCCGCAGATAGGTGAGTACGGCCAGGACGCGGCGGTGACCGTCGATGGCGGACGACAGGTCCAGCTTGGTGAAGATGCTGTTGACGTGTTTGGCGACCGCCGCGTTCGATCGGCCTTCGGCCATCAGGGCAAGCACCTCGCGCTCACGGGGGTAAGCCGCTGAAGCGGCGCCTGCGCCCGGCGGCGCGTCAGGAGTTGGCGGATGACCCCGGGGTCGATGACGGTGCCGCCGCCCGGCGCGTGTGCGGACTCACCACCGCAGGGTTCCGCGCGTGGTGAGATAGCGGTATGGCAAGCGACCCGATGGCCCTACCGCCCGACCTTCCGGTGCCCGTGGACGACGGCGCCGCCGCCCACCTGCCCGGGACCCCGATGCCCGCGCTCGCGCTGCCGTCGACCGCGGGCGGCCCGATGCGCGTGGATCAGGTGCCGGACGGCTTCGACCGGCTCGTCGTCTACGCCTACCCGTGGACCGGCCAGCCCGGCAAGCCGCTGCTCACCCCGGAATGGGACCTGATCCCCGGGGCCCGCGGCTGCACGCCCGAGGCGTGCTCGTTCCGGGACCACGCCGCCGAGCTGCGGGAGGCGGGTGCCGCCGTGGTGGGTTTGTCCACCCAGGAAGCCGACTACCAACGGGAGGCCGCCGAACGGCTCCACCTGCCGTTCCCGCTGCTCAACGACGCGGAGCTGCGCCTCGCGGAGGCACTGGGGCTACCTACGTTCGCGGTGGAAGGCCGCGTGCTGTTGAAGCGGCTGACCCTCGTCATCCGCGCCGGGGAGATCGAGCACGTCTTCTACCCGGTCTTTCCGCCGAACACACACGCGGAAGAGGTTCTCGCCTGGCTCCGCGCCGCCTCTTGATGCCGGTCACCGAGCGAGGTGGGTGAGCGATGGCCAACGTTGTGACCGACCGGCTCAGGGCTTGACGCCGTAGACGAACGCGAAGCGGTCCTTGAACGAGATGCTCCCGGCGGAGTAGCGCTGCCGGATCTCCTTCACGCCCTCCTCGATTTCCTCCTTGCTGAACGTCGACAGGACCGACATCCACTGGCGGCGCACCAGCTCGATGTACTCGTCCCGGTCGACGGTCACCGGCCACTCCTCGTACGCCAACTCCGCGCGGAGGCCCGCGGCCTCCATGTCTCGCCGCATGCCCTCGGGGTTCGGCTGGTTCTCCTCGAACCGGTCCAGAGCGGCCTGGAAGATCGGGTACTCCAGCCTCGGCACCAGCGAGACCAGCAGGATCCGCCCACCCGGGTTCATCATCCGGGCGAGAGACGCGAGCGTGCCGGCAATGTCGCGGACGTGGTGGATGGTCTCCTTGCACGCGATGACGTCGAGCTTGTCGTACGGCAGGGGCACCTTGCCCTCCGCGACGTCCTCGGCCGAGGCACAGATCGTCCGGTACCGCGGATCGTCCGGGACCTGGTCCAGCATGCTCTGGAACGGGTCCACGCACAGAATGGGAGTGTCCGGCGCCGCGCTCTTGACCATCTCGCGGAGGAACAGACCGGTCCCCGAACCGAGATCCATCATCCGTTCACCCGGTGACGGCCGCAGCCACTCCGCCGTGCGGCCGGCCATCCACGCGACGTAGTCGGGACGGTGGGCCCAGTTCTCGTCGTACCGCCCGGCCAGCCGGTTGTAGTGCTCTGTGGTGTCGTAAACCACCCGTGCGCCCTTCCGTTCGCTTTCACGGACAGTGCCGGCGCCGTTGCCTAGACACCTTGAGAGCCTTTCGTTTCTGCGCCGGTTTGTCCACTCGGGGGGCGGTACGGGCACTCCTCTCAGCCGGCCAGGAGCTTACGGACCTCCTCACGTTCGCGGCGCAGCCGGTCGAGAGCCTCGCGGAGGATCGCCTCGCCGTCGGTGTCGGTGCGGCGCTCCTTTACGTAGGCCAGATGGGTCTTGTAGGGCTCGGTCCGCGGCGGCGCGGGCGGGGCTTCGGCATCACGGCCGGCGGGGCAACCGCAGCGAGGGCAGTCCCACATGTCGGGCACGTGTGCGTCGGTGGCGAAGCTGGGGCGTGTCTCGTGCATGTTGGCGCACCAGAACGACACCCGAACACGCGGGGCCGCTTCGCCGCGCTCGGCCTCGCCCATCGGGCCGGCGCCCACCCTGCTTCCTCGGATCGCGGAACCACTTCCCACGGAGTCTCCTCGCTTCCTACGCGTCGTACTGGTCTCAAGCAGGTTCGTGCCGGGTCAGGACTTCATCAGCAGGCCCAGGACCACTATGCAGACGAACCAGATGATTCCGGTGCCGACGGTGAGCCGGTCGAGGTTACGTTCGACCACCGACGAGCCGGTAAGCGACGAGGTGATGCCGCCGCCGAAGAGGTCGGACAGACCACCGCCCTTGCCCTTGTGGAGCAAGACGAGGAGCACCATCAGGGTGCTCGTGATGATCAGGACGATGGATGTTCCAATGACCACAGTTTGACCAGCGCTTTCCGGTTACCTAGAAGACAGCACACACGAGGGTACGCCGAAGGACGGCTCTCTACAGTCAAAACTCTATGTGTTACGCCGTGTGTTCACGGTAACGACAGATCCTTACGAACTCCTCCGGCTCGAGACTCGCGCCCCCGACCAGTGCTCCGTCGATGTTGGGCTGGTCCATGATGCCCGCGATGTTGGCCGACTTGACCGACCCTCCATACAGGATACGCGCTTGGTCGGCGGTCTCGCCCGGATAGAGCTCGGCGAGTCGGGTACGGATGGCCGAGCACACCTCCTCGGCGTCCGCGGGATCGCACACCCTTCCGGTCCCGATGGCCCACACCGGCTCGTAGGCGACGACGAGGGTCCGGACCCGGTCGGCCGACACGCCGGTAAGCGCCGCGTCGAGCTGACCGAGGGTGTGCGCGACGTGCTCCCCGGCCTCCCGCACCTCGACGGTCTCGCCCACGCACAGGATGGGGATGAGATCGGCAGTGAACGCGGCCCGAACCTTCGCGCCCACCAGGGCGTCGTCCTCGCCGTGGTACCCCCGCCGTTCGGAGTGGCCGACGACCACGTAGGTGCATTCCAGCTTCGCGAGCATGCCGCCGGAGATGTCGCCGGTGTAGGCGCCCTTCTCGTGCGGCGACAGATCCTGCGCGCCGTAGCGGATCCGCAGGTCGTCGCCGTCGACCATTGTCTGCACGCTGCGTAGGCAGGTGAACGGCGGCAACACCGCGACCTCCAAGGCGTCGAAGTCCTTGTCGGTGAGCGAGAAGGCGAGCTTCTGCACCAGCGCGATGGCCTCGAGGTGGCTGCCGTGCATCTTCCAGTTGCCCGCGATCAGCGGCGTGCGCATGTGTTCCTCCAGCTTCGATCCGATGAGTGGCCCACTCATCCGCTAGAACAGTGAGTGTCAAGATGGCCCATATACCCGGTCTTGGTATGTGATCGGCTGGTCTCGCACCGACCGTACGCCCTTCATCGAGCTAGCCTCCTCCGTGCGTGCCGGGTGGTCTGTACGGAGGAGGTTAGCGGTCGGGGTCGATGAGGCGCGCTGGTTGGCTCGGGCTAGGAGTCATCGACTAGGCGGAAGATGCGGGCGATGCGTTCGAGGCCGGCGGGGTCGGTGATGACTTCGGGGAGTCCTTGGGCGCGTCGGGATCGGGCGACTTGTTCGCGTAGCCTGGCGCGTTGTTCGGGGGTCAGTGGGGGCGGGGGGCCGGGGTCGTCTTCCTGGCGGGTCCTTGCGGTGGCCTTGGGCCGGGTCGTTTGTGGGGCGCGGCTGGTGCGGGGTCGCTTGCGGGCGGGGTGGCGTGGCCGGGCCTCGGAGGCGGGCGGGGCCGGCTTCGGGTCGTGCTGGTCGTGCTGGTCGTGCTGGTCGCCGCTGGTGTTGTGGGTGTGCGGCTGGTGTGCTGGTTCGGTCGTCGGGGTTCACTCCTCTCGCGGTGTCGTGTGGGTGTGTGGCGCCCCGGTCTGCGTCGGGTCGGTGTCTGTGGGTAGGAGTCCGGGCGGGAGCTGGGACAGGAAGAGCCGCCGGTCGGTGTGCAGCGGCAGCCATACCTGATCTGCTGGCCCGCCCAGGGTCGGGGTCGCGGTGGCGACGGTGACCGTGTTCGATGCGGCGCGGGTCAGTTCTGGGCGTAGGGATGCCTCGCGGTCGGGGCTGGGGAGCCAGAACTGGGGTGCCCCGGACCTTCCGGACTGCGGATCCTTATAGGATCTTCACTTGAAAGGATGGGATCACGTGGCCGGGAGATACCGGAAGTTTACGCCTGAGTTCCGTGAGGAGGCGGCCAGGATGGTCGTTGAGACGTCAC
>WHSR01000103.1 GCA_009379995.1 Streptosporangiales bacterium
GCTGACCGCCGCCATCGGCGCGTTCATCGACGGCTGGAACAACCACCCACGGCCCTTCACCTGGACCAAACACGCCGACGAGATCCTCGCCAGCATCCGCCGCGCGAAGACTAAAACCAACGTTCTTACAGACCACTAGCTCCCTGTTGATCGCACGCAGCTTGTCGTCCCTCGTGTTCTGGATGCCGTCGATATGGCTAGCCCAGGTCGAGCAGGCGACGACGATTGCCGCAGCCGCTGTCCCCCAGGCTGCGGCGCTGAGCAATCCTCCGGTAAAAATACCGATGATTCCGACAGCAACGGCACCGGTGAGAGAAAAAATTATAGTATCCGCGGTTGAGTCATTCTGCCGATCCTGTGCGATCTTGGCCTCTTCGACAGCGTTTTTCATGTTCTCTAGGTGCTCCGGGAATTTACCTATCGCCTCCTCTTCGGCTTCGATGAGGCCGACCAGCTTCGGCATGTACTCGGCGAAGTTCCCCGCGGCCGGACCATGCCAGGTGTCCAGCGCCAGCCGCCAATGGCCGTCCAGGTCGCCCCGCAGGGTGGCCAGCTCCGGTGCTACCCTGGTCCAACTGTCCCTGAGCGTGTCGAGGTCCACCGGGTTTGCCGTCATAACCGGCTTCGCCCGCTCCGACGGCTTCACGTCGGAACCGGCCAAGGAAGCGGCGGCATCGATCAAATCTAGTCCAGATTTGGTGAATACCGCGTTGATATCGCTCACACTTACCATTGCTTACCCCAGCTTTCGGTCCACGTGTTCGTAATGGCGGACGATGGCCAGGACCGCGTCGGCGACCTTGTGAGTCCTGTCTCCCGACTCGGTTACCTTGCCCTCGAGATCATCACGGGCACTGTCGTAATCGCGCACGAGCTCCGCCCCGACATCCGATCCTTCGCCGAAGGTATTCGGATCCATCCGCAGGCTGGGAATCCAGGTGACCGCGTTGTCCAATTCGTCGCCGGTCGCCTCGATGTAGACGGCCAATCTCTTCAGATCCTCGAGATCCTCAACCCAGATATCATGCTCTTTGTTCACCTATGTCTCCCTTCTGGAGGCAACGACTCGGCGATAGATGCCGGCCACGGCGGCGATTGCCGGGGCGGCCAGCAGCCCAGCCGCGACGAGATAGCCGGCGGTGGATGCGCTGAGCGGGTCGAACGGCGGCTGCCCGGTTCCGGTGCGGAGCAGCGTGACGCCGAAAAGCCCGGCATAGCCGGCGACCGCCAGCGCCACCAGGTGCAGCTGCCGGCGTTGGGTCAGGCCGGACAGAGACAGCAGCCCGGCGATCACCGCGAGGGCCTGGATCGCGTGCATCGGCACGAAGTGCGCGAACTTCATCGCTCCCGCGGCGCCGTAGGTGCTCATCGACTGGGTAGCTGGGTTGGCGTCGGCGTCCAGCAACGCCAGCCCGTGCATGAGCATCCAGACACCGACGGCCTGGGCGCCCAGCAACGCCACCAACCCCGACCTGATCGCCCAGGCCATCGGTACAGGCGCGGTTGTACGGGTAAAGGCAGCGACCGTCGTGGCAAGGATGACAAGAATTGCCGCGGCGACGGCGACCGCCCCCACGATGAAGAGACTCTCGTCGAGAGTGGTCGCATCGTTGAAGTGGGACGGCACCCCCCGAGCGTGCTGCAGCGACACCCACGCCACCTCGTACGCCGTCGAGGCGCCCAGCAGCCCGGCGAGGGCCCAGCCGAGGCCTCGCCGCACCGGCAGGTACGAGGCGACCCAGCCCAGCGTGGCTGTGGTCAGGCCGAACGAGATGCCGAAGGTCGCCGGCTTACGCCAGGACAGTGCTCCCGACGCCGGCCCGCCGACGACCGCCCATATCGCGGCGTGCACCAGCCCGGTGAGGATCAGCACGGCACCCACCAGGTAGGCCAGACGCTGATATCCCCGCGCGTGGGCCCAGTGGATCCGCAACGAGACCCACGCGCTGGGTCGAGACTCGCTGGACATCGGTACACCTCCCGGTCGCGTGCGTCGCTCACGACGGCTCATTGTGCGCGTCGCCACCCACGACGAACGGCGTGGTCACGTTCTCGTACGCCAGGTGCAGCACCATGCCGTGCAGAGCGTGCTCGAAGTTGTGGCAGTGGTCCATCCAGATACCGGGATTATCCGCACGGAACCCGATCTCCCAGGTCTCGCCGGGGCGGACGTTGACGGTGTCCAGCCACAGCGGGCTGCCGGTAGGCGCCCGTCCGTCCCGGCTCAGCACCAGGAAGTGGTGGCCGTGTATGTGCATGGGGTGGTCGTTGTCGCCGCGGTTGACGAACCGCATCTTGACCAGGTCACCGTCGGCGACCATGTGCATCGGCGCCTTTGGGAACACCTCCCCGTTCACGGTCATCCGGGCGACGAACTCGCCGTCGTAGAAGCCGAACTGCTCATCCAGCAGGTCCTGGAACTCGCGGTCGAAGTCGTCCCCGGCGCCGAACGGGGTCCGCCGGGGCTCGCCGTAGCCCGTCGGGTCGAACACCGGCCCGTCGAGCTTCGGCGCGAGGTTGCCGGCGCCGTCCGGGGAGAACAGGATGCCGGCTTTCGGCGCGTCGAGGTCGGTCAGCCGGACCGGGTGGGACGGCATGGTGAACTCCAGGTCGTACCGGCTGGCGGTGCCGATCTCCAGGCGCCGGCCGCGGATCTCGCCGGGTGCGTTGACCTCCGTCCCGTCGAGCGCGGTCACCCGGTGCGGCGTGCCGGTCAGCGTGACGGTCTTGGTGTCGAGGTCGGTGTTGACTAGCCGCAGCCCGACCCTGGTGCCCGGCTCCATCGGCCGCCGGTCCAGCGTGTCCGAGGTTCCCATCGACGGCCGGAGATCGCCGTCGGTGCCGGTGTCGCCGTCGGTGTCCCAGTCGTGCAGCATCACGTCGATGTCCTCGTCGACCCCGCGACCGGCGGGGCCGGGACGGGCCGGCTCGATCACCAGCGGGCCGAACAGCCCGCGGCGCACCTGAACCGACCCGGCCTGGTGAGAGTGGTACCAGCGGGTGCCCGACTCCTCCACACGGAACCGGTACGTATGGCGCCCGCCCGGCTGCACCGCGTCCTGGGTGACGGCCGGGACCCCGTCCTCGGCGTTGGGCACGTCCACGCCGTGCCAGTGCGTCGAGATCGGCTGGTCAGGTAGGCGGTTCAGCACCGTGATCTCCACCAGCTCGCCCTCGCGCATCCGCAGCTCCGGCCCGGGGATCTGGCCGTTGAACGTCCACGCCGAGACGGTGGCCCCGGAACTGAGCCGTACCTTCGCCTCACGGGCGGTGAGAGTGAACCGGCGATCCGGCTTACCGTCGCTGCGTTCGACGAGGTCCGTCACGCTGACCGGGTCCGCGCCGCCGGCGCGGGAACCGGCGTGTGCGGCGTGCGCAACCGAGGGACCACCGCCGAGGTCGGGCGTGCCTTGCATCATCGAGTACGTGTCGGGCAGCCGGCTGGCCGCTCCGCCGTAGGTGACCATCCCGAAGACCAACCCGAACGCCGCCACTGTCGCGCCGAGCCGCACCGCCCAGACCCTTCCGGTGGCGCGCGGCCGGCCGTCCGTGCGGGTGACCCGCTCCGCCCGCCACCTGACCCGCCGGCCCAACAGCACGGCGACGAGCGCGGCGACGGCGCCGTAGACCAACAGGTTCAGCAGGAGAGGACGGTCCGGCGGGAAGTACCGCTCGAAGAACACGGCGACCGAGCCGACCACGGCGACCTGCACCGGCAGCACCACCATCGGGGCGGCTGCCGCGGCCCGCAACTCACCGGGCAGCGGGGGGCCGGCGTACCGACGTGTCCGCCGCGCCACGTCGGCCAGCCGCCTCGCCGAGGCCAGCGCCACCGCCGCCGGAACCAGGACCAGCACGGTGGTGAACAGCCTGCGGTCGGCGGCGAACACCCAGCCGTAGCTGCCCAGGGACCCCACCGTGGCCAGCCGTCCGATCAGCGTCAGCTCCGCCAGGACGATCAGGACCGCGGCGGCCCGCGCGGTCACCCGCATGCCCCGGGCGGTACGCCGCACCGCTACCCGCCCGACGGCGAGCGCGGCCAGAAGCCAGGCCGGAAGGAGGACGTACATGAAGACGTCGGCCAGGGCCGACAGCGCCAGGTACATCTCGGAGCTCCCAGGTTGACTCGGTCAGCGGGCGAGGACTGTGCGGAGGACGTGGTCGAGCTGTGCGGCAGGGTCGGCGGACGCCTGCGGGCTACGCCAGGCGACGAAGCCGTCCGGACGCACCAGCAGCGCTCCCCCGGCGCCGATGCCGTAGGCGGCTGCGGCCTCGGCCGGGGCGAGCTCGACGCCGAAACGGTACGTGGTCACCGGCACGTCGAGGCCCGCCGCGGCCGAGGCCCAGGCGTCCCCCTCGGGTCCGGCCAGCAGCACGAAGCCGCGGCCGTACAGGTCGAGCGTTGACAGCTCCTTGTCATCCCGGCTGATCGGTACGTGCGGGGCGCGGGTGCCTGGCCCGCCGGTCAGCTCGGTCGGCGGCAGCGGCCGCGCGTCGCCGTCGGCCCCAAGGACTGCCGACGACCGATACCCGTAGCCGAGCGCGACAGCGGCGTACTCGACGGGCTCCGGCCCGTCACCACCGGCCATGCGCGACCCGAAGCGGGCCAGTGCCTGCTCCATGGTGAGCAGCCCGACCGGCCTTCGCTCCTGCTCGTACGTGTCGAGCAGCCCCGCTCCGGCCCGGCCGCCAGTGGCCGCGGCCAGCTTCCAGGCCAGGTTGTGCGCGTCCTGGATCCCGGTGTTGGCGCCGAGCCCCCCGGTCGGCGGTACGGCGTGCGCCGCGTCACCGGCCAGGAACACCCGACCCTGCCGGTAGCGCCGCGCGACCCGCGCCGCGATCGGGAAGGCGAGCACCTTCGCGTCGGTGCCGGGGATCTGCGGGTGCAGCGTGACGTCCACGGCGGGAAGCCCGGCCGCCGCCCGCACCATCTCGGCCACCCGCGCTTCGGTGTAGTCGTCCGGCGACTCGTGCTCCGGGTCGTACCCGGTGCCGAAGACCCAGCGGTACCCCGCGTCGTCGTGCGCCAACAGGATGGTGAACGGCCTCGGCTGCTGCAGGTAGGCGATGCTCAACCGCCGTCCGCGCAACGCGGGACGCAGGTCGGCCTCGACGATCGCGGTGATCGTCTCGTACAGCGGGCCCGGCCCGTCGACGCCGATGCCGAGCTGCTCCCGGATCGGGCTGCCGACGCCGTCGGCGGCGATCAGGTAGTCTGCCCGAACCGTCTGCCGCTCACCGCCGGCGCGATCCGTGATCACCGCCGTGACCCCGGTGTCGTCCTGGGTGAACGAGGTCAGCTCGGTGCCGAACCGGATCTCGGCGCCGAGTTTCCGGGCCCTGTCGCGCACCAGGATCTCCAGCTTGTCCTGGTCGATCGGGCCGAAACCCGATGGGCTCGCACCGGACCCGTCGTCTTCGCCCGGCTCCTCGGCCGTCACGTACTCCTCGGCGTTCAGGGTGGCCGCGCGTACCGGCACGTAGGCGAACTCGTCGCCGGCGAACGCCACCGCGCGGATGGCCGGCTCCAGGCCGACCTGCCGATAGCACTCCATGGTGCGGGGGGTGAGCCCGCGGGCGCGCGGGTGTATCAGCAGGTCGGGGTGGCGCTCGACAAGCAGGCAGGGGACGCCGTGCCAGGCCAGGAACAGCGCACCGGACAACCCGGTCACACCACCTCCGACCACCAGAACGGGTGTGTGGATCTCCGCCATCGCTACTCCCCTATTCGACTCGTTCGACGGTGAGGGCGTCGGCGCCGCCAGACACGACGAGCAGGTAACGCGCGTTGGTGGTGGCGTAGCCGGGGGTCTGCTCGGCCAGCCCACCCCCGACCGCCCCGAACCTCCGGTCGTCCAGAGCCACCTTGGTGGCGCCCTTGGCGACCTCGATCCGTACCGGCACGTGCGCGGGCCGCCGGATGTGCAGGTCCGTCACCGAGGTCAGCCGGATGGTGCACGACCCGGCTGGATGGCCGAGCGTGAGCCGGGTGTGCGCCGCGGCCGCGTGTACGGCGAGGGACCGTACGTCCACGCCGGTGGTGTCGGCGGTCAGATGGTCGGCGCCGCCGTGGACGTCGATGGACCACGACACCCGCGGACTGATGCGTATCGCGTTGGCACCCGTCCGGGGAAGCAGACGAGACCCGAGCGGGTACTCGATGTGGACGCCGTGGTCGGCGGTCCAGACCACCGGCACCGGATCGGCGAACCGGGCATCCAACAAGCAGTCCTGGCCGGCGTCGGCCCGCAGGTCCAGCCGGCTGAGGCCATTGTCGAAGCTGAGCCTGGCGACCTGGTCCGAGACGGTGCCGGTGGTCGTCGCGAACGGACCACGACGTGCTCGTCACGTACGCCCTCTCCGGTGACGACAGTTGTCATGCCTCAAGCGTCGGTTGGCGCCCGATGCGCGCGCGTCGGTCGGATGCCTGCATTCGGGTCTTAGATATTGGGCGAGGGGACTTACCTGGACCTGCCTGGGGCTTACCTGCCGTGACACGATGGCGGTCATGGTTGCGCAGCGGCGGCGACCCGGGCTGGTCGGGCGGCGGAAGCAGTTCGCGTTGCTGGATGCCGCGGTCGGCGCGGCGCAGCTGGGTGAGCCGCAGTTCGTGGTGTTCGGCGGCGAGGCCGGGGTCGGCAAGACGCGGCTGATGGAACACCTGGCCGGCTGGCTGGACGAGACGGGTTGGCGGGTGCTGCGGGGCACCTGTGTGCCGCTGGGTACGGAGGGGTTGCCGCTGGCGTCGATCACCTCGGCGCTGCGTGATCTCGTCGGTCAGCTCGGCGTCGACCGGGTGGCCGGGCTGCTGCCCGACGCTGAGGTGGTGTTGCGGCTGCTTCCCGAGCTCGGCGTGCGCGACGGCGGGCCGGAGGGTCAGGGACGGCTGTTCGAGGCCTTCGCGGCGCTGCTACAACGGCTGAGCGCCGAGCACGCCGTGCTGGTGGTCATCGACGATCTGCACTGGGCCGACCGGTCCACCCGCGACCTTCTGGGCTTGCTGACCCGTACCCTGCGCGCCGCCCGGGTCGTCGTGGTGACCGCGTACCGCACCGACGACCTTGGCCGTAGCCACCCGCTGCGCCCGTTTCTGGCGGAGATCGAGCGGCTGCCCGGGTTGCACCGGGAGGAGCTGGGCCGCTTCTCTCGGGCTGAGACGGCGGAGCTGGTCGCCGAGGTCCTCGGCGAGCGGCCCTCGGCCGCCCTAACCGACAACATCTTCCGCCGGTCGGGGGGCAACGCCTTCTTCGCCGAGGAGCTGGCCCGCGCGCAGGTCGCGCGCGTCGCGGAGGGCGCGTCCCAGTTGCCCGACTCACTGCGGGACCTGCTCCTGTACCGGATCGAGCGGCTCGACAACCCGGCGCGCGATGTGGTGCGGATGGCCGCGGTCGGCGACCCGTCCATCTCACACGGCCTGTTGGCCGCAACCGCGGGCCTCGGCGAGGAGGAGCTGCTGGCCGTGCTGCGCGCCGCGGTGGACGCCCGGGTGCTGATCACCGACTCGGATCAGGACGCCTACCGGTTCCAGCACGCCCTGCTCCGCGAGGCCGTGCTCGACGACATGCTGCCGGCCGAGCGGGTACGGCTGCACCGCGCCTGCGCCGAGGCGCTGGAGGCGTGCCCCGAGATCGTCCCGCCCGATCGCCACGCGGCCGAGGTCGCCTTCCACTGGTACAGCGCGAACCAGCCGGACCGGGCGCTACCCGCGCTGCTGCGGGCCGCCGATGTGGCGGAGGCGATGTACGCGCACGCCGAGCAGAGCCAGATGCTCGTGCGGGCGTTGGATCTGTGGCGGCGGGCGCCCGAGGCGGCCGAGGCGTCGGGTGTCGACCGGCGGGATGTCTGGGAGAAGGCTCTCGCTGCGGGGGGCTGGGCGGGGGAGAACATTCAGGTGCTCCACCTCCTCGACCGCGCACTCGCCGAGACCGATCAGGCTGCAGAACCCGAGAGGGCCGCGATGCTGCTTGCCCACCGGGGACGGGTCCTCCACCTCCTCGGTCGGGACGGTGCCGTGACCGCTCTGGAAGAGGCGATGCGACTGGTCCCGAGCACCCGTTCCATCGGCCGGGCGCGGGTGCTCGACCTCGTCGGTGCCATGCTCATGCTCCACGGATGTCCGGAGCAGGCGCGCGCGGCTAGCGAGGAGGCGACGCGCATCGCCGGTGAGCTGGGCGAGAAGGATTTGGAGACCAACGCCCGCACGACACTGGGCGTTACGCTCACCCAGCTCGGCGACTACACGGGCGGGCTCGCGGCCCTGAACGAGGCGGCTGAGCTGGCGGAGAACCGTGGGGACGCGGTGCGTGTCACCCGTGTTCGCTTCAATATCGCTGTCGCCCTGGGCAGCCTCGGGCGGCATCAGGCAGCGATCGACGTCGCCCGCGCCGGCCTGAATGCGGCGCGAACGGCCGATCTGTCGCGCAACCTGGGTGCGCTCCTCACCGTGCAGCTCGCGTCGTCGCTGGTCGCGGTGGGGCGTTGGGACGACGCCGACGCGGTCAGCGCGGGAGCGCTCGACGCCGACCCGCCAGGTGTGTACGGCGCCGCACTGCACACCATTCGTGGCGAGATCGCGCTCGTACGTGGCGACCTGGTGGCCGCGCAAGAACGGCACGCCTGGGCGCGCACCCTTTTCGAGCGGGTCACCGGGGCGCCCTACCAGACCTTGCCGGTGGCGCGCCTGGAAGCCGAGATAGCACTAGGGGAGAACCGGATCGGGGACGCGCGAAAGGCCGTTGCGGATGTGCTCCACGTCGCCGGTGTCCCTGGCGCGGCGCCGTACGCCTGGCCGCTGGTGACGGCCGGCGCCCGGATCGAGGCGTACGCGCGGATGAGGGCGCGCACCGTCCCGGAGGAGCCGACGGCGGAGGGCGGCTTGGTCGAGGCGCTCCGCGCGACGGTCGCCAAGCTTCCGATCGACGCGCCGCTGTGGTCGGCGTACGCCGCGCAGTTCGCCGCCGAGCTCGGCCAGCCGGGAGCGTCGTGGCCGGAGGTGATCGCCGCCTGGGACGAGATCGGCGAGCCGTACGCCGCCTGCTACGCCCGGCTGCGCGCCGCCGAGACCAAGGCCGAGACCACTGCCAGGTCCGGCCACACCGCCACGGACGCGGAAGAGTGGCTGCGCACCGCCGCCGAACAGGCGACCCGTTTGGGCGCCAAACCCCTGCTCGACGAGATCGAACTCGCCGCCGCAAGCGCCGGGATCACCCTCGCGACGCCATCCGCGTCGCCGGCCGAGGTCAGCGACCTGCAGCGGCTCGGGCTGACCGAACGGGAAGCCGAGGTCCTGCGGCTGGTCGCGGCCGGGCGCTCCAACCGGCAGATCGCCCAACGGCTGGTCATCAGCCCGAAGACCGCCAGCGTGCACGTCTCCCGCATCCTCGGCAAACTCGGCGCCGCCAGCCGCGGCGAGGCAGCGGCCACCGCACACCGCCTCCGCCTGTTCGGCCAAGATCAGCGGCCGTGAAACGCAGGGGTGCGCTTCTCGGCGAAGGCGCGCGGGCCTTCCTTTGCGTCGGAGCTCATGAACACCTCCGCGCCGATCCTCGCCTCGACGGCGAAGGCCTCGTGCTCCGGCATGCCTTCGGTTTCCCGCATGGTGCGCAGGATCGCCTGTACGGCGAGTGGGCCGTTCGCGGCGACGCGCTCGGCCAGCTCCAGCGCCGCCGGCAGCGCCTGCCCGTCCGGGACCACGTTGCCGATCAACCCGATCCGGTGTGCCTCGGCCGCGGTGATGTGTCGGCCGGTCAGCAGCAGGTCGGCGGCCACGGCGTACGGGATCTGCCGAGGTAGACGCACCACCGAGCCGCCGAGCGGGAACAGGCCCCACCGGACCTCGGAGATCCCGAACCGCGCGCTCTCCCCCGCCACCCGGATGTCGGTCGCCTGCAGGATCTCGGTGCCCCCGGCGATCGCGGGCCCCTCCACCGCGGCGATCAAGGGCTTGGTGAGTCGGCGGCCCTTCAGCAGAGACTCGATGACGGAGAAGTCCCGGCCCCCAGCGGCGGAGTCACCGGGATGGTTGCCCGCCATCGCCTTCAGGTCGGCGCCCGCGCAGAACGCCCCGCCCGCCCCGGTAAGCACGCAGACCCGGATGTCCGGGTCGCTGTCGACCAGGTCCCAGGCCTCGCGCATGATCGCCATCATCGGGCCGGACAGCGCGTTGCGGGCCTGCGGCCGGTTCATCGTCACAACCAACGTGTGCCCGTGTCGTTCTACTAGGCAGTGTGGCTGTTGACCGTGCTGGCCCTGTTCACTGTGGCTGGGCGGGTCCGACGCGGTCGGCGAGGTCACGATGGGCCTCCGGGCCTTTCCTTCGATCGGAAGATTCGGGTCCAGCTTAGGCATTGCCGGCAACGATAACACGTTCTAGTCTCGGCCCATGGCTCTGCACATCGCCGACCTCGTCGAGCACGCCGCCGACCTCGTTCCCGAGCGCGTCGCGGTGATTTGCGGCGAGCGTCGGGTGACCTACGCGCAGCTCGAGGAGCGGGTCAACCGTCTGGCCAACTACTTGCTGAAACAGGGAGTAGGGCCGGGCGCGCACATCGGCGTCTACTCGCGCAACTCCATCGAGGCGATCGAGGCCATGGTCGCCGCGTACAAGCTGCGGGCGGTTGCGGTCAACGTCAACTACCGATACGTCGAGAACGAGTTGCAGTACATCTTCGACGACGCCGACCTGGTCGCGCTCGTGCACGAGCGGCGGTACGCCGACAGGGTGGCCAACGTGCTGCCGAGCGTTCCCGCGCTGCGCCTCGTGCTGGCTGTCGAGGACGGCAGCGAGGAGGACTTCGGCGGCTACGGCGGCGTGCCATACGAGGATGCGATCGCGGCCGGCTCGCCGCAGCGCGACTTTCCGGCCCGCAGCCCCGACGACCGGTACATCCTCTACACCGGCGGCACCACCGGCAGACCCAAGGGCGTCATCTGGCGGCACGAGGACGTGTGGCGGGTGCTCGGCGGCGGGATCGACTTCGTCACCGGTGAGCGCGTCGAGGACGAGTGGCAGCAGGCCACGCAGGGCAACGAGGGCGGCGCCCTGGTCCGCCTCCCGGTCGCCCCGCTCATCCACGGCGCCGCGCAGTGGGCGTCCTTTCAGAGCCTGTTCTCCGGCGGCACTCTCGTCTTCCTGCCGCACTTCGACCCGCACGACGTGTGGCGCCTGGTGCAGCGTCACGGGGTGAACGTGATGTTGATCGTGGGCGACGCGATGGCCCGGCCGATGATCGAGGCGTACCGCGAGGGCGGGTACGACGCCTCGTCCCTGCTGGCGATCGCCAGCACGGGCGCGCTGTTCTCGCCCAGCGTCAAGGACCAATACCTGGAAGGGCTTCCCAACGTTGTGATCACCGACTCGATCGGGTCGTCCGAGGCGGGATTCAGCGGCATGGGGATGGTGCAGCGGGGTGTGTCGTACACCGGTGGCCCGCGGGTCAAGATGGACGCCGACAACATGGTCATCGACGAGCACAACCGCCGCGTGGAGCCGGGGTCGGGGATCATCGGGCGGGTGGCCCGCTCCGGCCACATCCCGCTGGGCTACTACAAGGACCCGGCCAAGACCGCCGAGCTGTTCGTCGAGGTCGACGGCAAGCGGTACGTGGTGCCGGGCGACCACGCCCGCGTCGAGGCCGACGGCACGGTCACCCTGCTCGGCCGGGGCAACACCTGTGTGAACAGCGGCGGGGAGAAGGTCTTCCCCGAGGAGGTGGAGGCCGCGCTGAAGTCCCATCCGGACGTGTTCGACGGCCTGGTGATCGGCGTGCCCGACGAGCGGCTGGGCCAGCGGGTCGCCGCGCTCGTACAGCCCCGCCCGGGTCGGGCGCCGGACCTCACCGAGTTGGACGTCCACGTCCGCCGGCAGCTCGCCGGCTACAAGGTGCCCCGCAGCCTCTGGGTGGTCGAGGAGATCATCCGGCTGCCCAGCGGCAAGCCCGACTACGGGTGGGCGCACCGCCACGCCGCCGAGCACGAACCGACGGCTACGGGCGACGCGGCGGCCCTTTCCTGACGCGCCGGAAGGAGACCCATGCGCACCTCGCTGTGCGATCGGCTGGGCATCGAGCATCCCATCGTCGGCTTCACCCCCTCCGAGCACGTCGCGGCCGCCATCAGCCGGGCCGGCGGCATGGGCGTGCTGGGGTGCGTACGGTTCAACGACGCCGCCGACCTCGAAGCCGCGCTGGACTGGATGGACCATCACACCGAAGGAAGGCCGTACGGAGTCGACGTGGTGATGCCGGCGAACGTGCCGACCGAGGGAAGCCCCGTCGACCTGCGTTCGCTGATTCCGGAGGGTCATCGCCAGTTCGTCGAGCGCACGCTGGCCGACCTGGGGGTCCCGCCGCTGCCGGAGGGCGAGGCGGCCGGCGACGGCGTGCTCGGGTGGCTGCACTCGGTCGCCCGCTCGCACGTGGACGTCGCGCTCAAGCACCCCATCAAACTGATCGCGAACGCGCTCGGCCCGCCGCCGGCCGACGTGATCGAACGCGCGCACGCCCACGGCGTGCCGGTGGCCGCGCTGGCCGGCAAGGCCGAGCACGCCCGCCGCCATGTCGCGGACGGCGTGGACATCGTGGTGGCGCAGGGGTACGAGGCCGGCGGGCACACCGGCGAGATCGCGAGCATGGTGCTCGTCCCGGAGGTCGTCGACGCGGTCGGCGACCGGGTGCTGGTGCTCGCGGCGGGCGGGATCGGATCCGGCCGGCAGGTCGCCGCCGCCCTGGCGCTCGGCGCCGTCGGCGTGTGGACCGGGTCGCTGTGGCTGACCACGGCCGAGTACTCGCTCGGCGGCGACAGCTCCGCCACCCAGCGTGCGTTGCTCGCCGCCGGCTCCGGCGACACCGTACGGTCGCGCGTCTACACCGGCAAGCCGGCACGGCTGCTCCGGACGAGATGGACCGACGCCTGGTCCGCGCCGGAGGCCCCGGAGCCACTGCCGATGCCGCTGCAGAACATCCTGGTGAGCGAGGCACATCAGCGGCTCGCACGGTCCGGCGACCCGGAGGTGGTGTCCATGCCGGTCGGCCAGATCGTCGGGCGGATGACCGAGGTCCGCCCGGTCGCCGAGGTAATGGACGGCCTGCTGCGCGAGCTCGACGAGACCCTCGACCGGCTGAACAAGCTCCGCTGACAGCGCCGAGATCTATGTTGTGGGCCGGTTTTGTCCTGTTTACTACCCCCACAACATAGATCTCGGCGAGCGCGGGTCAGCCGTGAGCCAGCTCGGCGCCGATACGGCGCAGCTGCGCGGTGGCTCCGCCGAGCTCGAACTCGGCCCGCTTCGCCGCGAGGAAGTACCTGTGCACAGGGTGGTCGAGGTCGATGCCCATACCGCCGTGTACGTGCACGGCGGTGTGCGCGACCCGGTGCCCGCCGTCGGCTGCCCAGAACTTCGCGGTAGCGACCTCCGCGGCGGACGGAAGTCCCTCGAAGGCACGCCAGGCCGCCTGCCACAGCGTGAGGCGGATCGCCTCCACGTCGATGTAGGCGTCGGCGAGCCGCTGCGACACCGCCTGGAAGCTGCCGATCGGCCGGTCGAACTGCACCCGGCCCCGCGCGTGCTCGGCGGTCAGCTCGAGGGCCCGTTCGACCACGCCGAGCTGAACGGCGCACCATCCGATCGTGCCGCGGGTCGCCAGCCAGGCCACGATCTCCGCCCCACCGCCCGGCGAGCCGAGCACCCGGTCGTCCGCCACGGGCACGTCGTCGAACGTCAGCAACGCGGCGTCGTCTCCGTCCACCATCGCCTGCCGCGCGGCGGCGACTCCACGGTCGCGCGGGGTCACGAGGAAGACGGTGAGCCCTTCCTCGGCCGCCGCGGGAACCAGGTACAGATCCGCGACCGCACCGGCGGGCACCGTCGTCTTCGCCCCCGTCAGCGACCAGCCTCGCGCGGCGCGGCGCGCCCTGGCCGCCGGGGTATCCAGGTCGTCGGCATGCTCCTCGGTCAACGCCGCGGTGAGCACCGCCCGCCCCTCCGCGGCCGGCGCCGCCCATCGGCCGCGCTGCTCGGCGTCGCCGAACCGGGCGACGGCGGAGGCGCCCATGACTATCGACGGCAGGTACGGGACCGAGGCGACGGCGCGACCGAGTTCGACCAGCACGCTGCACTGTTCCAGCAGGTCGAATCCGGCCCCGCCGACGGACTCCGGGAGGCCGGCGGCCAGCACGCCGGCCCGGCCGAGCTCAGTCCACAAGTCCCGATCGAGCCGGTCGGACGTGATGCGGCGGGTGAGGGCGGCGAGATCCCGCTGCGCCTCGGTCGGGGAGAAATCCATGCGGCCTCCGAACGTTTCTGCAAGATCACGGCCGAGAGCGGGAACGGCGGCCGGCGACGGGCAGCCCCAGCGCGGCCGCCGCCACGATGTCGCGCTGGATCTCGTTGGTGCCGCCGCCAAAGGTGAGGATGAGCGAGGAACGGTGCAACCGCTCGATCTTGCCGCGCAGCGCGGCTCCCGGTGCGTCGCCGCGCAGCCCGGCGATCGGGCCGAGCACCTCCATCAGCAGCCGGTACGCCTCGGTGGCGAACTCGGTGCCGAATACCTTCGTCGCCGACGCGTCGGCCGGCTGTGGGGCGTGCTCGACACCCAGGCGATCTTCCAGTTCAGCAGCTTGAGGAACTCGGCCTTGGCGTGCACGCGGGCCAGGTGGATCTGAACCCATTCCTGGTCGATGGCGCGGCGGCCGTCCGGGAGCTTGGCACCGCGCGCCCATTCGATCACCTCCCCGAGCGCCGCCGTGATCGGGGCGGCGGAGGTGAGCGCTACCCGTTCGTGGTTGAGCTGGTTGGTGATCAGCGGCCAGCCGGCGTTCTCCTCGCCGACCAGCGCGGTCACCGGCACCCGCAGGTCGGAATAGTAGGTGGCGCTCGTCGTGGTCCCGGCGACCGTACGCACCGGGGTCCACGAGAAACCGGGCGAGTCGGTGGGCACGATCAGGATGGACAGGCCCTTGTGCTTCGGGGCGTCGGGGTCGGTCCGGCAGGCCAGCCACACGTAGTCGGCGTACTGGATGAGGCTGGTCCACATCTTCTGCCCATTGATGACATAACTGTCGCCATCCCGGACCGCCCGGGTGCGCAGCGACGCCAGGTCGGTGCCCGCCTCCGGCTCGGAGTAACCGATGGAGAAGTGGATCTCGCCCGCGGCGATCTTCGGCAGGTAGAGCCGTTTCTGCTCCGGCGTTCCGAACCGGATGATCGTCGGTGCGACCGTGTTGATGGTCAGGAAGGGCACGGGTACGCCGGCCACGGCTGCCTCGTCGGTGAAGACGAGCTGCTCGAGCATCGAGCGGCCACCGCCGCCGTACTCGACCGGCCAGCCCAGCGCCAGCCAGCCGTCCCGGCCCAACTGCCGCACCGTCTCCTTGTAGGCCGAGCCGTCGCCGTACTCGCCGTCGCTCATGGTGAGCGCCGCGCGCCGCTCCGGTGTCATGAGCCGGGCGAAGTAGTCCCGCAGCTCGGCCCGCAGCCGCTCCTGCTCCGGCGAGTACCAGATCCGCATCCGCCCTCCCAAGATGGAATCGGTTCTATAGAACCTATCCCGCTGGCTATAAAGGCCGCCAGCGGTCTCGACGTAGTAATGAGAACGTGTTCTACTACTTCCGTGAAGGCGGCAGTTCTGCATCAGATCGGTGACGACAAGCTCGAGGTACGTGACGACGTCACGACCGTCGGCCCGGCCCGCGACGAGGTACGCATCCGAGTCCGGGCGTCAGGCGTGTGCCACAGCGACGTGTCGGCGATGGACGGGACGCTGCCGGCGCTGGCACCGGGGGTGATCGGTCACGAGGGCGCCGGCGAGGTGGTCCAGGTCGGAGAGGCGGTCGACCATCTGGCGCCCGGCGACCACGTGCTGGTCTCGTTCGTCCCGCCGTGCGGGGGGTGCGCGAGCTGCCTGCGCGGTCAGCCGAACCTGTGCGCGGTGTACGCGATCGCCGCGTTCACCACACCCCGGTTCAACGTCGGCGGTACGCCGGCGTTCGGCTTCGGCGGCCTCGGCACGTTCTCCGAGGAGCTCGTGGTGCCGGCCGCCGGCGCGGTCAAGATCGCGGACGACGTCCCGTTCGACGTCGCATGCCTGGTGTCCTGCGGTGTGATGACCGGCGTGGGCGCGGTCGTCAACACGGCCAAGGTGCAGCCGGGCTCGGCCGTGGCGGTGATCGGCTGCGGCGGGGTTGGTATCTCGGTCATCTAGGGTGCGCGGCTGGCGGGAGCGAGCCAGATCGTCGCGGTCGATCCCGTGGTCGACAAGCACGACGTTGCCAGGCGCTTCGGCGCCACGCACGCGACGACACCGGACGGCCTCGCCGAGACGGCGCAGCAGCTTACCGGGGGCGAGGGGTTCGACTACGCGTTCGAGGCAGTGGGTGCCCCGGCGACGATCCGGTCCGCGTTCGACGCGGCCAGGCGGGGCGGCACCGTGGTGGTCGTGGGCGCCGGCCGCGCCGACGCGATGGTGGAGTTCAGCGCCCAGGAGCTGTTCCTGCACGAGAAGAGGATCCTCGGCTCGTTCTACGGGTCGGCCGACGTTCGCCGCGACTTCCATCGGATGCTCGACCTGTGGCGTGCCGGCCGGCTGGACCTGGAGGGAATGATCAGCCGGCGGCTTTCCCTCGACGAGATCAACGACGGGCTCCAAGCGTTGCGCAGCGCACGGGGCGACGTCATCCGGCAGATCGTGGTGCTCGGCTGATGGACCTGGCCGGGATGGCCGCCGTCGTGACCGGCGCGGCCGCCGGCCTGGGGAGAGCGGAGGCTCTCGCCCTGGCGTCGGCGGGCGCCGACGTCGTGGTCAACGACGTCAGCGAGTCAGCCGGCACGGTTCTCGAAGAGATCGAGGCGCTCGGCGCGAAGGCGACGCTGGTCACCGGGGACGTGGCCGAGCGGGCGACCGCCGACGCGTTGGTGCGCACCGCCGTCGACCGGTTCGGCCGCCTGGACGTGGTGGTGAACAATGCCGGGCTGACGGCCGACCGGATGCTGTTCAACATGTCCGACGAGGACTGGGACCTGGTCATCCGGGTGCATCTACGCGGGCACTTCCTGCTGACCCGCAACGCCGCGGCGTACTGGCGCGGGCGCTCCAAGGAGGAGGGCCGGCCCGTCTACGGGCGGGTGGTGAACACCGCGTCCGAGGCATACCTCCTGGGACCGCCGGGCCAGCCGAACTACGCCGCCGCGAAGGCGGGCATCGTGGCGCTGACGCTGTCCACCGCGCGCGGCATGGCGCGGTACGGCGTTCGGGCCAACGCGATCTGCCCGAGGGCGCGTACCGGCATGACCGAACCGATCTTCGGCCCGGCACCGCGCGAGGGGCCGGATCCGCTTTCCGCCGAGCACGTGGCGCCGTTCGTTGCCTACCTGGCCTCCCCGGCGGCGGAGACGATCAACGGTCAGGTCTTCGTGGTGCACGGCGGGACGGTCGAGCTGCTGGCTCCGCCAACCGTGGAACGGCGATTCCAGGCGAGCGGCTCGACCTGGACGCTTTCCGAGCTGGACGCCGCCGTCGGCGGCCACTTCGCCCCACCTCCCCCACCCGGCCCTGCGGCGCGAACGGAGGACTGAGACATGACGCTGACCGTGCAGCCGCGCCGCGAGGAGCTGGGGCTGAAGGACGGCCTGCTGTACGTCGACGGCCGGTGGCGTGCCGCGCACGACGGCTCTACCTGGACCCATCGGCATCCCGCAACGGGCGAGACCGTCGGCGGGTTCGCCGTCGCCGGGGCGCCGGACGTCGAGGATGCCGTGACGGCGGCGCGCCGGGCGTTCGACGCCTGGTCGCGCGAACGGGCCGGGGCGCGGGTCAAGCTCCTACACCGCTACGCGGAGCTGCTCCGCACCCACGCCGACGAGCTGCGGGGTCTCCAGGCCCTGGACAACGGCGTGCCGTTGTCCTTCGGCGGCATCTACGCCACCTCCGTCGACATGGCCGCCGACGCCTTCGATCACCACGCCGGCTGGGTGGACAAGGCCGGCGGGCAGACCCTTCCGCCGTACCAGGGCGGCGACCACATCGCGATGACGTTCCGGGAGCCGGTCGGCGTTGTCGCCGCGATCCTGCCCTGGAACGCGCCGTTCGTATTGTTCGCCCAGAAGCTCGCGCCGGCGCTGGCGGCGGGGTGCACCGTGGTGCTCAAGCCCTCGGAGTACGCGACGTTCTGCGTGCTCCGCATGGTCGACCTGCTGGCCGAGGCCGGCCTGCCGGACGGTGTGGTCAACGTGGTGACCGGTCCCGGCGACCCGACGGGCGAGGCGCTGATCGCCCATCCGGGGGTGGACAAGATCAGCTTCACCGGGAGCCGCGAGGTCGGCCGTCGCATCGTGCAGGCCTCCGCCGGCATGCTGCAGCGGGTGTCGCTGGAGCTGGGCGGCAAGAGCCCGGCGATCGTGTTCGAGGACGCGGAGGACGTCGGGCTGGCCGCGATGACCACCATGGGCGCGGTGACCATGGGGCTGTCCGGGCAGGCGTGCGTGGCACACACCCGGGCGCTGGTGCACCGCACCGTGTACGACGAGTTCTTGGACGCGGCGCAGGGTATGGCCGGCATGATCACGTACGGCGACCCGTTCGACCCGTCGGTCCTGGCCGGTCCCCTGATCAACGAGAGGCAGCTCGACCGGGTGCTGGGCCACATCTCCCGCGGCCGGGAGGAGCGGGCGCGGCTGGTGATCGGCGGCGAACGGCTCGCGGGCGAGCTGTGCGCAGGCAACTTCGTCGCCCCGACGATCTTCGCCGACGCCGACAACGCGTCGACGATCGCGCAGGAGGAGATCTTCGGACCGGTGCTCGCTGTCGTACCGTTCGCCGACGAGGAGGAGGCGGTCCGGCTGGCCAACGACACCGAGTACGGCCTCGGCGCGGGCGTCTACACGGGCAACGCGAAACGAGCCTTCCGGGTGGCCCGTGCGTTGCGTGCCGGGCTGGTCGGCGTGAACGGCTTCCAGCTCGAGCCGCATGTGCCGTTCGGCGGATACAAGCAGTCGGGCCTCGGTCGTGAGGGCGGGCTGGCGGCCTTCGAGGCGTACACGGAACTGAAGACCGTGCTGCTCCCGTTGACCGATGAGCTGATGTAGGCGGACCCCGGGAAGGTGGCATGGCACGGCTGGCGGGGAAGATCGCGCTGATCACCGGGGCCGCGCGCGGCCAGGGGGCGGCCGCCGCCCGCCGCTACGTCGAGGAAGGCGCCCGCGTCGTCGTAGCGGACGTCGCCGACGCCGACGGCGCCCGGCTGGCCGCCGACCTCGGTGACGCGGCCGTCTACCGGCACCTGGACGTGTCGGCCGAGGACGACTGGGCCGCCGCGGTGGCCGACGCGGTGCGCGGCCTCGGCGGCCTGGACATCCTGGTCAACAACGCGGGCGTGCTGCATTTCTCGGCCATCGAGGAGACGCGCCTCGCCGACTACGAGCGGGTGATCGGGGTCAACCAGGTCGGCACGTTCCTGGGCATGCGCGCCGTGATCCCGGAGATGACACGGCGCGGCGGCGGTTCCATCATCAACGTGTCCTCCATCGAGGGCCTCGCCGGCATGCCGTACCTGGTCGCGTACTCGGCCAGCAAGTTCGCCATCCGCGGCATGACGAAGGTCGCCGCGACCGAGCTTGGCGACCGCGGGATTCGGGTGAACTCCGTGCACCCCGGGATGATCGAGACCCAGATGGTGTACGACGCGGCAGGCGGCCCGGACGCCGACCTGTCCTGGGCCGGCAAGAAGGTACCGCTGCGGCGGATCGGCCGGCCCGAGGAGATCGCCGAGCTGGCGGTGTTCCTCGGCAGCGACGAGAGCTCGTACTGCACCGGCGCCGAGTTCGTCGCCGACGGCGGCGCAACCGCCACGCACGCCTTCAACCTGAGCTGAGCCCCGGCGGCGCGCACCGTGGCGTCATGCCGGGGAAAAGGCGGGGACGATCCGGTCGAGCAGACAGGCGGCCGTCACCGCACCGACCATGCTGCCCCCGTCGATGACGGCGACCAGCGGGCAGTGCATGCGCGCCATGATGGCGGCGATCTCCACGGCGGTGGCGTCACCCCTGACCACGGGCAGCTCGGCAGGCTTCGGGGGCATGACGTCGCGGACCCGGAACCCGGCGAGCCGGCCGCACAACCCGTCGGCCGCCTTCTCGTCGTAGACGCGAGCCAGGCAGGGATCTTCTTGGACGTAGCGCGGAAGCAGGGAGCCGAGCACCTGCGAGCCGGGCAGGACGCCAAGCGGCCGGCCCGCGTCGTCGGTGACGATCAGCCCCGGCAGTTGCTGCTCTGTCAGCAGCCGGGCCGCTCTGAAAAGCTCGGCGTCGAGGTCCACCACCGGGATGGGCGTGGCCAGCTCGCGTGCAAGCATGGTTCTCCAACCGGATTGACACGGTTCGCGTTGATGTAGCACGTACCCCCGCCAGGCCGGACAGACGGACCTCTCGACGCGATCCTGACGTCGGCCGTGGGATGAGAACCCGAACTCACTAATGAGGAGCTCCGGTCGCCGAAATTTTAGCAGGGTGCGCCCCGGGATTAGTCCCGGTTGAGGCCGGCCGCTCTACTCCGGTTTACGCCCGACGCCCACGTACTGCACGCTGTCCTTGGGATTCTCGACCAGGTCGGTTCCCCAGACCTGCACATCGACGAGGCCGGGCTCCACAAGCTCGAACCCGTCGAAGAAGCGGGCTATCCGATCCCGTGTGCGCGGCACGATGGGGGCGGTGGCCTGCCTGTACAGCTCGTCCACCTGCGCCCGATCCTCGTCGGCCCACGCTTCACCGCGGCGGCCTCACTGGACACCTACGTGCTTCCCAACGCGTCGCACAGCCTCAATCTGGCCCGCAACCGGAACAAGTTCTTCGACGTCGCGACGACCTGGGTGGACCGGCGCGTCGGCTGAGCCATCCGGGCCTCGACCAGACGGCTGCCCGTCTCGGTTATCCGCCCTGGGGCGAATGTTCGGCGCGGCGCAGGCGGGCCAGCTCGGCGGTTATGACGGCGAGCAGCAGCAGGTCGACGACGGTGGCGCCGACCGCGTCGAACTCGTTGGCGGCGTAGTCGAACACCCGGGTCAGCAGCAGGTTCAGCAGCGTCGCCCGCTGGAACCAGGTGAAGGCGTATCTCCGGTCGCGGCGCAACCGCCAGGCACCGGCGCCAGCCATTCCCGCCGCCACGCAGGCGCTGAGGGCGGTAAGCAGTCGCGGCACCGTCACCATCGGACCTGGAGTCCAGGGCAGGACCGCGAGCAACAGGCCGACGAGGTACTGCAGTCCCACGAAGATCGACGCGAGCAGCAGCACCGCGACCGCGAACCAGGCGGTGGCGCGGGCCGCCAGGAACCGGTCGGCGATCATCCGCACCAGCTGACGGACGCGGTGCGTGGGGTCGAACAGCTCGGCGGTGTCGTCGGGTATGACCCGCAGCAGCGCCGCCGTCTCTGGAGCGCCCGGCGCGCCGGCCGCGCGGGAGAGCTGCGCCCGCGCCTGCGCGCGGCGCTCCGGGGTGAACCCGCCGACCACGCCCGAGACCGCCTGGTCGACCGCGCCCGCGAGGTGCTCGGTCGGGTGGTGTGGCCGGCGGCCATGCAGCCAGTGCACCCCGAGCACCAAGAGCACGATCACCACGTACATGATCGCTGCGGCCGGCCGGTAGAAGTAGTCGTTGTCGCTGGTGACGAACTTACCGATCTCGTCGATGAACAGCCCGAACCCGACGCCGCCCAGCACCGCGGCACCGGGCCGTGCCACCGGCCCGGCGAACGACAGGAGCGCCACCAGCGCCACCAGCATCAGCAGGCCGCCCCACAACACGTGCGCGACGTGCAGCCCACCGCCGCCGACCTGAGGGTAGCCGGTGGCGGCGAGCAGTCCGCGGGTGATCAGCACCGTGGCGACCGTCGAGACTACAAGGGCGAGCAGATGCGGGACCGCCTGTGGATCGCGCGGCAACCCCAGCCGCAACAACCGACCCGCCTTCGGCGACGCCGCGACTCCCCGGTAGGAAGGCATAGGGTCACCATTTCACTACGCCCCTATATGGCCACACCTCAAGTTCCGGGATCTCCCGGCGACCGGGGCAGGCACTAGGCAGCGTCGTAGTTGACTCCGGGGGTGATCGCTCGGAACGGCGCGGATCCGGCTACCCAAGGGGTTTCCCGCGGTAGCACCAACGCCGCCGAGCGCACCCGGTACTCTTCCGCCGCTGTCACCCCGCGTGGAGCGATCCCCTCGTCCCGCAGTGCCTTGGCCGCTCGGATCAGGCGCCGCCGCATCCGGATGATGCCGGTGTCACTGGCGCCCAAGTGCTCCTGGGTGCGGTCGTAGATCGCCCCCATCCCCTCCTGCATCGCCCCGTCCTGCGGCCATATCCCCGGCAGGCCGGAGAACCGCGTGACGCGTTGCGCCATCCAGTCGACCTCGTAGTCGTTACCCATGTTCAGCCGCATCCGCCAGTCGTCGTCTCCGGGGACCAGCCTCGGCGCCACGAACGCGTTTACTGTGGGATGCAGTCCCTCTTCCCCTTTGCGACCTTCTCGCAACATGCTGAGCTCCCGCTCCGCGAGGCGTCTGGTGGGGTGATAGGAGAAGCAGAGCGCCATGGTGCTCTCGTCGTCCATCGGCACCCACGCGTGGCCGCTGAATACCGGATCCTTACCGTAGGGCGGGATGATCGTGTGGAAGGGCATCAGGAACTGGGTTATACGCCAGTAGTAGCTGTCCTCCTCGGCGTTCCGTCGGGCGCCGATGAGCACTCCGTAGTCGGTGTCCAGCGTCTCGAATCGCGGGTGCTTGTCCCGCATCTTGTACAGTTGCCCCCGCTCCTCGGTCATCCAGGGACCTCGATGCGGTTGGTCATACCGCTGATGGAGGAAGCCGCTGTGGCTGGAGTCGATTTCGCCTTCCATCGCCTGGGCGTAATTACACCGCTGCCACCGCTTGGTGAGATACACCTGCTCACCCGGAACAAGATTCCACTCCAACTCCGGCAACGGCGGCCGCTCCGCCTCCGCCCCCA
>WHSR01000108.1 GCA_009379995.1 Streptosporangiales bacterium
ACGACTTCGCCCGGCGCGACCAGCGCAGCAGCGTCTCCCGCTCCTCCCCCGACAACACCAGCGGCTCTTTCGGGCGGCCACGTCCAGGCATGACAGAGACCGTACATTATCTCGTCGAACTTCAGGCGCAGGACACTAGGCCAGACGCGATTCTGGATGGGCCGTGCTCGATCCTCCGGGCGGGGTCGCCCGGTCGTATAAGGATTGGGGCGTCTAAACCCGAGTGCGTGTTCGGCTGTGGGTGAGATAGAGCCAGCCGAGGCCGAAGAGCCAGCCGGCGGCGATGTCGGTGGGCCAGTGCACGCCGAGGTAGAGGCGGGTGTTGCCGACGAGTCCTCCGCCCGCGGCGGCGAGCGTGAGCGCTTTGCGGTTTCTGCCGGCGAGAACGCCTGCGGCGAGGGTTGCGGTAGCGGTGTGTTTGGAGGGGAAGCTGTGGCCTTCGGGTTGGACGCGCCAGCCGGCGGCGAGGGGTCGTGGCCGGGCGATCGCGTCGCACAGCAGCCGCCGCACCGCCACGCCGGAGGCCAGGGTGAGCAGCGGGGTGACGGCTTCCAGCGGGTGGTGGCGGCGGGCGAGGTTGTGGGTGAGGCGGGCGGCGCAGGCCGCGGCGGCCAGGGAGAGAGCGACACGTGGGGCGCCGAGTTCGGTGACGGCGCGGGCGATTTCGGTGCCTGGTCGCGGAAGGTGCATGAGATGGTTCATGACCTGTTCGTCGATCCGGGTGAGCCGGCCGCGCCTCCGTACTTGGGTGGTGAGGAGGGCGAGGCCAGCGAAGCAGTACGCAGCGCGGCGCGTTTCCCGGGTGAGGGCGAGTTGGGTCACCGTGTGCCGGCCGCCTCGTCTGGCTGTTGGCGGTGCAGGGCGCGTGCGAGGGCGGCAGTGATCTCGCGGCCGGCCGCGACGCGATCCTGCCAGCCGCGCACGTCGGTGCCTTTGCCCGGTTCGAGCTGCTTGTAGACGTCGAAGAAGTGACCGATCTCGGCGCGCAGATGGGCGGGGACGTCGGTCAGGTCTTGGACGCCTACGAAGCGTGGGTCACGCGCGGGGACGGCGAGGATTTTCGCGTCGGGTCCGTGTTCGTCGCGCATCCAGAAGACGCCGACCGGCCTTACCGTGATCGCGCATCCGGGGAAGGTGGGTTCTTCGAGGAGGACCATCGCGTCCAGCGGATCGCCGTCTTCGGCCAGGGTGTCGTCGATGAAGCCATAGTCGAGGGGATATTGGGTGGCGGTGAACAGCATGCGGTCCAGCCGGATGCGTCCGCTGGCGTGGTCCATCTCGTACTTGTTGCGTGAGCCTTTGGGGATCTCGACGATGATCTCGACGTCCATGAGACTCCCTGGGTTTATGCCAGCGCGGTAACGACGGCGAGGACGGCGATGAGTGCAATGAGCATGTAGGCGATGTAGGCCTCGAGTCGGCCGGACTGGAGACGTTTGGCGAGTTTGACGAGCACGAGGAGCGGCCGCGCGAGGGGTCGGTAGAGGAACTGCTCGACGACTTCGACGACGTCGGAGGTGTAGCCGAGCCGGGGGCCAGCCGGGCGGGGTCCGTCGGCCGCGGGGTGCTCGGTCTGTTGCTCGGTTCGTTGGTCGAGTTGCCGGAGTTCGGCGCGGGTCAGCAGGACGTTGGCCAGCACCCGGCGGGTGGGGTTGGTGTAGCCGAAGGCGGTGTACTGGTCGGCGCCTTCGACACCGGCGGTCGCCGACCGCCACGCCGGCACCCGGCGGACACGCAGCGGGCGCGCCCCGGAGGCGAGCAAGGTGACCGCCGCGACCAGGGCGAGCAGCGCCGGCATCGCGATCCACAGCCAGGACGGCGAGAGAATGGAGAACTCGTCGAACACCGGCTGCAGCACCCACGGGGACTTCAGCGCGCCGAGCGTCACCTCGGCCGGCACGAGTGGGGCGAGCCCGGCGGCGAGCATCCGGATCTCCCAGGGGGATACGGCGGCGACGGCCAGGCAGCCGAGAGCGAGCGTCACGATTCCGACCCGGCCGGCGACCCCGACGTCCCGCTGGGTGCTGGGCGTGGCTGGGGGCGCGGGCCCGAGGACGACGAGGCCGAGCAGGCGGACGAACGTCACCCCGGCGAACCCGGCGGTGAGAGCTACCGCCGCGCCGGCCAACGCCATGACCAGCTTGAAACCCAGCCCGGGGAGGCGGAACTGCTGCATCAGCGCCTCGAGCAGGAACCATTCGGACACGAACCCGACGGTCGGAGGGAGGCCGGCGAGGGTGAGCGCGCCGACGGCGAAGCCGGTGCCGCTCCACGGTGTTCGGCGGGCGGCGCCGCGCAGGGCGTCCAGTTCGCTGGTGCCGGCTGCCGCTTCGATGCCGCTGCTCGCGGTGAACAGCAGCGATTTGGCGGCGACGTGTGCGACGAGCTGGAGGGTCGCGGCGAGCAGCCCGACCGCGACCAGCGGCGTGTTGTGCAGGATGGCGCCGACGAGGGCGACGCCGTAGCCGGCGAGGATCAGCCCGGTGTTCTCCACGCTGGAGTAGGCGATCACCCGCTGCAGGTTGGTGTGCACGGCGGCGTGCGCGATGCCGAGGATGGCGGTAAGGCCGGCGAGCAGCAGGACGGCGGTGACCAGCCAGCCGGGCGGGGGGCCGAGCAGCGCCAGGGTCCGCCACAGCCCGTAGAAGCCGACGTTGACCGCCACCCCGGCCATCAGGGCGCGGGCCGGCCCGGGGGCGGCGGTGTAGCCCCGGGGCAGCCACACGTGTACCGGCACCAGCCCCACCTTGACCGCGAAGCCGGCCACCAGCAGCGCGTAGGCGGCCGTGTGCGCCAGGCCGGGCGGCACCGTATGGAAGGTGTCGAGGGTGAGCGACCCGGAGCCGGCGGCCAGCATCAGCAGACCGAGCAGCAGCGCGACGCCGCTGACCTTGCCGAAGACCAGGGTTATCAGCGCGGCGCCCGTCCGGCCCTCCCGCTGCCGCCCGAAGCAGGCGAGGAGGAAGAACGCGATGGTGAGCGCCTCCCAGGCGAACAGCAACACGAACGCGTCACCGGCGGTGACGATGACGGCAACTGCGGCGAGCGTCAACGCGTAGGCGGCGGCCACCCCACGGCGCCGCACCCCGCCCGGCTCCGCCCCGGAGCCGGCGTCGGGCTGGCTCGTTGCCCAGCTGGCGAAGGCCAGCGAGACCGGCACGGCGGCGCCGAACGCCACGACCAGGAACAGCCCGGACAGCGGGTCGGCGGCCAGGTGGCTGGACCCCAAGCCCAGCGCGGCGCCGAGGTCGACACGCAGGCCGTGGCCGGCCAGGGCGCCCGCCCCGGCGGCCAGCAGGCAGGCGGAGCCGGCGACGCCCAGCAGATACGGTATGCCGGCCAGCAGCCGCCGTACCCCCGCGGCCAGGTCGAGCAGCGCGGCCGCGGCCAGCAGCGCCAGACCCGCCAGGAACACGGCGGTCACGGCCGCGGCTCCTTACCGGTCTTACCGGTTTTGTCGGTCCGGCGGCGTCTGCCGGGCGGGCCGGGAAGGCGGCCGAGGGCCAGCAGGATGGCGTGCAGCACGCTGAACGGGCTGGGCGGCGACCCGGGAACCCACACGTCCACCGGCACCAGGCCGCCGACTCCGCCGGCGATCGCGTAGGAGGGGGCGGTCAGGCCGCCGCTGACCGCGTCGGTGCCGGCGGCGATGACGACCTTGGGGTCGGGCATGCCCTGGTAGGTGCGGCGCAGCGGGGCGGCCATGCCGCGTGCGCCGGCGCCGGTGACCAGCAGAATGTCGGCGTGGCGGGGGGTGGCGGTGAAGAAGATGCCGAGGCGGTGCACGTCGTACACGGGGTTGAGCAGCGCCAGCACCTCCCACTCGTCGCTGCCGTCGGAGCCGACGTCGAGGTGGCGGACGTGCACGGAGCGGCCCAGCGCCCGCACCCGGGTACGCAGGTCGTCGCGGAGCTCGGCGAGCGTCTCGTCGGTCTCCGCCACGGCCGGGACGACGAGCGCCTGCCGTGCGAGCGCGGCCACGCCGGCGCCGGCCGACCAGGCGAACAGGTCAGGGCGCGCTTGGATGCAGCGGCCGCAGCCGATGCAGCGCCCCTGATCGACGCCCACCCGCCTCCCCGGCTGCTCGTCGTCCGGCCCGCCGTTGCCGGGCGCGGTGTGGATGGCCCCGGTCGGGCACAGCTCCGCCAGGCCCTCGATATCGCCGGGCGGGAGACTGGGGTGATCGCGGATGGTGGCGACGCCGTGCCAGTCGGTGAAGTACCGGTCGGGTCGGCGGGGCCACCGGGTGGTGACGACTCCGTTGCGCAGGCCGCGAAATACCCACATCGCTACAGCGCCACCCCCGCGATCGACAGGCCGAAGCTGGCCTCGCTGAACGGGAAGTCGGTGAGGATGTCCCCGACGAAGACCTCGTGGAAGAGCACCAGGTTGTGAAACGACGCGGAGCGGGGTTTGCAGCGCGCCACGCGGCCGTCGGTGACCTGGACGGCGTAGAGAACCTCGCCCTGGGGGGCCTCCGCCCACCCGACCGCGCGCCCGCCGGCCACCTCCACGGGGGCTCGGACGGTCGGGTCGTGGATGTCATCGAGTTGGTCGACGACTTGGCGGAGCAGGTGGAACGACTCGCGGACCTCGTCCCAGCGCACCCGCAGCCGGGCCAGCGCGTCCCCGTCGTCGTAGCGGCGGCGCGGGGCCGCGCCCAGCGTGGGGTAGGCGTCGTACGGCCGGTCGTCGCGGGCGTCGCAGGCGTGGCCGGAGGCCTTGCCGACCGGGCCGAGGGCGCCGTGCGCGCGGGCGCGGTCGGCCGGCAGTGGCCCGGTGGTGCGCAGCCGGTCCAGGAATGACGAGGTGCCCATCAGCAGGGCCGCGTCGACGTCGATGTTGCGCTGCAGCCCGTTCAGCTCGGCCAGCGCGGCGGCCGGGCCGAGGGCGGGCAGGCGGGATACGCCGCCGGGTACGACGACGCCGCGGCCGAACCGGTTCCCGGCGAGCCGCCCCACCAGGCGCAGCACCCGTTCCTTGTGCCAGCCGAACCGGGCCACGGCGACGGCCAGGCCGGCGGCGTCGGCCAGCTTCAGGGCTGCGTCCAGGTGGTTGGCGATCCGTTCCAGCTCGGCGTACAGCACCCGCACGAGCTGGGCAGGCCACGGCGGCACGCAGCCGGCGAGCCGCTCGAGCGCGTGGCAGTAGGCGAGGGCGTGCGCCACCGAGGCGATGCCCTCGACCCGTTCGGCCAGCAGCACCCCATCGGCCGGTGCCATGTGCTCGAACCGTTTCTCGATGCCGCGGTGCTTGTAGAACACCCGGATGTTCAAGTGCGGAATGTCCTCGCCCGGGGTTTCGACGAGGTACTCCACCGACTCGAACACCCCGGAGCGGACCGGGCCGTGCGGGATAGTGAACACCCCGGGTCCCATGACATGGCGGGGCAGCGCGTGCTCGTCCGGATCGAGTCGCTGCGGGTTCTTCTCCGCGCCTGGGCGGGGACGCACCGGGTCCGCCTGGAGCAGCGGCAACACCAGCGGATCCAGCCGGGGATGCCCGTCCGGGGCGACGCCGAACAGGTCGTGGATCTCGCGTTCGTACCAGAACGCGGCCGGCACCGACGGCGTCAACGCCGGATAGGCCGCGGCGTCGGCGGGCAGGTCCGCGTCGAGTTCGGCCACGTCGCCGTCGGCGGCGACCAGGGCGGTCAACCGCACACCGCCGTCGTGGTCGGCGCCGTACAGGCCGGCGAACCGCTGCCCGCCGGCCAGACGCCGGGCCAGCTCGTCGCGCAGCGACGCCACCTCACCCAGCCCCACGATCTCGGTCATACCCCACCCCCGAGCAGGGCGACTCCGCGTTCGAGCAGCGCGGCCAGCGCATCGGGTGGATGCACCCCGAGGACCAGCAGGGCGACGACGCCGGCGACCACCGGCGCGACCATCCACGCGCTGGGCTCGCCCCGCCCCACCTGCGCCGGCATCGCCGCCGACGCCGGTCCCGGTCGCGGTCCCGGGGCCGTTGCGGCAGCCGGCTGGGGGACGGCGGCCGGGCTGGGCGTCGGCAGGCTGGGTGTGAACAGCATCCGGGTGGCCGCGATCGACAGGCCCATGAACGCCACGGTCACCAGCACGACGAGTACCGCGGCGGCGGCGTGCCGGGCGGCGCCCAGCCCGCCGGCGACGATCTGGAACTCGCTGCCCAGCCGGGTAAGCGTGGGTATGGACCGGGCGGATCGCAGGGGTTCATCCCGGCTACCGATGTCGGAAAGGTAAGAGATCGCGCGCAGGGCGTCTCGCGCGTCGCCGCCGTGGTCGGACTCGGCTGCGTCCAGCACGGCCCGGCGATAGGCTTCGACGGCCTCACTGCGGCGGCCGGCGAAGGCGAGCGCGCGACCGCTGCGCCGCAGGATCAGCGCGGCGAGAGGCCTTGTGCAGTAGCCGCCGAGTGCACGGCGGGTGAGGCCGGCGAATGCCTCGGCGGGATCATCTCCTGCCGAGACGGCCAGGTCAGCGATGCAGCATTCCAGGCGCACACGGAGGTTCTCGCCTAGACGCCCGACGAGTCTCGAGGCCAGCGCGGACAGCGCCGACGCAGCGCCAGGCGGGTACTCGTCGACGACGACCTGCTCGGCAACGGTGACGACCAGCCGTCCGGCCAACGGGTCGTCGGCGGCGACGAGGACTTCGAGAGCCTGCGTCACCCGACCCAAGTCGTAGCCACGCTCGGCCCAATCGGCGATGGCGGTGGCCACCTCGGCGGCCTCGGTCGCGGGCCTGCCCAGGACCTCGGCAAGCACAGTCGCCTGGCTGGCCTCGCTGTGCAGGTCCTCGCCGTCGTCGTACTGGTCAAGGAGTAGCTGCATCGTGGTCGCGAAGGCGCGGTCGATGTCCCCCGCGGAGTGGTAGGCGTCTCGTTGACGGGCCCGCCACTGCCGCCCACCGCTCGGGAACTGCATCTCCTCCAGACGCCGGGCAAGGTCGGCAAAACCTTCGGCCGCTGAGGCCGGGTCCGTCGCGTCGAGATTCTCAGCGCTCGCGCAAAGGTCACCGAGACCGAACACGTCGACCGGGTCGTTGAGAAGGGCGCGCCCGTCTGGTGTCGTCGGCGCGGATGGCGCCTCGTGGCCGCAGAACGCCCGCGCCCAATCCGGCCCAAAGATGCCCCTGACCAGAGAACCGCGCTCGCGCAGCATCCGCGACAGCTGGCCGCGGTCATACAGGTCGATCTCAAGATCGTCGGCGTATCTTCTCTGGAGGTCGACCAGCTCGTCCTCAACGGCAGTGTCGTCGGCGACGCGGGCCGTCGCCAGCACAAACCGGTCCGCATCGAACCGCCGGTGTGACTCCTCGCCCCGAGATCGCCGAGAAGGCTTCGGAACGGCGAAATCCTCCACCGCCTTCCTCAACGCCCCCGGGGTCAGCTCCCGAACGCGGCGTACCTGATACACATGCAGAGACGTACCGCGGCGGCCAACGATATCGAGGCCACCCTGATCCTGCCCCGACCGGCCGTAAATCCGGACGTTGTTCATCCCATCGACGCGCCACACCACCTCCGCGACAAGCCGCTCGAACACTCGTGGTGCTAGCTGATCGAACGGAAGCCCTGCGGGTGCGCTGATCGGTGGGGACAGCGGCAAGGTCTGGCTGCGGGCGAGAAGGTCTTCCAACGGAAGTTCGTCTTCACCCGCGCCCGCGCCCAGGTGGCCGTTCCTCGCCTGCACGCCTCGCCTCATCGCAAACCGAGCACACCAATGTCCCCGAGCATGCCACGAATCCCCGGCATCGGCCCCGATCGTGCCGTGGCCGATCCAGAGCGCCTTTGGACAACCCGCGCTGGTGTCTGCTGCCCGCTCCCCTACGGGTACTGGACCTAACCCTCATCGAGACGGCCGATCCCCGCCGTATGCGGAACCGTCGAGCACACACAGCACCTCGATGTCGCGATCTTGGCCTCGCCGCGAGTGCCCCATCAAAGGAAAAAGACAAATTACAGCCCGCGCCTTTCTCGTTAGAGCCAGGGAACGGGCTCACGGTCATATGCCCAGCGGTCCTCGGGGAATCGTGGTACATAGTCGCCGCGGTAGTCCAGTTCGTGTAGCAGCAGAAGCTCCGCGTAGTGCATCGACAGTTCCCAAGCCTCGAAGATCAAGCCCTGGATTTGGTAGGGCTCCCCGGCATCCTTTGGGTGGACGAGACGGTTACGAAGGAAGGTTGTGACTGCTGGCCCGTCCGGCAGACCTTCCTGGGCGGCGTACTGGTCAAGGGCGCCAAAGTCAGTCGGGATGTCGGCTGGAATGTTCGCGGAGGTCAACAACTCCTTTAGGCGGCCGGCGGCACCCATCTTCTTATGGGCACTGCGGCTCCGGTGCCCGGGGACCACGTACTTCACCCATGAGAGGTACTCCAGCGTCGCCTGCACGAGCATGATCCGCGCCTCGAGCGTGGTGGAGCCATGGTTGCTCGCGATGACGTGATGGGCTAGATGCCAGATGAGGTCGCGGCGGTCAGGGTCGGACCACGCCTGCAGGAAGAGTCGCACGAAGTCCTCGAGGTCGCGGCCGTTGCGGCTGTCCCACCAGCTTCTGTATCCGGACGTGGCGTCGCAGCGCCAAGGACCCCATTGCTCCCAGACGCGGCGGCCGTCGGCGTCGAAGCCAACCGGGAATGCGGGAGCGACCCATCTGCCCAGCGCGAAGGACAACGCGACCTGCCACCCGTACAGTACGTCCGCCGCTGCCGCCGGGGCGAACGGCGACCCATCGGTCGGGCGCAGGTCCCCCGTGTAAGTGGGCACCAGCTTGGTGGAATCCTTCGCAGCAGACAGTACCTGGCTGAGGTCTGGCCGGCTGTCCAGGGTCATGCTCCAGCCGGCGCCCTCGCCCACCCAGCGGCCGTGCCAGGATCGATGCTCGTTCCGCAGTAGCTCGGCGGGCAGGATCTCCGGAAGGTTCACCCAATGCGTAACAATGTGCGTCAAGGCACGATTTGACGTCGGTTCCGCGCCGGCGATCCACCCGCGACCGGCGCTGTGGTTCACCGTCGCCGGCACGTCCACGGTTCCAATGTCCGGGCGGAGTAGTCGCAGCGTTACTTCTGAAAGCGCCAGGCTGCGTGGCAGATCGACTTCCCACCTGATGGTGAGGGCCCCGTTCATGCTCGCCCAAACTCGTCCGGGACCCTTTCCGTACCCGACGACATCGATGTCGCCGTCATGCAGCACAACATCAGCTCCGGGCTCATCCCAGACATAGACAGGCACACACGGAAACCCAGGCACTAGCTCACATTATCTGCGAACCATCCCGGGATTGATGCCACCTCCTTCCTTGGAAGGTTGTGTCTCATGCGAAGCACACACGACCCGGAGACCCGGGCCCAAGGCGGTTCGTCCGGTGCTCGACCACCGCAGCGACTACCCGAGCGAGTGGGCGACGATCTGGCCAGCGCGACCGCCGGTCGTCCAACTCTGCTGAGTTCAACCGTTGCCATCAGGGCATCACCGCCAGGGTTGTCCACCTGGAAGCTGCCCTCGATCCCAGCATCCCGCTGAACCGCTGGTCCGCGCGGGACCGTCTGTGTCACCACGACCGGAGTCGTCGCGAGCGTGGCAGGTGACCCAAGCGGGCGCTCATCAAGCCGCGGGTAGCCGGACCGCTGCGGAATGCCTCGATTCGGGTCAGACCCGCCGCCGCGATGGCCTCGGCCCCCACCTTGGACGCCCGAAGCAGCCAGCTGGAAACCGGCACCGAACCCAAGCTCCCCGCCCCCGCATCGGCTCACCCTCGCCAGCGTGACCGCCGGCGTCCTCGTCCTCGCCGCCACCCTCGACGCAGCCGTCGTCGTCCAGCAGCACTGCGTGGGCGTCATGTGACCGATTCCCCGGCAGCAGCGGCGCCGCAGTCCGAGAGGGCCGGGCTCTTGATACAGCGGCACATTGAGGCCAGTCAGCCGGCCGCCGACGGCAAGTTGAGTAGAGGGCGACGGCCGCCCCCTGGCAGAAGTCCCGCCGTCCCACGATCTGGCATCGACCCGGGCGCCCGCGGCCTGGCTGCCCGCGCTAGCTCACTGGGTGATCGAGAGATCGCGACGAGCCTGCTCAAGATCTTTCTGCCAGATCCACAGTCGCTGCGAGGGCGGTACCTGGTGGTAGCCGTACAGGCCGACCTCGGTCTTGTTCCGCAGATCGACGCAGACTCGCTCGAACGCGTCGCTGATCGCCTCGGCTGGATCAGTCAGGTTCTGGGTGCCGAGCTTGATGCAGGCCCGGTACTCATACCCCAGCAGCAGGTTCTCCCCGGCGTGTTTCCACGCGCCGCCAGGAATGTCGCGGAGTGTCCGTGACGCGGAGGGAGATACGCGGGCACCGGGGTCGCCGAGATCGTGGGTTCGCGGCGGAGGCTAGGGCAGGCTCCGGATGGCCTCCCCGGCGGTGGTCCAGTTTCCGTGGAGGCGATCCAGGTACGACTGGGCCACCTCGCCCGGTGTGGCGCCGTGGGCGAACGCTTTCATGTTGTTTGCTCCGGCGTTGTAGCCTAGGGCGAGCAGTTCGTCCCTGGTGTAGGGGGCCGGCCAGGTGGGCGGCAGTTGGGCGGCTAGGTCGTGTAGATGCCAGGCCGCGGCCTCGATGGCCAGGTCCGGGTCGTCGGGGAGCTCCTGCCAGTTTCGGTCGGCGAAGCCGCGGCCCTGCTTGGCCTCGTCGAAGGCGGCTTTGTGCATGTTCGTGATCCCGAGCGCGGCGTCCGGTTTGATCTTCTGCCACGCCCGCTCCAAGGCTGGGTCGTGCGGCTTGTTTGACTCGTTGTACGCGATCGCCATCAGCAGGTGTGGGTTGACCCTGGCGCTGTCCGCGTGCTTGACAACTTGCGCGGCAAGGCGCGCGGGGCTGTGGTCGGTGGTCGACGTCGGCGCGGGCCGGCTGGGTGGGCTTGATCTCGGCGCGCTCGCGGCACTGGAAGCCGGTGGTTGCGCCGGGCTGGGATCGTGCCCGTCGCGCGTGGCGACCCCGCCGGCCACCGCCGCCGCGACGGCGAGCGCGGCGAGCCACCGCCAACCACCCCGATGCTCCTCCACCCCGGTGCCTCCTCCCGCGCTCGTGTGCCGAAACATACGAAACGTACCGGTACCACCGCGAGCGGACGATCGCATCGATGGTCAGTGAACACCGGTCTCGCTGGCGGTCCCGGCGCGATGACGAGTGAGCGCACAGTGGAGTTCCACGACCGGTTCGCTGCCGGCGGCGTGCCGGCAGCGTCCGACGGCGAGAAAGCGCACGCCCTGCCGACACGGCCGGGCTGGAGCGTTACCAGCGTGGCCATGAGAAACCGAAAGCGGAATTGGGCGCGACCGGTCCAGATCAGCACGCCGCCCGCGGTAACTCAGTCGGCGGCCCGTTGGCCGTTCGTCAGTCGGGCGGCCACGGGCCGCGCACGTACGCTGGCCGCCGTCACCGGCCGCGACACCTGCCAGTGGTGCCTGTTCTGCGGTATGTCCCCGTGCTCGTGAAAGGCCAGCATGTTGTCGATGCCCTCGGCCGCGAGCCCGAGGAAGCCACAGACCCTCTCCATGGTCGCCCGGGGCTCCATCACGAGGTCTTCGTAGCGGATCTCCAGGAGCTGGTCGGGGGCCAACCGGCCGCGCCACGCGTCGACCGCGCGCAGCGACCTACCCCACAGCTCCGTCGGCGCCACGACGTCGCCGCCGCTCCAGCCGACCCGCCGGACCGACGCGACCGTCGCTCGCGGATCCCGTACCAGGTGTACGAACTGCGCGTCGGGAAACATCGCGAAGATCGCATCGAGATGCTGGTCGTACATCGGCCGCTTGTCCCCCCACCGGGGCTTGCCGTGGCTGCCGAGAACCGAAAGCCCGCCGGCAACGCCCCGCGCTGGGGTGGCTGAAACGTGTGCGACTGCTACGGCCACCGGAGCGCGATTACGACCGCCCCGCACAGCACGGCGGCGATGCCGATCACTCCGAACCAGCCGCCCAAAATGGCGAATAGAAACACGAGAGCACCCATCACCGCCAACCCAGCAACGAATACAGGTGTGGACAGCGCGCCCGACTTCTGGTGGATGGCTTTCACGGTCCCTGACCTTATCGGCGGCGTGTGCTTTCGGGTACGGCTGGACCCTCCCACCGGTGGCCGCCGTTGACGTGTTGCCTGGTCCGCGCCTTCCGGGACGGCGACGACTAGCCTGGCGGGCGCTCGTCGCCGACGGGTCGCCCTCGGCGTGGCCGGGTTCACGTGGGACCACGGCAGTCCACGGCGCGGGCGGGAGGCCGCCGGCCGCAGCAGAGGCTTTGTTGGGCAGACCGTAGTAAAACCGTGACGACTCTACGCGCGTCCCAACATGTGGGCATCGTAGGTTCCGGGGGCTCCGGCAAGGTTTGCTGCTCGTCGCCGTGCGGGTGTTGCCGGCGCGGTTGGCGCTGGCGAGGGGGATGGGTGGACGAGGAAATCCTCGACTCGGCGACCGGTGAGTCCTCGCCGGTCTTCGTTGACACGACCGGGCGTCGGCGACTACGGCGGGCCGGGTACGCTGCGGGCGCGGTGGGCCTGCTCTACGCTGGCATTGCCGGCTTCAGCCTGCTGGGCGGGCAGGTCTCGCCGCACACTCTGCTTCGCCTTCCGGATATGCCGCGAGACGACACCTCACTGGTCGAACCCGGCGCCGACACCAGCCTCCACCCGACGTCGCCGGCCCCGGGGATCTCGGCTCCCGCCAAGTCGGCTGCGCCGAAGCCAGGCCGCGCAGGCGCAGCGGGGCAGTCGGCTGCCGGCGCCGCCGGTCCGGGTTCCGGATCGGCCGCCCCCTCGGGTTCGGTGTCGGGCGCTGGTTCCCCCGCACCGTCGACCAGCCCGCCGCAGGACCCGCAGGGCGGCCCACCTCCGACGGCCAGCCCCACCGACGAGCCGTCCACCAGCCCGACGCCAACGCCGACGAGCAGCCCCACACAGTGACCCCCCGGGTGTCGCGGCGATGTCTGCCGATCGCGATGGGCCTAGTGGTGGCTTTGGAAGAGTGCGGTTAGGCGCCCGTGCGCGATCGATCGTTTGGGGATGTCGCCGATGGCGTCTTTGAGGTCGGCGCCGTCTGCCAGCGGTACGGATTGACGGAGCGCGTACACCGTGAAGCGGTAGCGGTGGCTGCCGCTGGAGGGGCACGGGCCCCGGTAGTTCGCCTCGCCGGCGCTATTGCGGGCTTGCTGCCCGCCGGCTGGGATGGTTCCCTCGGTGGTCTCCGTGGTCGTCGGGTGAATGTTGAAGACCACCCAGTGCACGTACGTGCCGCCCGGGGCGTCGCGGTCGTCGACGACGAGTGCCAGCGCTTCGGCGTCGGAGGGTATGTGTGACCAGCGCAGCGGCGGGGAGATGTTGGTCCCTTGGCACGTGTAGCGAGTCGGGATCCTCCCGCCGTCGCGGAACGCCGGGCTTGACACAGTGATCGTCTCTGCCTTTTGGAGGTTCTCCTTCGGCGCCCCGACCAACCCGCACGCTGAGACCAGTGTGAGGGCGGCCAGGGCCGCGGCCCCGGCGGCCAGGCGTGTGGCGGTCATCGATGTAGACTTCCGAACCCTGATCGTAAGGCCGCGCTTCGCCGTTGCGAGGAACGCCGCATGGTTCATGGGCCCATAGCTAATCAGCGCGTCGAGGCGAACGCGGGATCGGATGTCATCAACGGTTGCCGCAATGTGAAGAGGCGCTGGTCATGACCTGCGCGGCTGCTGTCTTCGTGCAGGTGCCAGAAGTCCGAAGCGGAGGGTTTCAGCCATGGCGGTGATGGCGACGGAGACTCCGACGCCTATCCCCCGTTGCCTTTGGCGAGGCGGCTACCTTCCGGGGAGGGCAGACCCGGGTCGTCACGGGGGGACGAGTCGGTATCCGAGGCCGCGCACGGTCTGGATGATCTGCGGGTCGTGCAGGTCGTCACCGAGCCGGTAGCGCAGCCTGCGGATGTGCACGCTGATCGTGTTAGACAGGTCGCCTCCGCCTCCGCCCCAGACGATCTCTCGGATCTGGTCGCGGGTGACGATCCGGTTGGCGTGTGCCATGAGAAGCTGAAGCAGCCGGAATTCCCGGGGTGGCAGGTGGAGCCGCTGGCCATGCACTTGGATCTCCAGCGCGGTCGGGTCGAGGCGCAGCGTCCCGCATTCCAGCGGGGGTTCCGCCTCGACGATGGCGTCTGGGCGGATAGCCCGGAGGATGGGTAGCACCTCCCGGATACGGTATGGGCGGGCGACGCAGGCGGTGGCGCCGGCCGTGAGGGCGGAGGCGGCCTCGCCGCCGTCGGCCGCGCCGATACCGAGGATGACGGGTATGTTGGCTCGGCGGCGCAGCACTTGGACGAGGGTGGCGCCGTTGACGAGTGGCAGGTCGGCGCTGGCCAGGACGACGTCGGGATGTAGCCTGCCGATTTGCAGGAGGGCCTCGGCGCCGTCTGGGCAGAGGACCGTCTCGATCCGGTGGTCGGCGAGGCTTTCGGCGAACTCGCCTCCGGCCCCTGGGTCGGGGTCGGCCACGAGGAGGAGGAGAACTCCCGTCCGCAGCTGCTCGGGGCTGAGGGAGCCTCGTGTGGTCACGGATGTCGCCGCCGGTGGGGGGTCGACCGATGCCAGGCGCGACATTCGGCTCACCCGAATCGCCCGGTGACGTAGTCTTCGGTGGCCTTTTCGTCCGGCTTGGTGAAGATCTTGCTGGTGTCGCCCATCTCGACAAGCTTGCCGGGCTCCCCGTGTGACTCGACGTTGAAGAAGCCGGTGACATCACTCACGCGGGCCGCCTGCTGCATGTTGTGGGTAACGATGACGATCGTGTACCTGGTCTTCAGTTCCGCGATGAGGTCCTCGACCGCGAGCGTGGAGATCGGATCGAGGGCCGAGCAGGGCTCGTCCATCAGCAGAACCTGAGGCTCGACGGCGATGGCGCGAGCGATACACAGCCGCTGCTGCTGACCCCCGGACAGGCCGGCGCCCGGTCTGCGCAGTCGGCCCTTGACCTCGTCCCACAGGTTGGCGCTGCGCAACGAACGCTCGACGACATCGTCGAGCTGCGACCTCTTCTTCGCCAGGCCGTTCAGCCGCAGGCCCGCCGCCACGTTGTCGTAGATGGACATGGTGGGGAACGGATTGGGGCGCTGGAAGACCATCCCGATGGCGCGGCGCACGAATACCGGATCAATCCCCGGGCTGTACAGATTCTCCCCGTCGAGCATGACCTTGCCCTCGACCCGAGCGCCCGGTACGACCTCGTGCATCCGGTTGAGGGTGCGCAGGAAGGTCGACTTCCCGCAGCCCGAGGGGCCGATGAGCGCAGTCACCGACCGGGCCTCGATGCTCATGTTGACGTCCCGCAGCGCCGGGGTGTTGCCGTAGTAAGCGGCGAGCCCGGAGACGTCGATGCGCTTGGCCATGGTGGTCTCCCGCGTTATTATCGATTCTTGGGTGCGTAGAAGTAGGCGATGATTCTGGCGCCGAGGTTGAGCGCCATGATCAGCAAAATCAGCGCGAGCGCCGTGCCCCAGGCTCGCTCGAAGGAGAACTCCAAACCCTTGGCGTTCTCCTGGTAGATCATCAGCGGCAGCGCCGACTGCTCGCCCTGGAAGGGGTTGAAGTTGATCGCGTCGAAGCCGAAGACCACCAATAGCAGCGGGGCGGTTTCGCCGGCGACGCGCGCCACCGCCAGCATGACACCGGTGATGATGCCCGCGAACGACGTGGGCAACACCACCTTGAGGATCGTCCGCCAGCGCGGGACGCCGAGCGCGAGGCTGGCCTCACGCAGCGCGTTGGGCACCAGCCTGAGCATCTCCTCGGCCGACCGGACCACTATCGGCAGCATCAGGATGGTCAGCGCCAGCGCCCCGGCGAACCCGGAGAAGTTCATCCCGAGGGTCAGGATCCAGGCCGACAGGACGAACAAGCCGGCCACGATCGACGGGATGCCGGTCATTACGTCGACGAAGAATGTGACGGCCCGGGCCAACGGGCCTCCCCCGTACTCGGCCAGGTAGATCGCGGTGAGCAGGCCGATGGGGACGGCTATCAGGGTGGCCAGCCCCACCTGCTCCAGGGTTCCGACCATCGCGTGGTAGAGGCCACCCGCGTCGTCCAGCGGCCCGACGTTGAGCATGGAACGGGTGAAGAAGTACGGCGTCATCTTCTCGATGCCGTTCGCGACGACCTCCCACAGCACCGAGAGCAGCGGCAGCAGCGCGAGCAGAAACGCGGTGCCCACCAATGCGGTGGCCAACCGGTTGCGGGCGTGCCGACCGCCCTCGACCGTGGCGGAAACCGTCACCACGCCGACAGCAGACAACAGGGCCGCGACCAGCACGAGTTGCGCGGTGCCCGACAGCAGACCCGTCCCACGCAGCGCGACAGCCACCGCAACGGCGGCGACGACCACAGCCGGTACTGCCCAACGTGGAAGCCTGCGGTGGTGCAGCCCGAACGGAGCCGAACCGTGGGGCGGCGCCTTGGGAGGAGCGGGAGCGACACTCATATGGCGGCTCCGGCGAACTCCCTGCGACGCGCGACGATCAGGCGCGCACTCGCGTTCACGATCAGGGTGATGACGAAGAGCACCAGGCCGGATGCGATCAACGCGTCCCTGGCGAAGTCGTCGGCCTCGCCGAAGCTGTTCGCGATGTTCGCGGCGATGGTGTTGCCCTCGGGGTTGAGGATGTGCAGGCTTATCACGTTGCGGGGGGAAAGCACCATGGCCACGGCGACGGTCTCGCCGAGCGCACGGCCCAGGCCCAGCATCGCCGCGCTGATCACGCCTGGGCGCCCGAACGGCAGTACGGCCGCGCGGATCATCTCCCACCTCGTGGCGCCGAGGGCGAGCGCTGCCTCCTCGTGATCCCGTGGCACCTGCAGGAAGACCTCGCGGGACACCGCCGCGATGATCGGCAGGATCATGATGGCGAGAACGACGCCGGCCGTGAGCATGGTGCGTGACCCGGCGGCGCTCTTCTCGAACAGCGGGATGAAACCCAGGTGAGCCCCCAGCCACTGGTGCAGCGGCTCCAGCCGCGGCACCAGGAAGCGAATGCCCCACAGCCCGTACACCACACTCGGCACGGCCGCGAGCAGGTCGATGACGTAACCGAGGGGGATCGCGATGCGCCGCGGCGCGTAGTGCGAGATGAACAGCGCAACGCCTACCGCCACCGGTACGGCTAGGGCCATCGCGATGAGGGAACTCAATACCGTCCCGAAGGCAATCGCCGCGATGCCGAACGTCGGCGGGTCGTCCTTCGGCGCCCATCTCTGCTCGGTGAGGAAGTTCGCCGAGTCGCCCTGGATCGCCGAGAGACCGCGGATAAGCAGAAAGGCCGCGATCGCGGCCATGATCCCGAGAAGAGCGATACCGGCGCCCCGGGAGAGCCCGCGGAACACCCGGTCACCCGCGCCCGTGCTCGACCCGGATCGCAGCGGGCTCGTCGTCTTGGTGTCTGGCCGGGCCCTACTCATCGGTGTTCTCCTCCGTCGACGGCCAGGGATTCGACCGCCGGAGGTCGATCGTCAGGGGCAGACGAGGATGCGAGGCGGCGCGGCCGGAGGCCACCCGCCCCGCACCCCACACACGTGTCACGCGGTCAGGCGATCGCATCGACGGACTGACGAACCTTCTGCGCCACCTCTTCGGACAGCGGCGCGTAACCGATCTTGTCCAGCTCCTGTTGGCCCTGCTCGCTCACGGTGTAGCCGAGGAAGGACTTCAGCAGCTCGACCTTGTCCGGGGCATTGTTGGACTCGCAGACGATCTCGTACGTCACCAGGACGATCGGATAGGCGCCCTCTTGCTGGGTGGCGTAATCGATCTCGAGCTTCAGGTCGTTGCCCTCGCCGACGAACTCGGCGGTCTCCACCGTCTTCGCCGCGGTCTCCGGCGTCAGCTCGACCGGCTCGGAAGCACCGGTGTCAATCTTCGGAGTGCCGAGACCCAGGTTCTTGGCGTAGGAGTACTCCATGTAGCTGATGGCGCCCTCGTTTTGCTGGACCGCGGAGCTGACGCCCTCGCTGCCCTTGGCGGCCTGACCGCCCGGTGCGCTCCACGTATCGGCCACCTCGTAGGTCCAGGCGTTGCCAGCAGCCGCGCCCAGGTAGGCGGTGAAGTTCTCGGTGGTGCCGGACTCGTCCGAGCGGTGGAAGGCCTGAATCTGCTGGTTCGGCAGATTGGCGTCGGGGTTCAGCTTCGCGATCGCCGGGTCGTTCCAGGTCTTGATCTTGTTGGAGAAGATGCCGGCGATGGTCTGGGCGTCCAACACGAGCTCATCGACGCCGGGGAGGTTATAGGCGATCGCGATCGGCCCCGTCACCATGGGCAGGTTGATCGCGTTGGCACCGTCACAACGCTCCGAGTTGGCCTGAGCGGCCTCCTCCTCGTCCAGAGCGGCGTCCGAGCCGGCGAAGTCCGTCTGTCCGCCGAGGAACTGCTCGCGGCCGGCCCCCGAACCCACGGATTGATAGTTGATCGTCGTGCCCTGGCACGCCTGCTGATAAGCCTTGGTCCAAGCCGACATGGCGTTCGCCTGTGCGCTGGAACCCGAGGCGCGGAGCTGGCCCTCCGCGCAGTTGATATCGCCTCCAGGCGGGGCGGCGGTACTGCCGCCAGCGGTGGTCTCGTCGGTGCCACACCCGGCGAGCGCCAGCGCGCCGACGAGGGCGAAGCCGGCGAAGTGCCGGTACTTCAGGAGCTTCACTGCTCTATCGGTCCCTCCTGCTAGGTCATCCGCACGACGGCGGTAGACACCGTCGGTCCGAAGCTAGGGAGGAAAGGTGACCATACATTCGGCATAAAGTGAACATGCGGTAAATGGGACATGACCGGGCATAAGAAGCTGATCCCGCGTCGTGGCGCCAACCGGATGAACACGTCGACACAGCCGCTGGGCCTCAGCCGTGGACGGGACGTCGAAGGCGACAGCGGTGGCCCGATGGACGGCCGCGCCAGCCACGGTTCTCAACCCCCGATGCCGGAATCTGAGTTGGTGTGACGACCATCACCGAGCCCTTGCCCGGAAACGCCAAGTCGGGGCGCGGTGGCTCCGGCCGACCTGGACCGCCTACGCAGAAACTGGGCCGCGGCCCGGAGACCGTCGGCCGCCTCCCGTGAGTAGGTCCTCAGCGAGCCCGGCCCGGATCCCCAAGCTGTCGCTCCGCACTTACCGTCCACACCTGTGTGGCGCGTCTCGTAACGAGCCCAGGCCGCCCCCGGTTCCGGCCGCCGCGTCCGCGCCGCCGCGTCGCGGCGTTGACAGCACGTGACTGGACCCTGCCGCTACTCGGGGCAGGGTGCTTGTCTGGCTGTGGTGTCGTTCAGGTCGGAGGGAAGCGACCGGGCTTTCGCGGGTCGCCTCTTGTCGCCGGGGGTGGGTGTTGTGGTTGGTGTTTGCGGGTCGGCCGGTGGGTGGTCGTTGCTGATGGCGTCGAAGAGTTTGCGTGCTTGGGGTTGGGTCCAGATCACGTTGGCGCCGTCGCCGCGGTCGTGTACGGGTACGGTGACGAAGCGGACTTGGTGGGGGTGGAGGCCGTCGAGGTCGTGGGCGAGTCGGGCGAGGTCGTCGATGCCGAAGCCTTCGTCGGTGCGCAGCGCCTGGGTGGCCGCGTCGAGGAACCGGTACAGGCGTGCGGGGTCGCTGAGCAGGTCGTTGCTGGTGGCTTTGCGGACCATCGCGGCCATGAAGTCTTGTTGCCGTTCGATGCGGTCCAGGTCCGACCCGTCGCCGAGGGTGTGGCGGGCGCGCACGAACGCCAGCGCCTGTTCACCGTCGACGGTGCTGGCCCCGGCTGGCAGGTCGAGGTGGCTGTCTGGGTCGTCGACCGGCTGGGGCAGGCACACCGGTATGCCGCCGAGCGCGTCGACCATGTCTTTGAAGCCGGCGAAGTCCACCTGCACGAAGTGGTCGAGGTGGACGCCGGTCAACGCTTCAATGGTCTTCCACGTGCATGCGGGCCCGCCGATGGCCAGTGAGGCGTTGAGTTTGGTGGTCACCGGAGCCGACCACGACCCGTCCGGGCGGCGGCACGAGGGAATCCGCACCCACGAGTCGCGGGGCAGGCTCACCGCCACCGCCCTGTCCCGCGCCGGCGCCAGGTGCAACACGAGGAGGGTGTCGGCGCGGGCGCCTGCCACCTGTTTGCCGTAGCCGGATCCCTGCCCGGCGCGGGTGTCCGAGCCCACCACCAGGATGTTGGTGGCCGGACTGTCGGCCGGGCGTGACGACCCGAGCCCGGCGTCGACGTCGTCGTGGTCGACGTTGCCTTCCAGCTTCCGGTAGGCCCCGACCGCGGCGAGCCCGGCCGCCAGCACGGCGGCCGTCAACGCCACCGCCACCCCCGCGGCCGCCCGCCGCCGCAGACTATGGCGAGGCGACACCGTCAACATGCCCTTTCCGCCGCGGTCGACCGGGCCCGATCCGCCGGCAACTCGAACCTTTTCGTCATTCTTCGATCCTAGAAGCGCCCGCTGCCGACCCGTTCCCGGCGCGGCCGGGACAGGTAACCCCCGGCGCGGTGGAATCGGTAGGGTTGCCCGCATCCCCGGGATCATGTCGGTATCGACTGGAGTGGCCGTTGGCGTGGCCGTTGACGTGGCGTGAGAGGGTGCGCGCCCTCGTCGACTCTCCTCGCTTCCAGCAGGCGATCATCGCGGTGATCGCCGTCAACGCCGCCACTCTTGGCCTGGAGACGTCGCCGGCACTGATGGAGGAGATCGGCGGCGCGCTGAACGCGGTGGATCGGACCGCGTTGGGGATCTTCGTCGCGGAGCTGGCGTTGCGGGTGTACGCGCACCGGGCCCGGTTCTTCCGCGACCCGTGGAGCTGCTTCGACGCGCTCGTGGTGAGCGTCTCGCTGCTGCCCAACTCGGGCACCCTGTCAGTGCTGCGGGCGCTGCGCATCGTTCGGGCGCTGCGGCTGATCACGGCGGTGCCCAGCATCCGGCGGGTGGTCGCGGCGCTGCTGGCCGCGTTCCCGGGGGTGGTCTCGATCATAGGGCTGCTCGCCCTGGTCATCTACGTCGCCGCCGTGATGACGACGAATCTGTTCGCCGCCGCGTCACCGGAGTACTTCGGGGACCTCGGCGCGTCGCTATTCACCCTGTTTCAGGTGATGACCGGGGAGAACTGGCCGGATGTGGCCGGCGAGGTCATGGCCGTGCAGCCGCTGGCGTGGATCTTCTTCGTCGTCTACATCCTGATCTCCACCTTCGTGGTCTTGAACCTGTTCATCGCCGTCGTGGTCAGCGCCATGGAGTCCCAGGTCAGGGCCGAAACCGAGGCCGACCTCGACCAGCGTGAGCAGCGCGAGGAAGAACGCGAGGCGAAGAGGAACACGGCCGTGCTCGCCGAACTGCGGGCACTTCGGGCCGACGTCGAAGCGCTGCGCGCCGACAACCTGGACGGCCCCACGACCGGCGACAGGTGAGCGGACCTTTCCCCTGGCTGGCGGGGACGGCTGAGCTCGTGCTGGAGGGCAGGTCTACGCTGGGGCCGTGCGTGACGAACCCGTCCCGGGAGGAGTCGATGCCCAACCTCGGTGCCGGTGAGTTGATCATCATCGCCGTTGTTATGTTCGTGTTGTTCGGGTCGGCGAAGCTGCCGGATGCCGCCCGGTCGCTGGGGCGGTCCCTGCGGATCTTCAAAGCCGAAACCCGCCGCCTGGACGACGACCAGCCGACACGCCACCAGCCCACGGACCCGCAACTGCAGCAGCCCGGCACGACCGGGTCAGACAGTGCTGCGGGGTCGCCCGACCCGGCGGGCACGGCGAAACCTAGAGCCGAACCTGAAGCCGAATCTGCCGCCGGGCGGACCTGACGCTGGCGGGTGCCGTCAGTAACGTAAGGCCCATGGGTTCAGACGACCCGTGTAGACCTGTTTCAGGCTTGTCTGCGGGGGCTTTGCAGGCCTTGCCGGCAGGGGCATCAGCGGACTGTTGTCGACGGTGTTGTCGACGGTGTTGTCGACGGTGTTGTCGACGGTGTTGTCGACGGTGTTGTCGACGGTGTTGTCGACGGTGTTGTCGACGGTGTTGTCGACGGTGTTGTCGACGGTG
>WHSR01000065.1 GCA_009379995.1 Streptosporangiales bacterium
CGGCCCCGCCGAGCCCGGCGCCGAACCCGCCGGCGCCGAAGCCGCGGCTGTCCGCCGAGGTGGAGCCGGTGGGCACGCTGATGCGCGACCGCCCCGGTGTCGTACTGGTCTCCGTGCGGAACGCGGGTCGCGCGGCCTCCGACGAGCTGCTCGCCGACGTCGACCTCCCGCCGGGGGTGATGCTGACCCCGGACGGGACGAACGGTGGGAACGGGGCCTTCTTCCAGCCGCCGGACGAGAACGGCTGGAGCTGTCGGCCCACCGACGCCGGTGCCCGCTGCCAGCGAGGCCCGCTTGCCGGGGGCGGCGCGACCACCACGCACCTGCGGGTCGAGGTGGCCTCGGACGCGCCGCTCGACGTACCGCCACGGGTCGCGCTGCGCTCCGGCACGGCGCGGGTCTCGGCGATCGGTAGGGCCGGGGTCCGCGCGGACGGGATGCCTGCCCGGTTCGCCATCGACGGACGGGTACGCAGCCTGGCGGCCGGCAACGCGCTGATGAGCTGTGAGCCGAAGCAGCCCGGGTGCGCGGAAGCCCGGGGGCGGCAGGGTGGCCATCGCAACAACGACGACTGGCTGATGCGGCCCCTCGACCTCGACAACGATCCCTCCACGAGGAGTTCGAGCTCCACCCGGCTGACGCTGCCGGACGGCGCCCGGGTCCGGTGGGCCGGTCTGTACTGGTCGGGGGTCATGGGCCCGAAGGAGTCCCTGTTCGCGGGGCCGGGCAAACGCCATCCCGCGGTGCCCTCGCCACACAGTCCATCTCCGCGTCCGTCCCCCTCCGGCTCCTGGGTGGGTCCGGGATTGCCACCCGGTCTATCGACACCGGAGCCGGCGGCGCCGAGCCCGTCGACGAGGGCCACCGCCGGCCGGCGTACGGCGGATCCGCCCGGCCTCCGTGACCTGGTGGGCCCGCCGGCCAAGCCGCTGGCCCCGCGGATGTCCCCAATGCCGCTGCCCACGACCACCGGGACGACCGGCCCGAAGGCGCCGTCGGCGTCCGCTACCCCGACCGGCCCGTCAAGGACGGCGCACCCCGTACCGACCGGGACCGGAAAACCGGCGCCGACGGCACCCGTACCTCCGGGTTGGAAGAAGCCGAAGCCCGGTGAGCCGGACGCGATACGGGTTCGCGCACCCGGCACGGAGTCGTACACCAAGGTACGGGCCGGTCAGGTGGAAACCGCGAAGTTCCCCTCCTACACCGCCTACCAGGCCTTCGCGGACGTGACCGCGCTGGTCCGGGCGCAGGGCGGCGGCGAGTGGTGGGCAGCGGACGCGGCGACCACGCCCGGTTGGGCGCGCTACGCGGGCTGGAGCCTCGTGCTGGTGGTCGAGGACCCGCGGGCGCCGTGGCAGGAGGCGGTGGTGCTGGAGGGCTCGACTGTGGTGAGCCGCGACAAGCCCACGGTGACGCTGCCGCTGCACGGGCTGCGAGCCCCCGGGCGGCAGGCGTCGCTTTCCACGGTTGCCTGGGAGGGCGACGCCGACCTCACCGGCGACCGGCTGGCGCTCGACGGCACCGCGCTGAACCCGGCAGGAGGCGACCGAGACCCGCGCAACGCCATGGACAGCTCCGCGCTCGGCGCGGTGGGTCCGCCGCTGACGTTCGGGGTGGACGTGGACCGGTTCACCGCATCGATGTCGCGTGAGCCCACGTTGACGCTGACCTCGGCGGGGGATGCGTACCTGATCGGCACGATCGCGATCACCGCGCCGCTGCCGTCCTGACCATTCATCGGAAAGGGGGTACGTCCGCGACGCAGCGGATGCCGGTGTGGCCGGTGCTGGTGTCCGGCGTGTTCATGGTCCGGGCCGCCGCCCGGTAGCGGTTGCAGTACGAGGCGTGGCACAGGTACGAGCCGCCGCGGATCACCTTCGCCGTACCGGACGGTGGGCCGGCCGGGTCGGTCCGGGTATCCGGCCGGTCCTCGGCGTGCCAGTCCGCGCTCCACCAGTCGGCGCACCACTCCCACACGTTGCCCGAGGTGTTGTAGAGGCCGAACCCGTTGGGCCGGAAGGCGGTCACCGGAGCGGTGCCGACGAACCCGTCGTCGCCGGTGTCCACCTCCGGGAACCGCCCCTGCCAGGTGTTGCACCGGTGCTGCCCGCGCGGGGTGAAGTCGTCGCCCCAGGGGAAGCGCGCCGCGACCAGGCCGCCGCGCGCTGCCTTCTCCCACTCCGCCTCGGTGGGCAGCCGCTTGCCCGCCCAAGCGGCGTACGCGGCCGCGTCGTGCCAGGACACGTGCACGACCGGGTGGTTCTGCCGGCGGCTAACAGAGGAGCCCGGCCCGTCCGGGGCACGCCAGTACGCCCCCGCCACCGCGAGCCACCAGGGCGCGCCGGGCACCGTGCCGTCCACCACGTGGGCGCGAGCCTCCGGATGGACGAGTCCGTGGAACACGTACGACCAGCCGTACCGCTCCGCCTCCGTGACGTAGCCGGTGGCCTTCACGAACGCGGCGAACTGGGCGTTGGTCACCGCCTTGGCGTCGATGTAGTACGACGCGACGTAGACCTCGCGCACCGGCCCTTCGCCGTCGCCGGGCACGGCGTCCGAGTCCTCCCCTCCCATCAGGAAGGGGCCGCCGTGCACGAGGACCATCCCGCGGATGACCGACCGGGGGTCGCGGCGCGGCGCCTCGACGGTGCGGCCGCCGGGCGTCTCGTCGCCTCGCCCGGCGGATGGAGCGCAACACGCGGTCACGGCACCGAAGGCTATCTGAGGCGGTCCGCCCGCCAAGGATAGGGAGTTTCACCGATGTGGCGCCCGGGACCTTAGGCCGAGGCTTAGCGGCGTAAGGGAGGACGCCATGAACCTGCATCCCGAGCTGCTGCGCTGCCTGGCCGAGGAGCGCGGCCGTGAGCTCCGCCGCCGGGCGGGGGTCGCCCGCATGATCCGGGCCGCCCGGACGCCTCCGGCCGCTCCGCAGACCGCCCAAACCCAGCGGTACCCGATCGTCGGTGGTGGGTGCGATGCTGATGAACGTGAGCAACCGGCCCGCCAGCCCGGTCTTCGCCGGACGCGCCGAGCAGCTCGCCCTGCTGGGCGAGAAACTTGACAGCGCCACGGGCGGTTCGTCGGCGACCGTACTGATCGGGGGCGAGGCGGGGATCGGAAAGTCCCGGCTGGTCGCCGAGTTCGCGGGTCGGTCTCGCGCCGAGCCACCCCTCGGCGCGGGCGCACGGGTGCTCCTCGGCGGCTGCCTCGAGCTGGGCGTCGAGGGGCTGCCGTTCGCGCCGTTCACCGCCGCGCTGCGGCAGGCCGTGCGGGATCTGGGCGCGGACGAGTTGGCCGGCCTGCTGCCGGCCGGTCCGAGGGAGCTGGCCCGGCTGCTGCCCGACTTGGGGGAGCCGCCGGCCGAGACCGAGAACTCCCGGCTGCGGCTGTTCGAGCACGTACGCGTGCTGCTGGGTGCTCTGACCGAGCCCCGGCCCCTGGCGCTGGTCGTCGAGGACGCGCACTGGGCGGACCGGTCCACCCGTGACCTGGTGACCTTCCTGGTGCACAACCTGGAGGGCGCCCGGGTGCTCCTCCTCGTCACCTATCGCTCCGACGAGCTGCACCGCACCCATCCGCTGCGTCCGCTGCTGGCCGAGCTGGACCGCACCGACCGGGTGATCCGGGTCGAACTCAGCCGGCTCACCCGGCGCGAGGTGGGCGAGCAGCTCGCCGGCATCCTCGGCCGTCCGCCGGAGCCGGCGCTGGTCGAGGAGGTGTACGGGCGCAGCGCCGGCAACCCGCTGTTCGTCGAGTCGTTGGTGGACGGCGACGGGGCGCTCCGGGCCGGGCTCAGCGACTCGCTGCGCGACCTGCTGCTCGCCGGGGTGCGGCGGCTTCCGGAGGAAACCCAGAGGGTGCTCGGTGCCGCCGCCGGCGCCGGCAACCGGGTGGACGACCCGCTGCTCGCCGCCGTCGTCGGCCTGGACGTCGACGCGCTCGCCGACGCGCTCCGTCCCGCGGTGGACGCCCACGTGCTGGTGCCGGTCGAGCACGGCTACGCGTTCCGGCACGCCCTGATCCGGGAGGCGCTAAGCGACGACCTGCTGCCGGGGGAACGGACCCGGCTGCACCTGCGGTACGCGGAGGCCCTGCAGCGCGACCCGAGCCCGACCGCCGGCAGCACCGCCGAGCTGGCCCACCACTGGTACGCCGCGCACGACGCGCCTCGGGCGCTCGCAGCGGCCTGGTCCGCCGCGGCCGAGGCGAAGTCGGCGCTGGCCTACGCCGAGCAGCTGAGCATGCTGGAGCGGGTGCTGGAGCTATGGGAACGGGTGCCGGACGCCGCCGAGCGGATCGGCTCGGAGCACCTGGCGGTCCTCGAGCTCGCGGCCGCGGCCGCCCGGTCCAGCGGCGCGGTGGACCGCGGGGTGATGTACGCGAACGCGGTGCTGGAGGAGATCGACGAGGGGGCACACCCGGCACGTGCCGCGCTCGCGCTGGAGGGGCGTGGCCGCATGCTGCGCGAGCTGGGGCGGGAGGCCGGCATGGACGACCTGCGCCGCGCGGCGAAGCTGCTGACGGCGGAACCGCCGAGCGCGGCCCGGGCGACGGTGCTGGCGTCCCTGGCGGGCGCGCTGGTAATAGAGCCCGACTACGAGGAGGCCGACGCACTGATCACGGAAGCGTTGGACGTCGCCCGGGAGGTCGGTGACGCCGCCACCGAGGCGAGCGCGCTCCTCAAGCTGGGATGCGTGCGCTTCGAGCGGGGCGATCTCGAGGAGGCGCTCGCGTTGGACGCCGAGGCGCGGGCCATCGCGCAACGGATCGGCGAACCGGTGATCGCGGCGTGTGCCGACAACAACGAGGCCGCCCAGTACGAGATGTCCGGCCTGCACGAGCAGGCCATCGAGGCCGCGCGCCGGGGCATGGCCTACGCGGCAGCGCACGGCCTCGCCCGTACCTCGGGCGCCTTCACCGCCATCAACCTCGCCGACTCCCTGACCTCCCTCGGCCGGTGGGACGAGGCGATGGAGGTGGCCCGGTCGGCGGCGGAGCTGGCACCGCCACCGGCACACCGGGCGGGGCTGGCGACAGTGCAGGGATTCATCGCGCTCGCCCGGGGCGACCTGGCCGCCGCGGAGGCGGCGGTGCTCGCCACGAGCGCGGTGTTCACCTCCTGCTACGTCAGCATGCAGGACCAGCTCCCTCCGATAAGGCTCAAGGCCGAGCTGCGGCTCGCCCAGGGTCGCCCGGCCGAGGCGCTCGACGCGGTCAAGACGGCCCTCCGTACGTATCGGACCGAGATCACCCGCACCCCGCACTTCTCCTGGCCGTTGCTCGTGGTCGGCGCCGAGTCGAGCGCCGCCGTGCGTGCTGCCGACCCGCGCAGGGCCGACGAGGCCGACGCCCTGTTGGCGGAGCTTCGTGCCGTGGCCGCGGTACTGCGGACCGCGACGCCGGTGCAACGGGCACAGCGGGCCACGTTCCTGGCCGAGGCCGGGTACGAGCCGGGGGATACCGATGAGGCCGGAGACTGGCCGGCTGCCGTCGCCGCCTGGGAGGCGACCGACCAGCCGTACCCGCTGGCGCGGGCACTGCTGCGCGCCACCGGGGCCGCGGCGAGCGGCGACCGGGACGACGCTGCCGGCCGGCTACGCCGCGCCGCCGAGATCGCCGACCGGCTCGGCGCTGTGCCGCTGCGGCGTGCCGCGGACGAGCTGGCCCGGCGGGGCCGGCTATCGCTGGACGGGCGGCCCGGCGAGGGGCAGCCGGACGGGGCCGGCCCGCTGACGCCGCGGGAGGTGGAGGTGCTGCGGCTGGTGGCGGCGGGGTACAGCAACCGGCGGATCGCGGGTGAGCTGTTCATCTCGGTCAAGACCGCCAGCGTGCACGTGTCCAACATCCTGGCCAAGCTCGGCGTCGCCAGCCGCGGCGAGGCCGCCGCGGTCGCACACCGCGACGGCCTGCTCCGCTGACCACCGGCGAGGGCTCGGCTACGCGGCGACACCCTCGTACATGCGCCTCTTCCGGCTCGCGATGACGTCGTCGACGATACCGTACGTCCTGGCCCTTTCGGCGGTGAGGAACCGGTCGCGCTCGATGTCCCGGCGGACCTGCTCGACCTCCTGGCCGGTGTGCCGGGCGAGGAGGGTCTCCATCTGTTCGCGGATGCGCAGGATCTCGTTGGCCTGGATCTCGATGTCGCTGGCCTGCCCGCGGGTGACCTCGGTGGCCGGCTGGTGGATCGTGATCCGCGAGTGAGGGAGCGCCGCGCGCTTGCCGGGGGTGCCGGCGGCGAGGAGCACGGCGGCCGCGCCCGCCGCCTCGCCGACACAGACGGTCTGTATCTCGGGGCGGACGAACCGCATGGTGTCGTAGATCGCCGTCATCGCCGTGTGCGAGCCGCCCGGGGAATTGATGTAGATGCTGATATCGCGGTCGGGGTCGATGGACTCCAGCGTGAACAACTGGGCCATCACGTCGTTGGCCGAGGCGTCGTCGATCTGGACGCCGAGGAAGATGATCCGTTCCTCGAACAGTTTGTTGTACGCGCTCGTCTCCTTAACCCCGAACGGCGTGCGTTCGACGTACGACGGAATGACGTGGCGACTCTCCACCGGAAATCGTTCCCTTCGTTTCACGACAGCGGCCCGCCCGCGGCCACGTGGTTGGCGTTGTGCACGACGTGGTCGACGAAGCCGTACTCCTTGGCCTCCTCGGCGGTGAACCAGGCATCGCGATCGAAGTCACGCTCGATCTGCTCCACCGACCGCCCGGTGTGGAAGGCGATGCGCTCGGCGAGCGTGCGCTTGGTGTGCAGTATCTGCTGGGCCTGAATCGCGACGTCGGCCGCGGAGCCGCCGAAGCCGCCGGACGGCTGGTGCATGACGACCTGCGTGTACGGCAGCGCGTACCGTTTGCCCGGCGTCCCCGCGCACAGCAGGAACTGCCCCATCGACGCGGCGAACCCCATCGCGACGGTGGCGATGTCGTTGGGGACGTACTGCATCATCCCGTAGATCGCCATGCCGGCCGTCACCGAGCCGCCGGGCGAGTTGATGTAGAGGTAGATATCGCGCCGAGGGTCCTCGGCGGACAAAAGCAGCAGCTCCGAGCAGATGCGGTTGGCGATGTCGTCGTCGACCTCCTGCCCGAGGAAGACGATGCGGTTCTGCAGGAGCCGCTGATAGAGCTGGTCGCTCGACGAGACAAGCGGCGGCCCGGCCAGGGTCTGGGACGTCATCATTCGCCATCCGTTCGTCAGTTGTCGCGTGTCGGCTGATTGTGGCATTAACCGGCCTTTTCTTGATCGAGAAGGTCGTTCGCCACGGGCGGATTGCATTCTCGTCGCAATAACTCGGGGAATGAATTCAGTCAATGAATTTCGCTGTAGGCCCATTATGCCCTGGGCGAATTCGCAATCGGTCGGGACGCTCCCGCCGGTACCCCAAGATCACGACCGGAGGGTGCTTGACAGCGGACTGGTCCGGTTCGAAGATGCTGGAAATTGATCGACTCTGTGGGATGTGGTGGGAATGTCGATCGGTTCTGCTCGTGCCGGGTCGCTGTCACGGCGGGACGCCCTCAGGCTCGGCGGGTCCCTCGTCGCGGCCGGGCTGGGTTCGTCGGCGCTCGCGGCCTGCGCCCGCGCGCCCAAGCAGGGTTCGGGTGGCGGCGGAGACCAGTTCCGGATCTACTGGAACGCCGGCCACGTGTACGACGCCTACGCCGAGATCATCGAGCGGTTCGAGAAGGACCACGGCGTCGAGGTCGTCTGGGAGAAGTTCCAGTGGGAGGACATGCGTCCGAAGCTCCTCGCCGACTTCGAGTCCGGAAACGTACCCGACCTGGTGGAGGACCCGAGCGCCTGGGCCACCGAGTTCGCGGTGACCGGGAACGTGGCCTCGCTGCGGTCGTACATCGATTCCGACGGCGCGGAGATGGGCTTCCCGGACGACTGGCAGGAGGACACGGTCCGCCGCTACACCGTGGACGGCCAGGTCTACGGCATCCAGCTGCACCTCACCTCCCAGCAGCTGATCTACAACAAGGCGATGTTCTCCGACGCCGGGATCAACAAACCGCCCGCGACCTGGGACGACTTCCTCGCTACCGCCCGGGAGCTCACCCGCGGCGAGGTACACGGCTGCGCGCTCAACTACGACTACACCTACAGCACGCCCTGGCTGCTGCAGAACGGGGTCCAGTACTACGAGGGCTCCGAGCTGCTCGTCCCCCGCGACGCGGCAGTCGAGGCCCTGCAGTTCCAGCGGGACCTCGTGCACAAACACAAGGTCTCTCCGGTGCCGCCGGTTTCCACCGACTACACCGGACCGCGCAACGTGTTCGTGGCCAAGAAGACGGCCATGATCTTCACCGGCCCGTGGGACATTGCGCCGATCAAGGAGGCCGCACCCGACATCGACTTCGGCGTCGCACCGGCGCTGTCCCGCAAGACCCAGGCCACCATCGCGGCCGGCACCGGCGTGTTCATCCCGAAGGGAGCCAAGCACGCCGACCTCGCCTGGGATCTGATCAAGCGGATGACGGCGCTGGACGTTGAGCTGAAGGTGACCGAGGAAGCCGACATGACCATGCCGCGCAAGTCCTGGGCGGAGGACCCCAAGATCGCCTCCGACCCGGTGCTCGGCGCCTTCGGCGAGGGGCTGTCCTACGCCGAGGACTGGTGGGACGCCCTGAACCGCACCGGCAAGCGCGGCGCCGTCGACGAGCTGTACAAGAGCATGTACCAGCAGGTGGTCGTGCAGAACAAGCCGGCGGCCGACGCCGTCAACACCTTCGTGGAGCAGGCCACCCGGCAGGTCAAGGGGTGAGTGGGTGGCCTCGGGTCTCGCGACCAGGGAAAGGAGCGGGGCCGGGCCCTCGGCGGCCGGCCCGGGACGGCGGTACTCGCTCGAGCGGCGGCAGCGGCGCACCGCGTACCTGTTTCTGCTGCCGGCGCTCGGCTTCTTCGGTCTGCTGTTCTTCTATCCGCTCGGCCAGGAGCTCATCACCAGCCTCTACACCGGCCCACGGGCCGACCGGTTCTCCGGCCTGCAGAACTACGCCGGCTCCTTCCTCGACCCCGCGGTACGGAACTCGTTCTGGCTGACGCTGATCTACGCGGCCGGTGTGCTCGTCCTGACCATCGGTCTCGGCCTGCTGTTGGCGCTGATCCTGAACCAGCCGCTTCGGGGACGCACGGTGCTCCGCGCGGTCCTGCTCGTGCCGTACCTGACCTCGATAGTCATCACCGGGTTGCTGTGGCGCAACATCCTCGATCCCCAGGTGGGCATCCTGAACCGGCTCTTCGAGGCCGTCGGGCTGCCGGCGCAGAACTGGCTACTCACCGACCCGCTCGCCACCCTGATCGGGATCTCGGTGTGGCAGCACACCGGGTACACCTCGGTCTTGTTCCTCGCCGGACTGCAGGGCATCCCGGAGGTGTACTACGAGGCGGCGCGCATCGACGGCGCGTCGGTGTTGCAGCGCTTCCGGTACGTCACGATCCCGTTCCTCGCGCCCGCCACGCTGTTCGTCAGCGTGATCGGGGTGATCTGGAGCCTGCAGCAGTTCGCCCTGCCCTTCCTGGTCACCGACGGCGGGCCGGGCAACGCCACCGACCTGTACATCTTCCACGTCTACAACGTCGCGTTCGAGTTCCGGGACTTCGGATACGCCTCTGCGCTGTCGTACCTGCTGCTGGTGGTGATCATGATCTTCACGCTCATCCAGTTCCGGGCCGGGCGGCGCTCGGAGTTCGCCTAGGGAATCACATGCTGCGGGAACGGCTCTTCTTCGGGGACCGGGTGGTCGGGCTCGGTCTGGTCATCGCCTTCTGTGCGGTGACCGTGCTGCCGCTGCTGTACATGGTCTCGCTGTCGCTGCAGTCGGAGACCGAGGTGCTCAGCGGAGATCCGGTGCTGTGGCCGGAGACGCCCCGCTGGGACAACTTCGCCGTCCTGTTCGACAGCGCCCCGATCGCCCGGTTCGTGCTCAACAGCCTGATCATGGCCGGGGCCATCACCCTGTCCCACCTGATCTTCGACCCGCTCATCGGGTACGTGTTCGCGAAGTTCACCTTCCCGTTCAAGAACACGTTGTTCCTGGTCATCCTGGCCACCCTGATGGTGCCGTTCTTCGTGCGGATGATCCCGCTGTACGTAATGATGTCCAACGTCGGCTGGCTGGACAGCTACCAGGGGCTGATCGTCCCGTTCCTGATGGACGCCTACGGCATCTTCCTGATGCGCCAGTTCATCTCCCCGCTGCCGGACGAGTTGATCGACGCCGCCCGCGTCGACGGCGCCTCCGAGCTGCGGATCTTCGCCCGCGTCATCCTCCCGCAGACCAAGCCGGCGCTGGCCGTGCTCGGCCTGTTCACGTTCGTCTTCCAGTGGAACGAGTTCCTCTGGCCGCTGGTCGCCACCTCACGCGAGGAGATGCGGACCATGACCGTCGGGCTGTCGCTGTTCAACCGCGAGGCCTTCACCCTGTGGAACCTGACCGCGGCCGGAGCGGTCATCCTCTTCATCCCGACGATCATCCTGTTCTTCGTCAGCCAGCGTTACCTCGTGCGCGGCATCGCGCTGACCGGCCTGAAGTAGAGGAGGATGGAGATTTACGTTCGAATATGTTCTGTTCCGTTGAATCGGCCGGGTAACGGGGACGGGCGGACGCCGTGAAGTTGTTCGGGGGCGCGGGAGGGCTCTGGTACGGCGGCGACTACAACCCCGAGCAGTGGCCGGAGGAGGTCTGGGCCGAGGACGTCCGGCTGATGCGGGAGGCAGGGGTCAACCTGGTCACCGTCGGGGTGTTCTCCTGGGCCCTCGAGGAACCGAGCCCCGGCCGCTACGAGTTCGGCTGGCTGGACACCGTGCTGGAGCTCTGCGCCGAACACGGCGTCGCCGTCGAGCTGGCGACGCCTACCGCCGCGCCACCCGCCTGGTTCTTCCGCCGCCACCCCGAGGCGCTGCCGGTGACCGAGGACGGTCAGCTGCTCGGCCCCGGCGGACGGCAGGGGTTCTGCCCCAGCTCACCCGCGTACCGGGAGCGTGCGCTGGCCCTGGTCGAGCGGCTCGCGGCACGCTACCGGGACCACCCCGCGCTGGCGCTCTGGCATGTGCACAACGAGTACGGCTGCCACAACGCCCGGTGCTACTGCGACACCTCGGCCGTGGCCTTCCGTCGCTGGCTGCGGGACCGGCACGGCGACCTGGAGACGCTCAACGCCGCCTGGGGAACGTCGTTCTGGGGCCAGCGGTACGGCGCGTGGGAGGAGATCGTTCCGCCGCGCCGTGCGGCGGCCTTCCAGAACCCCACCCAGCGGCTCGACTTCTACCGCTTCAGCTCCGACGAGCTGCTCGCCTGCTTCCGGGCCGAGCGTGACCTGCTCCGCCGCGCGACCCCCGGGGTGCCGGTGACCACCAACTTCATGGTCCACCGCTCGAAGAACCTGGACTACTGGAGGTGGGCGGCCGAGGTCGACATCGTGTCCAACGACCACTACCTGGTTTCGGCCGACCCGCGCCGCGAGGTCGACCTGGCGCTGTCGGCCGACGTCACCCGTTCGCTCGCCGCCGGCCGGCCGTGGCTGCTGCAGGAGAACGCGACAAGCGCGGTGAACTGGCAGCCGCGCAACCGGGCCAAGCTACCCGGTGAGATGCGGCGGAACGGCCTTGCCCACGTGGCCCGCGGCGCCGACGGCGTCTGCTTCTTCCAGTGGCGGGCGTCCCGGGCGGGCGCGGAGAAGTTCCACTCCGGGATGCTTCCGCACGCGGGCACCGACACCAGGGTGTGGCGGGAGGTCGTCGAGCTTGGCGAAACGCTGCGGCGGCTCGGCCCGGTCGCCGGCGGCCGGGTGTCCGCGGAGGTCGCGATCCTGTTCGACTGGGAGGCCTGGTGGGGATGCGAGCTGGACTCCCACCCCAGCGTCGCCGTCGGCTACCTCGACCGCATCCGGGCACACTACGAGGCGCTGTGGGACGCCGGGGTGACCGTCGACTTCGCCCACCCCGAGGCCGACCTCTCGGCGTACCGGCTGGTGCTGGCGCCCACGCTGTACCTGGTGAGTGATGTAGCGGCCTCCGCCCTGTCCGACTACGTCGCGGCCGGCGGGCACTTCCTCACCACGTACTTCTCCGGGATCGTCGACCCGTGCGACCACGTCCGGCTCGGCGGGTATCCGGGCGCCTTCCGAGAGGTACTGGGCGTCCTCGTGGAGGAGTTCTTCCCGCTGCAGGCCGGCGAGTCGGTACGAGTCGAGGCGGAGGACCCCCAGGGAGCCGGAGGCAGGACCCGGGAATGGGCCGCCGACGTCTGGACCGAGTTGCTGCACCTGCGCGGCGCCGAGCCGGTCGCCCGCTACGTCGACGGGCCGCTGCCCGGCGTGCCCGCGATCACCCGCCACCGCTACCGTGACGGCGTCGCCTGGTACGTGGCCACCCGCCTGGACGCGGAGGCGACCGGGGCGCTCACCGAGTGGGTCACCGCGGACGCCGGGGTGACCCCGACCGCCGAGGCTCCCCGGCAGGTCGAGGTGGTACGGCGCCGAACGACCGTCGGCGAAACGGAGGCGCCTTACCTGTTCGTCCTCAACCACGGCGGGGAGCCGGCCCGGGTCAGCGCATCCGGGACCGACCTCATCACCGGCGCGCCGGCGCGGGGCTGGATCGACGTCCAGCCGGGAAACGTCGCGGTGATCGAGGAGAAGGGTGGGGCGCCGGGTGCGGCGCCATCGGGAGGGGGGCAGAGAAGGTGCTAGCCCGGCAGCGGCAGGAACACATCCTCGAGGCGGTGCGCCGGCACGGCGCGGTGCGGGTGAGCGAGCTGGTCGACTCCCTCGGCGTCTCCGACATGACGGTGCGCCGCGACCTGGACGCCCTCTCCGGGCGTGGCCTGGTGGAGAAGGTGCATGGCGGGGCCGTCTCGGTACACCGCAACACCACCGACGAGCCGAGCTTCGCGGCCAAGTCGAACCGGCAGCTCCCGGAGAAGACGGCCATCGCGCGGGCCGCCGCCGAGCTGGTGGAGCCCGGCATGGCGGTGGGTCTGTCCGCGGGCACCACCACGTGGTCGCTTGCCACGCGCCTCGCCGAGATCGGCGACCTCACGGTGGTGACCAACTCGATTCGGGTGGCCGAGGTGCTGCACGCCCGCTCCGACCCCAGCCAGACGGTCGTACTCATCGGAGGCATCCGTACTCCCTCCGACGCGCTGGTCGGCCCGCTCGCCGTCGCGGCGATACGCTCGCTGCACCTCGACGCGGTGTTCATGGGCGTACACGGGATCGACGGCCGAAGCGGGCTGATGACGCCGAACCTGATGGAGGCGGAGACGAACCGGGCACTGGTGGAGTCGGCGCGCCGGCTTGTCGTGCTGTGCGACCACACCAAGTGGGGAACCGTTGGCATCAGCTCGTTCGCCCGGCTCGACGAGGTGGACGTGCTGATCACCGATCCGGCCCTGGACCCGGACGCGCGGCGTCAGCTCGAGGACCAGGTGGGCCGGCTGGAGGTCGCCGTCCGATGACGGCGGCCGCTCCCCGGAAGACCACGGCCAGGCTCGCCGACGGCCGAGAGATCATCTACTTCGACGAGCACGACGTGATCCGGGACAGCGCGGACAGCAGGTCCATCGCCCCGGCCGCGACGGCGCCGGAGCTACGGTACGACCCCACCCGGGACGAGTGGGTGGTGTTCGCCGCGCACCGGCAGGACCGTACCCACCTGCCGCCCTCCGACGAGTGCCCGCTGTGCCCGTCCAGCCCGGAACGCGCTACCGAGATCCCGGCGACCGACTACGACGTGGTCGTGTTCGAGAATCGGTTCCCCTCCCTCGGGGGCGGCGGGGACAGCGAGTACGCGCCGGACCGGCGGCCGGCGGTGGGCAGGTGTGAGGTGGTGTGCTTCACCAGCGACCACGACGCGTCGTTCGCGACGCTGTCACCTCGACGGGCACGTACCGTCGTCGACGCGTGGGCCGACCGTACGCTCGCGCTCGGCCGGCTGCCGCACGTGGAGGAGGTCTTCTGCTTCGAGAACCGGGGTGAGGAGATCGGCGTCACGCTGCACCATCCGCACGGACAGATCTACGCCTACCCGTTCGTCACCCCGCGGACCCGCCGGATGCTGGACAGCGCGCGGCGGCACCGGGAGCGGACCTGGCGCAACCTCTTCGCGGACGTGCTGGCCGCGGAGCGGTCGGCGCGGACGCGGATCGTCGCCGAGACCGAGCACTGGACCGCGTTCGTACCGGCCGCCGCGCGGTGGCCGGTCGAGGTGCACCTCTACCCGAATCGGCACGTCCCCGACCTGCCCGCGCTCACCGACGCCGAGCGAGACGACCTCGCCCGCGTCTACCTGGACGTGCTCGGGAGGCTGGACCGGCTCTACGACCGTCCGCTGCCGTACGTGGCCGCATGGCACCAGGCACCGGCTCGGATCGACAGGGACCTCGCCTACCTGCACCTGGAGGTGTTCTCTATCCGCCGGTCCCCGGAGAAGCTGAAGTACCTCGCCGGGTCGGAATCCGCGATGGGCGTGTTCGTCAACGACGTGCTGCCGGAGGACGTCGCCCGGCGCCTGCGCGCCTAGTCTTCTTGCCGCCGAGATACCCCAACACCGAGATCTATGTTGTGGGGGTTGTTTGTCCGGTTCGGTGCCCCACAACATAGATCTCGGCGGGGGTCTGCCAGGGTAGGTGCGTGGACGAGCTGACCCGGTACGCGATGGCGGCCGGCCGAGGAGACGAGGCCGCCGCGGCGGCCTTCGTCCGCGCCAGCCAGGCCGACGTGTGGCGGCTGCTCGCTCACCTGGCCGGACGCGCCGTCGCCGACGACCTGACCCAGGAGACCTACCTGCGCGCCTTCGGTGCGCTGCGGCGCTTCCGCGGCGAGTCGAGCGCCCGTACCTGGCTGCTGTCCATCGCCCGCCGTACCGCGGCCGACCACCTCAGGTCGCGCGCCCGCCGTCCGCAGGTGGTCGGCGACGCCGGGGAGACACCACCGGACAAGACCGCCGAACCCGACCCGGCCGGCGGCGTGGCGATCCGGATGCTGGTACAGAGCCTGGAACCGGAGCGGCGCGACGCGTTCGTGCTCACCCAGGTACTGGGGCTCTCGTATGAGGAGGCCGCGCAGGTGTGCGGCTGCCCCGTCGGTACGATCCGGTCCCGGGTAGCCCGGGCTCGCCACGATCTCGTCGCCGCCCTCCGCGACGGAGGCATGCGCGACGCCGCCTCAACATGAGCAGGCCGAGCACCGCACGGCCCTTATTACACGGTGCTTTAACATGAGGCGGCCCACGGACGCCTCATTGACCAAACCGGCCTTTCGCTTCAATAAGCATGCCCTCGTCGGACGGGAACCGGGGAGTGCGGTTGGACGACTACCCCAGTGTGGTATGCGACGACTATCGGGAGGCGCTGTCCGCCCAGCTCGACGGCGAGGACCCGGGGATGGACCCGGCCCGGCTCGACGAGCACCTGGCCGGGTGTGCCGGCTGCCGGAGCTGGCTGCAGGACGCGGTCCGGGTCAGCCGCGCGGCCCGGCTGCAGCCCTTCGACGTACCCGACCTGACCGGATCGGTGCTCGCCCAGGTGCGTGGCGAGGTGGCGGGCCGCCGCTTCCGTAGGGTCGCCGCGGCGCGGGCGGCGCTGCTGGTGGTGGCGGCCGGCCAGGCGGCCGCCGCGGTGCCGGCGCTGGCCGGTGTGGACGCCATCGGCCCGGTACCTGTGCACAGCGTCCACGAACTCGGGGCCTTCAACCTCGCCCTGTCCGCGGCATTCGGGTGGACCGCCTGGAAGCCGGGGCGGGCACGGGCACAACTCCCGCTGCTCATCACCCTCGTCGCCGTGCTCGTCGTGCTGACCGTCGCCGACATCCTGCTCAGCCGGGTGGCGGCGCACCTGGAGGCCGGACACCTGCTGTTGGTCGCCGGGCTGGCGCTGACCGCCCTGCTGGCTCGGGAGGACGAGCCCGAGACGCCGCCCTCCGACTCCGGGGCGGCACCGACCGACGGCTCGCCCTGGCGGGAGGCGGCCTGACGCGCCGGCCCCCGGTCAGCGCTCCATACGGCGCTTCAGCCAGAAGGAAGCGCCAAAGAGGCCGCAACCAACGAGGACCAGGAATACGAACGCGCCGATCCCGCTGCCGCCCTCGAGGGCATCACCAGTTACGACAAACCCAAGGGCGATGGTCAGGGCGAATATGCCCGCGACAAAGGCCACGATCGTGAGCACGACGTGCACGGTCCGGCTTGCCTTGCTCATCGGTCGCGAGGAGCGCGTCGGCCCGGATGGCTCCGCCTCGGCCGAGGACCCAGCGGGCAGCTTGAGCCGTTCGCGGGCCAACTGGTTCGTTAGTGCCCGGCCGGAGTGAACCGAGTGCAGGATCCCGTTGTAGACCAGATCCCACAGCCGGGGTTTCTGCTGGATGTTGGTAAGCGAAACCGAGACCTTGCCGCCGTGTGCGTCCCTGAGCTCCAACTCGTCGGATCCCCACGCCTTGACCAGCCGCACCGAGGTCAGCTCGTACGTCCTCACCCAGGAGCGGGTGCGGCTGAACCAGTCCGCGCCCGCCGCCAGGCGATCCCGTCCTAGGCCAATGGCAACGGGCAGCGTAAACAACACAACAAGGACCCAGAGCCACCAGACCCGCGCCCAGCCGAGACCCCAATCCCGGAGGGTAAGGAAGCCAACCCCGAACAGAAACATGAAGATGCCGCCGTAGATGGCGTCGCGCCTGGTGGACCGGAACCACTCCAGCACCGGCCCCTGGCCGCGCGGCGAGGCGGGCTTCCTGCCGCCGTCTCGTTCTCGCTCCTCCGGCGAGCCCCAGCTCAGGTCCAGCGGCGCGCGCGGCGGCCGGGGCTCGCCGCTCTCCCGGTTGGGCATGGGCGGCAGCGAGGACGCATCCATGATCCGCTCAGTCGAAGAGGCCACCGATCGCGCTGCCTACGCTCTTGGCGGCGTCGCCGACCGCACCGGCCGCGTCTCCGGCGGCGTTGGCGATGTCGTCGCCCCAATTGTCGACGACGTACCCGACCCCGGCGCCGACGACGGCACCGGCCACGAGCCCGACCGGGCCGCCGACCATCGCGCCGACAGCCGCTCCGGCGGCGAAGCTGCTGACGCCGGACGCGACAGCCGTTGTGGCGTCCTTGCCCTGCGAGATGTCGTAACCGATGCCGGCAACAGTGATCGCCGCGCCGACCACCGGCACGCCCCTGAGCAAGCGGGGGGCGTTGCGCAGCGCGTTGGGGGCAACGTCGCCGACCTTGAGGTTCAGGCCCCGCTTCGCCCAACCCGGCAGGCGGTCGACGGCGCGGGCGAGCCGGCTCGCGGTGGCCTTGCGGGCGGCCTCGTTCGCGGCCACCCGGTTCTCCGCCTCCAGGATCGCGGCACGCCGCCAGTTCGCACTCGATGGGCCCCGGCCGGCGTGGCGCGGGTTGTTCATGATCCGAAGGGCGCGCTCGGCCTTGCTGGTATACCTGGCGGCAGCCGCCCGGTACTTGCTGGTCCGCGCCGCGGCGTATCCGGCGATGCCGGTCCCGAGGTCCGCGACCGTGAACGGCGACTTCTCGGCTTGATCCTTGAGGAAGTTGAGGAGGTGGTTCTGCGAGTCGGTCTCCTTCTTCCGAGCCTCGTTCACCACCTTGCCGGCATCCTGGTACGCCTTGACCTTGGCCGCGTAGTCCTGCTGGGCGCCCACGGCCGCATCGTGCGCCTGCTTCTCGCCGGCCGTGGGCTTCCGGTCGGTGGGCAGCGCCTTGGGCTCGGCGGGCGCCGGGCCCGGCTCGGCGATTGAGGTCTCGGTAGTCTGCAAACCCCCTTTGCTGGCGATCTGCCGCGCCTGCGCCATCCGGGACTTCACGGTGTCCAGGTCGTCGGCGTGCGTGTTCAGCGCCCCCGCGGTACCGCTCAGGTCGCCGGCGATCTGGTCCACCTTGGTGAAGAGCCTGCTCATCAACCCGCGGAACCCCTCAGCGGCCGGCCCGGTCCACCCGCCCTCGGACTGGGTACGGGCCCCGGTCACCTGGGTGCCGGTATCGTCCACCGACCCCGACATGGAGCGCAGCCACCCGCCAGCGCCCCGAATACTTCCCGGATCTCCCTTGACCTCGATGTTCAACGGCATGATCGATGTCCCCCATTGATCAGTTGGGCTGGTAAAGAGTCAATGGACGGAACCGAGCGAACCCGCCTGGTTCTGATCCGTGTCCACGTACACGTTGCGGTTCCCGGACACGGCATCCCCGGCCGCGCCGACGCCCTCCGAGATCCCGGCGACCGACTCCGCCAATCCGGACAGCACCGCGTTGATCGCGCCGGTGACCGCCCCCGCCTCTGGCGCGGGGGGCGCCGACGCCCCGCTTTCCAGGTCGCTGCTCGCCCCGCGGAGCTTGCCCGACACGCCGTCCAGGGTGCCCGAGTCGGCCCGGAACCCATCGTCACCCATCAGTTCTCCTCCTTACCGGTCGAGTGACGCAGCTCGGGTGACAGCGGCACGTTCCACAGCACGAGATCGGCGCCGCTCAGCCGCTGCAGCTCATCTACTCGATCCATCGGGACCGCCACCCACGGCTGCTCCTCACCGCAGCCCTCGACGAGCTGCTCCAGCGACGAGAACGCCAGCATCGCTACCCGCCCGTCGTCGATGTTGCGCAGCTCCAACACCGCCTCGGCGTCTCCCTTGCGCAGGCGTTGGGACGGGACATAGGCGACGGACGACTGATCCCGAACACCCCGACCCGCAAACTCCTGCCCAATGACGGGGGGTGCTACGGGGCTGTCGGATCCGTTCGCGCCTGCCCCCACAGGAGTCATCAGAAGTCCTCCCCAATGGACGCGTAAACCTACAAACGGTTGCCGACTGTACATGAGGGGTCACCCCCGCAGCAGCGCTTACCGCGTAGATCGATGACGCCAGCCTCGCGCGGCGGACTTCGCCATCGCGCCTGCCTTTGCCTTCGAACGTTTCTGCAAGATCACGAACAGAGGTGTGGGCTCAGTCGAAGAGGCCAAGGCCATCGGCTGCGCGAGCGAGCAGGCCAGCGCCGCTGACGGGAGGCCCGCCGTTCCTGACGCTTTCGATGTCGGCCCCGACGGCGTCGTAGTACCACTCGTCGACGCCGTACCCGACCCCGGCACCGACGACCGTACCGAGAACCAGGCCAACCGGGCCGCCGACCGCCGTACCGACCACGGCGCCGGCCACGGCGGCGCTGACGCCGGAGGCGATCGACCTGCCGGGGTCGTTGCCCGTGGCGATGTCGTAGCCGATGCCGACGGCAGTGATCACTGTGCCCACCACCGGGACACGCCTCAGTGCGCGGGACGCGTTGCGCAGCACGGCGCCACCGGGCCTGTTCGGGAGGAGGTCAGCGGCGTTGGCCCTGACGAGTCTTTTCACCCGTGGCGGCAGGCGGTCAACCGCGCGGGCGAGCCGGGTCGCGGTGGCCCTGCGGGCGGCCTCGTTCGCGTTGACCTGGTTTTGCGCGTGCAGGACGGCGGCCCGTCTCCAGGCCCTGCTCAGGGCGCCCCGGCCCGCGTGGCGCGGGTTGTTGAGGAGCCTGGCGGCACGCCGGGCCTTGTCGGCATACCTCTCCGCGGCCCACCGGAACTTGCTGGTCCGTTCCACGTGGTACGCGGCGAGGCCGGTCGCGAAATTCGCGATCGTGAAGGGAGAGCTCTCGGCTTGCCCCCTGAGGAAGTCGACCAGGTGGTTCTGGGACTCGACCTCCTTCCGCCGCGCCTCGTTCACCACCCTGCCGGCTTCCTGGTACGCCCTGACCTTGGCCACGTACGTCGCCTCCGCGTCGAGGGCCGCGACGTGCGCCTGCCGTTCCCCGGCCGTGGGCTCCCGGCCGGTGGGCAGCCGCGGCGGCGCCGGCGGCGCCGGCCCCGGCTCCGCGATCGAGGTCTCCGTCGTCTCCAGGCCCCCGTCGCTGGCGATCTGCCGCGCCTGCGCCATCCGGGACTTGACGGTGTCCAGGTCGTCGGCGTGCCTGTTCAGGGCCCCCGCCGTGCTGCCCATGTCACCGGCGAGCTCGTTCACCTTCCCGGCTACTCTGCTCATCACCCCGCGGAACCCCTCGCCGGCCTGACCGGTCCAGCCATCCTCGGACTGGGTACGGGCCCCGGCCACCTCGCCGCCGGCGTCGTCCACCGACCCCGACGTCGAACGCAGCCAGCCCGCCGTGGACCGAATGCTCCCCGGCTCGCCCTTCACCTCGATGTTCAACGGCATGATCTCTTGCCTTCGCTTGTCAGCTACGCCAATTGGTCCTATTCGACAGAGGCGAGCGAACCCGCCTGATTTTGGTCGGTGTTCACGTACGCGTCGCGGTTCGCCGACACGGCATTCCCCGACGCGCCAAGGCCGTCCACGACCCCGGCCAGCGACTCGGCCTGCAGCGACAGCACGGCGTTCACCGCTGCCGTCACCGCGCCGGCCTCCGGCGGGGGAGGCGGCGACGCGCCGCCCTCCAGGTCGTCGGCCGCCCGGTGCAGCCTGCCCGCGACGTCCTGCAGCGTTGCCGGGTCGGCCCGGAACCCGTCGCCGTGCATCAGTCTCCCTCCTTGCCGGCCGGGTGACGCAGCTCGGACGACAGCTCCACGTTCCACAGCACGAGATCGGCGCCGCTCAGCCGCTGCATCTCCTCGATTCGGTCGATGGGGACCGCCACCCAGGGCTGCGCCTCCCCACAGCCGTCGACGAGCTGCTCGAGCGAGGAGAACGCCAGCATCGCCACCCGCCCGTCTTCGGTATTGCGCAGCTCCAACATCGCCTCGGCGTCTCCCCTGCGCACGCGCCGGGACGGGATGTAGGCCACCGACGACCGCTCCCGGATTCCCCCGCCCGCGAACTCCTGTCCAATAACGGCGGGAGCCACCGACCTTTCGAATCCGTTCCAGTCTGGCCCCATAAGCGTCATCAGAAATTCCCTCCAAATAGTCGCGCAAACTGCCAAGTTGCGGCGACTGTACAGCAGGAATTACCCTCGCAGTAGGGGCCTAATACTTACGGATCGATGACGCTATTTCTTACGAACTGCTTACGAATCGATAATGCTTCCGGGCTTATTCGCGCAGCAGCTGGGCAATGACCGTGACGGCCTTGCCGACGTCGGGTTTCTTGTCGGCGATGACGTCCGCGTACAGGAAGCTCTCGCCGATCCGTACGATCGCGTAGGCGAGCGTCGGGCGGTCGATGACCGGCCGGAAGCCGCGGCGATCCTCCATCGCGAGCAGCCTTTCCAGCGCCTCCACGATTCCCCGCTGCACGATGCCGTGCTTAGAGGTCAGCACGCGCAGAGCGGCCTCCGGCTCGGATTCCAGCAGCCGGCGCAGGCTCGGCTGCTGGCTGACGAACATCAGGAAGTGTTCGATGATCAATAGCACCCGCGTCGAACCGGACAGTCCCGCCGCCTCGTGGTAGGCGCGTACCAGCGCCTGCCGGGTCAGGTACCACATGACCTGGCCAAGGAGCTGGTCGCGGCTGCCCGCCTTGCGGTACAGGGTGGTACGGCCGATCTTCAGCTCGGCGGCGAGCGACCGCATGTCGAGGCGGCGCTGTCCGAGGATGATGCGCAGGGCCGCGTCGAAGATCTCCCTCGGGACGTCCGGGGGCCGCGCGGTCCCCTCGGGCAGGAGCTCGGCCAGGTCGGTGTCCACCGAGCTGCGGGCAACGCTTGTCGACACAGGCGACTTCCTCGGCAAACGAACTGATCTTGGTCTTCAGGTTAGCGGCAAACCCCGCCCGTGATCTCGTGTGCCGGGGTCGCGCACCACTCTACGTAACGACATGACCACAAATCTTGACAGTCGACTGTATACGACATTTAGTGTTCACCCGACCTGGGTTTCCCTTCGGAGTCGGTGGTGACGATGAAGCGACACCGTTCCGTGCTGGTTGGGGCTGCCGTGCTGATGATCGCGGCCGCGAGCTGTACGAACCCTAGGGAGGGAGGCTCGGGGCGGGGAGGGCCGGTCCGGCGGTAACGTCACGATGGCCCTTGCCGAGGCCCCGGACAAGCTCGACCCGAGCTTCGCCCGTACCTATGTCGGGCGGCTCGTGTTCGTCAACATGTGCGAGAAGCTCTACGACATCAACGGGGACGTCGAGGTGGTGCCCCAGCTCGCGGCGGAGCTGCCGGAGATATCCGACGACGGCACGGTGTACACGATCAAGCTCCGGCAGGGAGTGAAGTTCAACGACGGCACCGACTTCGACGCCGAGGCCGTCAAGGCCAGCCTCGAGCGGCACAGGGACCACGAAGAGTCGGAGCGGGCCAGCGAACTACAGGCCGTTGACGAGGTCGCCGCCGTGGACGACCAGACCGTGCGCACCACGCTGAGCGAGCCGTACGCGCCGCTGCTCGCGATTCTCTCGGACCGGTCGGGCATGATCATGTCGCCGTCCCAACTGGACGAGCTCGGCGACGACTTCTCCGACGAGCCGGTCTGCGTCGGCCCGTTCAAGTTCGCCGACCGGCCGTCCAACGACCGCATCGAGCTGACGAAGTCCGAGCACTACTACGACAGGGACCAGGTGCGGCTGGACGGGCTCACGTTCTCGGTGGTCACCGAGCCCAGCGTGCGGGCCGCGAACCTGCGCTCCGGCGACATCCAGGTGGCCGACCGCATCCAGCCTCCCGACGTGCAATCCCTTGAAGACAACCCGCAGACCGGGCTGAACGCGGTTACGTGCAGGCCGCCGTCGTCAACGGCGCGCCGGATCGGGTGATCATGTTCCGGCACATCCTGCCGAACCTGCTGAGCCCGCTGGTCATCCAGGCCACCGTCGGCATACCCGTCGCCATCCTCGGGGCGGCGATCCTGTCCTTCCTCGGCCTCGGAGTGCAGCCGCCGACCCCCGACTGGGGCGTGATGCTGTCCGAGGCCCAGCCGCACGTCGCCGAGGCGCCGTGGTTCGCCGTGTTCCCCGGCCTCGCGATCGCCCTCACCACCCTGTCGTTCAACCTGTTCGGCGACGGGCTGCGGGACGTGCTCGACCCGAGGACGGCATCGTGAGCGACGCACGCGAGGCATCGATCGGAAGCGGCTACGGCGAGAACCCGCCGAGCGGGCGGAGAGCGAACAAAACCAACACGTGACCGCCCCGGCCACGCCTCGCCTGGAGGTACGTGACCTGCGGGTACGGCTCCATACCGACGAGGGTCCGGTGCTCGCCGTGGACGGGCTGTCGTTCCGGCTCGGCCCCGGCGAGGTCCTGGCGCTGGTCGGCGAGAGCGGCTGCGGCAAGTCGATGACCACCATGGCGATCCTCGGCCTGCTGCCACCGGGCGGCGAGGCGTCCGGCAGCGCACGTCTGAACGACCGGGAGATCCTGAACCTCCCGCCCCGGGAGCTGCGAGAGATCCGCGGCCGGGAGATCTCGATGGTCTTCCAGGAGCCGATGACCTCGCTCAACCCGGTGTTCAGGGTCGGGTACCAGATCGGCGAGGCGCTGAGCCGGCATCAGGGAATCGGCCGGGCCGCGGCCCGCGAGCGGGCGATCCGCAGGTCCTCATCGCCGACGAGCCGACGACGGCGCTCGACGTCACCATCCAGGCGCAGATCCTGGATATCCTCCGCGACCTGCGAGCACGCCTCGGCACGTCGATCATCATGATCACCCACGATCTCGGCATCGTCGCCGACATCGCCGACGACGTCACGGTCATGTACGCGGGGCACCTGGTGGAATCGGCGAGCGTGCACGACCTCTTCGCCCATCCGCAGCACCCGTACTCAGTGGGGCTGCTGGGCGCGGTGCCCCGCCCGGGGACGTCCGGTGCCGCCGCCGAGCGTCGGCTGCGGGAGATCCCAGGTCTCGTGCCGACCCTGCGAGAGCCGCCGGACCACTGCGTCTTCGCACCCCGATGCCCGCGCGCGGCCGACGTCCGCCGTACCCGGGTGCCGCCGCTGGTCGAGCCACTGGCGGATCACCACGCGGCGTGCCTGTTCCCCGGCTCCTCCGAAGCCACCGACGGCGAGACGCCCGCGCCGGTCACCCGGGAGGTCGACGAATGACGCAGGACCGGACGGGTGGCCGGGTGCTGGAGGTGCGCGGCCTGCGCAAGTACTTCCCGGTCCCGCGCGGCAGGGGCGGTGGCGCGGTCCATGCGGTGGACCGGGTGGACCTCACCGTCGGCGCGGGCGAGGTCGTGGGGCTCGTCGGTGAGTCCGGCAGCGGAAAGTCGACCCTCGGCAAGTGCATAGTCCGCCTGCTGGAGCCCACAGGCGGGCAGGTCCTTCTGCGGGCACGGACATCACGCACCTGTCCCGCCGGCGGCTGCGCGGCGTCCGCCGCCAGGTACACATGGTCTTCCAGGACCCGTACTCCTCGCTCAACCCGCGGATGAACGTCGGACAGATCGTGTCCGAGCCGGTCCGCATGCACCGCCTATTGCGCGGCCGCGCGGTCGAGGGGCGGGCGGCGGAGATGCTCGAGCGCGTCGGTCTGCCGGCCGACGTACGGCACCGCTACCCCCACGAGCTGTCCGGCGGCCAGCGGCAGCGGGTCGGGTTGGCGCGTTCCCTGATCCTCGAGCCCAGTCTGCTGGTAGCGGACGAGCCGGTGTCCGCCCTGGACGTGTCGGTTCGGGCATCGATCATCAACCTGCTCATGGACCTGCAGCGGGACATGGGGTTTTCCTGCCTTTTCATCGCGCACGACCTGGGGACCGTGGAGTTCCTGTGTAACCGGGTGGCGGTGATGTACCTCGGCAAGATCGTCGAGTTCGCGGCGCGGGAGGAGATCTTCAGCGCTCCCAAGCACCCGTACACCCAGTCGCTGCTGTCCGCGGCGCCCGTACCCGATCCCGAGGAGCAGCGCGGTCGCTCCCGGGTGGTGCTGGAGGGCGACGTACCGAGCCCGATCCATCCGCCGCCGGGATGCTCCTTCCACACCCGCTGTCCGGTTGCGGACCTGCCCCGCTGCGCCGAGCAGGAGCCACAGCTGCGGGACGTGGCCGGGCCGGACGGCCCGCGGCACCGGGCGAGCTGCCACCTGATCGGTCCGGACGGACGGGCGCCCGTGCTTGCGATCGGGCCGGGGAGCAGTGCGGCGTCGTCGGACGATGCTCCAATGGGCCGCGACGAGCCTCGATGATCAGTATGCTGTGACGCGTTCTCGGCTTTCGCCCTTGAGCGTGCCCACTTGTGAGGTGGTGCCCGGGCCTGCTCATCTGGGCGGCGCGAAGCCGTCGTACGCCGCGCCATCGTCGAACACCGGCTTCGAGCACCCGGCTTCGAGCCCGGCGCGGGTGCCCTTCGTGGCGGTGAAGGGCAGGGAGGGGCGACGGCTTTTGATTGTATGGGAGGGTCGAGTGAAAGGCGTGGGCTCGGCCCTGTCGAGCTCTGGGGAGGGGCGTCGTGCTCGGAGTTGAACAGGTTACCGAGCCGCTGGCCGAACACGGCGAAGGGCCGGTCTGGGACGCGGCCAACAACGTCCTGTACTGGGTCGACATGCTGGCCGGCGACATCTTGTCGCTCCCGGCGGGTGGCGTTGTTGCGCGCGCACACGTGAGCAAGGTGGCCGCCGTCGTACGGCCGCGCCGCCAGGGAGGACTGGTCGTCGCCGTGGAAAACGGGTTCGCGGTGATCGACCCGGGGCAGCGGGAGCCACGGATCGTGGCCGAAGTCTTCCACGACCCCGCGATCCGGATGAACGAGGGGGGCTGCGATCCGCAGGGACGGTTCTACTGCGGGTCCATGGCCTACGACCGGACGCCGGGCCTCGGCACGGTGTACCGGCTCGACCCGGACGGCAGCGTGCACGTCGTGCTGGAGGACGTGACCATCTCCAACGGGCTGGCATGGAGCCTGGACGGGGGGACCGTCTACTACGTGGACACCCCGACGCGGCGGATCGACGCCTTCGACTTCGACGCGGCCACGGGGACGTTCGCCAACCGGCGGCCGGCCGTCCACGTCGAGGACACCGACGGTAGGCCGGACGGCATGACCATCGACGCCGAGGGCTGCCTGTGGGTGGCGCTGTTCGGCGGCTCAGCGGTACGGCGCTACACACCGGACGGAAAGGTCGACACCGTCATCGAGCTGCCGGTCAGCCAGGTCACCGCATGCACCTTCGGCGGGCCCGGCCTGGACGAGCTGTACATCACGACGTCCCGGCAGGGACTCCCGCCCGGTGTGCAGCCCGACGCCGGAGCCCTGTTCCGGGCCCGTCCGGGCGTCCGCGGCGTACCCGCGCTGGACTTCGCGGGATAGCGGGATAGGGGATGGCGGGACGGTCGCCGCGTCCTCGGTCCCCGGGTTCGTCTACCCTGGATGCGGGCATGGTAGTTAGGCTTTGCTGACCCACACGCGGCCCGGTAGCCTAGCTGAGCTACCGGCACCTACCTGGGTTGCCGACAGGAGGCTTCGCCTAGTCCGGTCTATGGCGCCGCACTGCTAATGCGGTTAGGGCCACGGGTCCTTCCGGGGTTCGAATCCCCGAGCCTCCGCCCCGACCAGGGAGTCCGCCCACAGACGCGGACTCCCTCATTCTTGGTTGAGATCATTTTGTCCTCCTGATGGCCCATTGATGGTCCTAACGATGGACGAGTCGTCTCGCCGGTTGCGGCGCGGCACGAACGCCATGATGGCGCTCGCTGCCTGTTCGGCGAGTTCCTCGGCGACGGCGGTGTAGACGTCGTCGGTGAACGATGTGCTCGCGTGGCCGAGCATGTCTGAGATCGCCTTGATCGGTACGTGGGCGGCGCGCAGCATGGTCGCGGCACCGTGCCGGAGGTCGTGGAACCGGATCGGCGGCAGCGGACCGCCCTCTACGGCCACGCGTACGGCTTGCTCGCTGATGCGATGGCGTCGGGCGATCCTGGCGACGCTCCAGCCCTCGTCGTAGTAGCGACACCGAATCGCGGCGTACTGGGTGAGGTGCTGGTTGAAGCGCTCAGAGATGTACCCCGGGCGGAGCGCGCGGCCGTCCTCGTAGGTGAAGACTCGGCCGGAGTCCTGGTACGCGTCTCCCCATGCCAGGCGTTCTTCGAGCTGGCGTTTGCTCCATGCCTGGAGCACACGCGCGGTCTCCTTGTCGAGGATGAGCTGCCGGTCGGAACTCTCGGACTTGGGATCGTCGAGTTCATCGTCGACCTGGGCTTGCCGGATGTGCAGTCGCCGCCTCTTGATGCTGAGGTCGGGCCGCTCCAGGCCGACCACCTCACCGCGCCGGGGACCGTAGTAGGCGTCGACGTGGTAGAGGGCGTACAGTCGCTCCCCTGCCGCCTCGATGAAGTCGAGGTAGGTGCCGCACTGGTGGGTGGTCCACACCATGACCTTGCCGGGGATCTGGCCAGTCTCCAGCCAGTGCTCGACACGTTCCTCGGTCCACGGGAGGGGCTTGATTCTGCCCTTCTTCTTGCTCCCGGTGGACTTGAAGATCCCGGCCGCCGGGTTGAAGGGGAGGATGTGGTCGTGGTTCACGGCCATGTTGAGTGCTGCGGTCCCCACCGCATGGATGCGCTTGATCCGAGACTCCGACAGCGGCCGAGTCGAAATACGCCTCCCCTCCTGCGACGCCCGTGCCTCCAACAGGCGACGCAAGAGGTCGGAATCCTTCGCGTTCTCCCCTCGTCGGTTGATCTTCCGCATAGCGACGTAGAGGTCTCGAAAGTGGTGATCGCGAAGGTCAACCAAGGGGACGTGTCCGAGGCCCGGCTTAAGGTACAGCTCGATCGCCTCGCGCTCCGCCTCCAGCGTGGAATCGGCCAGTTCACCCTCAGACACGCGCCATTCGTGCCACCGATTGAGGTAGGCACCGAATTTCATCTTGCGATCGGTGTTGTACCCCGTCCCGGTTTCCTGGCCGAGGACTTTGGTGAGTTCTTCGCGCACCTCGCGCTCGGTGTCGCATGGGCCGACGCGTGGCCGCCTGCGCTTACCGTCCGCCTTCGGAGGCGCCTCGTATCGGGCGTACCACTTCCCGTGGTTCGGGTTCCACCGCCATCGTGGGTTACCGGCCCTATCCAGCTTGGCGGTGCCGTCCTTGTTACGCTCCCAGATCTTGATCTCCGGGCATCCGTTGCCGAGCAGCCGGCCTGTGTCCGGATCGCGGCACGAGCATGCCTTATATGGCGTCACGGCTGATCTCCCTTCGGAGACGTTCGTGGGTACTCCGGCCGACCGGCGGACGTCTCGTGTTCCTCGGCGATGCGGGCCGGGACGACGGCGGCGACGCGACGGCCGTACCGGGTGAGGTAGGTGATCTCGCCGCGATACTCGGCGCGGCTAACAAGCTCGCCGAGCTTGGCGCGGGCCTGCTCGACGCCGATCTCCTCGGTAGCCATGCACCAATCCTATAGGACCTTAAGGTGCTATAGGAACGACCAGCCAGGAAGACGATGGCCTGATCGTGCCAAGATCCCACCACCGCAGGGAGCCGTGCCGAGACGGCAACGTGGTCGTGGCTCGACACCGGCGACTAACCACGCTCGTCTGTGTGGCCGGACGAGGATTGCCCGAGGACGTCGAGTATTGACGCGACGATTACTCGATACTTTGAACCAAGGCGAACGACCTTGATGCCTACCGCCTCCCACGAACGGGTACGAGCCATCTCGTATGCTTTCCATCGAGATATGCCGAGAATCTTTCCGAGGGTCGGGATATCTGTTGTCGGTCCGAGTGCGCGTATCTCCGCTAGCGTCCAAGGACGCGGCGCCGGATGGATTTGCTTCTCCCTGTTTGGGTTTGCCGTTTCCTGCGAGAGGATATTCCCGTAGTGTTGCATCGGCACGGTGCATCACCTCTTCTCGCGATTGCCTGGGTTAACTCCTCCGTGGTCACGGTGCGTGGTCGTCTTTGTCTTCGTCTACGAGCCCGTTTCGGCTCTACGCGTGCAGACGCGCGCGAGAGACGTAGACGTAGACGATTACTCAGCGTTACCCGTTGCGGCACGCCAACGACCTCGGCTGACTTGGACAACCTGTCCGCGATCGGCAAGCTCGCGGAGCCGCTGATACACCCATGGGCGGCTCATTTCGGTTGCCGCAATCAGGTCGTGTACGGGGGGACGCCCTTGTCCGGGGCGACCGCCAGAGCGGCCCACAGGATGGCCTCAGGGGCGCGGTCGTGCTCGGTGCCGTGGTCGAGGTCGTCCGGGCATGCGAGAGCGTCTGACCGCTCCCGTGGCCGATCCTGGAGCGCGCGTCGGGACGGCTCGTCCAGCGTCGGGCGGACGTCGGCGTGCCGGCTTGCGGCGTCGTTCACGGCCTGGTCGGTGACCAGGTAGCTGCGGGCGCGCCGTGGGACGTCGTGCTCCGGCGCGGAAATCAGGAACTTCCCCGGCGCGTTCAGGGTGTGAGCCGACCAGCCGGCTTTCAACATGCCCTGTCCGAGGATAAGGTCGACATCTCTGCGCTCCCGGACGCGGAAGCTGATTCGGACGTCCATTTGGGAGCGTACCGCGCCCTGTCCCATCGCCTTTTGCGTTGGCCGTTGAGTCGCCGCTACCAGGGTAGCGGCGACCGCGCGGCCAAGGCGGACGATGGAGTCGGTGAATTCGGCGGCGTCCGGCGCTTCGTCGCCGAGTTCCGCGTACTCATCGATGATGATCACCAACGCCGGCATCTCCGATGTGGGCTCCCATACCCGCTTCCCCCGATCGGCGAGCATCGTTGCGCGAGCTTCCACGATCGCCACGGCGTCGCGCAACAAGGCGCGGGCTTGCTCTGGTGTGGTCGCGAGTCGTTCTATGCACGTCGCCCAGGGGCGTAGTTCCATGCCTCGCTTGAGGTCGATTCCCCAGATGACCACATCGGAACACGCGGAGAGGTTGCCCATCATGACATTGATTCCGCCACTTTTCCCCGATCCGGTCGAGCCGCCGATCAACGCGTGACGGCGCAGCAAGAGCACACGTACCGGCGAGCCGTCCTCGAACGGTCCTAGCTCGATCGGCTCGGTCATGCTCGTGATCGACGGTCCACGCCACGGGATCGCGTCGGCGTGCGGGTCGGTTTCGAGCACGCGCAGTTCGAAACGGTTCGCGAGGTCATCCGGCGTGGGGAGCGCACGCGCCGCGCCGCGGAACGTGCCGAGGGCGGACTCGATCGCAGGGAGCTTGCCTAGTACGTCTTCGATTGTCTGGCCGCGCGCTAGCGCGAGGCGGGCGCGCCAGCCCCACATGTCCACGAGGGCTGACATGACACGAGAGCCTTTCAGGCCGACGGCCTCGGCGATCTCTGGCCATGCGGCGAGCTTGCGTTCGACGCGGACTCGGGCGCGTCGGCGTCGGTGCGCCCACCACGGGATGGAGAGCAGCGTCCCTACGACGAGGAGAGCTTGGGGAAGCGGCGCGTCGGTTGGCCCGATCGCGGTTGCGGCGGCAAGCCACAGACCCATTCCCGCGGCCACGACAGCCGCGTAGACAGGTTCGACGACCCGTGCCAGGCCGACGCGCTTGCCGAGCGCCGTGAGAGCGACAGCGACCGTACACCCGAATATCGAGATGCCGAGCCACCATTGCGGACGGAATGTGTGCAGTACCCAGCCGGCGAGCATCGTCGTTGCGGCGAGGAAAACTGGCCCGAGTTCGGAGCGGTAGCGCCACAGCCACCGAAGGATCATCACGATGATGAGGTCGGGTAGCTGGTCGCCGGAGTTGATGACCACCATTGGCTGAAGGCCATGGCGACGCATTCTGCGTGCATGCCTACGCATCTTGTACGGGCGGTGCGTCATGAACGTCCGCGGTTATTGATCTGGTCGCGGATCTCGTCGCGAATGTAGGAGAGCGGGTCCGGCTCACCCTCCTGATGTGCGGCGATGACGGCGCGGGCAGCGGCAAGCAGGTTGGCCCGGTCGAGCCGAGTGTCTGCGAGCTGGCCGCGGAGCCGGGATATCTCTGCTGTCAGCTCCGGCGTGTCCGCGAGCGCGATCTCGATTGTGCGCCAGATTTCGGCGAGGGTCGAAGTAGTGTTCAACAAGCCGGCAACGATGTGCCGGGCGCTGCGGTTTCTCGCATCGATCCTGTTAAGGTCGAGTCGGTCTTCGTCCGGTGTATTGGGCACTAGGCATCCCCTCCTTGCTGTTGTTCTCGTGGTGTGGGTTAGCTGGTCGCCTGCACGAGTGCGGCGAGGAAACGTTGAACGGCAGGTGCGGCGCTTGTGGCGGCGAGCAGAAAGCCAATGAGCAGGCACACGATCGCGTGCCGGACACGAAGGCCCATGTACCGAACTGCGACGAACGCGATAGCGCCGAAAATAAAGATTATCGGAATGGAGACGGTCAAGCCTTTCTCACCTTCCTTGAGCAAGCTGGTATTCGATAGCGCATGCTTCGTCGACTAATGGCTCGTGGCGACGTGCCTTTCGGCGCTTCCAGCGGGCGCGGGCACTGCACTTCTCACATCTTCGCTGGCCCTCCTTGCGGAGAGCGCCGCACGGACAGTGATGTGCGTATACGCCGAGAGTTCGCCGACGCATGCGATCACTTCCTCCTGTCATCGGAGTCGGCCACCTTTTCCGAGTCGCAACGGATTGGAGTTTTCGAATCCAAGGCGTAGAGTCGGAGAAGACGCCGAGTCGCCATGCCGGCGCGAGTGCGCGGAGTGCCATACAGGCTTTCGTCACGATCTTCTGCGTGAACTCCGACGACGACCATCAGGAACACCCCGAGCGCCACTCCGAAAACGAGGGCGGCGAGAAGCAGGATGACGACGGGACCGCTCACGGTCACACCCCCTCGTCCGACTCCGACACGACTGCGCCGGAGTAGGAGAGCAGGGCGTCGTACCGGGCACGCGCGCTCGCCAGTACTGCGACCGCGCGGTACTGCACCGGACCGAACGCGACCGAGGTCCGGTAGTGGCCGTGGGCGCTGCACCCGTTATCGACCGTCGAGCCGATTTGGGCCGCGACGCGCTCGACCTCGGCGCGCATCGCCTCGTCCGCGTCCTCCGACACGAACACCGTGGCGTCGACCGTGAGCGGCGCAGGCAGCTCCGGGCGGGTCTCCAGGAAGTCAGCCAGAGCACGCAGCCCGGCGACCAGGCGGGCGTGATGACCGGGATGGAACAGAGTCAAGAGATCACCTTCTAGCGCTCAACTGTGCGCTTTGCGCGTACAGTCGTGTGCTAAGACGCGTGACCGCTCGCCTAAGTTCCCGTCAGGGCGCAAAACTTTGCGCGCTAAGCTAGGAGTCGAGAGAACCCCTCGTGAGGAGGCACGTCGGCCATGACCATCCCGCCATCCGGCGCTGTCACGACCATGTACGCGAGCATCCGCGACCAGCTCGCGAGCGAGATCACCTCGGACGTCTACCCGGCGGGCGCGCTGCTCCCGTCGATACGCGAAATCATGCAGCGCTGGGAGGTCTCCACCACCACCGCGCGCCGCGTCCTCGACGAGCTGGTAGCCGCCGGGTACGCGCGCAAGGAAAGCACCCGGGGCCACATCTCCACGGGCGCACCCTCCGCCGAGGCACGCCTAGTCGCCGGCGTGAGTACCGCGCCGGGCGCTCGGCCCCGCCGGCGGCCATATCCGGCCGTCTCACCGTGCGACCCGTTCAGACGATCCCAGTCGGCGGGGGCATCGTCCCGAACACCGACATCCAGATTGCCGCCGTCGACGTACGGACTGAGCGTCCGTCCGCCGGCGCGGCGCTTGCGCTTCGGCTCGCCGACCCCTCGCGGCCGGTCGTCGTCCGTCGCCGGCTCATCGCCGCATCCGACGGCACGCCCGTCCAGCTCCGCGTCAGCTACCTGCCCGTTCCACTCGCCGACGGGACCCCGCTTGCCGAGCCTAAACCCATCACCGAACCGTGGCCCGCCGCGCTCGCCGCTCACCTCGGCCGACGCCTCGGCCTAGCCGCCAGCCACATCACGGCCCGGCACCCACACCCCGACGAGGCCGACGCCCTCGCCCTGCCATCCGACGCAGCCATACTCGTCCGCGAGGACATCCATCACGACGAACACGGAACCCCGATCGACTACACCCGCACCATCTGGCCCGGCGACACGACTCGCCTCGCCATCACGGAATGACGCCGCAAGCCGCCCCTCCGCGTCTGAGTTCGTGCACCAGGACGCGGTTGTAAATCCCAGCCACCAGAGGGGGAAGTTGATCATCTTCTGGGGGGCTGTCGATCATGCCAGAGTCGAGGGGCCGCAAGCCGCGCAGGCGGCTGTCGCCGTCGC
>WHSR01000119.1 GCA_009379995.1 Streptosporangiales bacterium
GCCCTGGAACAGGACCTCCGTGAGTGGACCACGACCTGGAACGACAACCCCAGGCCCTTCACCTGGACCAAGACCGCCGACGAGATCCTCGAACGACTCGCCTCATATCTTCAACGGATCCCCGGCGCAGGACACTAGGGGCACGTTGACGGTCACCATCGCCCGACCCGGGATCCGCTGCGGGCGAACCCCGCTTCCCCAGCCCCCCTCCGGGACGTGGGCCAGGATCTCCGTGATCGAGGAGGTCAGCGGGGTCGAGACCGGAGCTGGCGGAGGCCATGTGCGGGTAGGTGCCTGCGCGTACGCGTCCCGGAACAGCTCCAGGAACGGCTCGACCCCCAGCCGCCGCACCAGGAACTTCATCCTGGCCTTGTTCGGCTGGTCCAGGTTGCCGTGCGTGACGAAGACGTCGAACAGGGCGTGCACGGCCGGCAGGACGTCCGCGCGCGGCACGAAGTCGAGGGCCTTCGTGGCCAGCGTCGGAGCCGACTTGCCGAGACTGCCGCCAACCCACAGCTCGTAGCCGAGCTCACCGTCGTCCGTGATGACCGACACGAACCCCGCGTCGTTGAGCTTGGCGTGGTTGCGGCACTCCGCGCAGCCGCCGAAGCTGATGTTGAGCCGCTGCGGCATCTTCGCGTTGAGTGCGGGGCACAGCTCGAGGATCGAGTCGGCGATGGCACGGGCATCGGGACGGCAGTCGAAGGGCTCCTCCAGGCCCACCCCCGCGTCCGGGCAGGACATCACCCCCCGCATGGTGTGCCCGCAGGCCGAGTTGGTGGTCAGGCCCGTCCGCCGTACCTCCTCCAGCACCGTCGTCACCTCGCGGGCGTCGACGTGGTGCAGCTCGATCTGCTGGCGGGTGGTGAGATGAAGCCAGCTACTCCCGCATCTGTCGGCGACGGCCGCCAGCTGCCGGGCGGTTCGGCTGGTCAGGGAGCCGCCGGTGCGGCACCGGATCATGAAGACGTGCGGCTGTGCCTGGGCGCATACGCCATGCGTCTTGAGTGCGTAGCGCTCGCCGGCGCTCAGCCAGTCGTCGCCGTCTGCGGTCAGGCGGTTCAGGTCGACCGGCAGGCCGGCCCGTTTGATTTCCGGAATATCCGCCGGGGCCACACCAGCCTCCTTTGTTTGGCTTGGGCGGTCGTTGCTGTTCTAAGGACGGGTTGTTTCGCCGCCGTTACCCGGCTGATACGGCCGGGTGAGAGTTCCTTCACGGAACACAAAAGGCGGTCGGCGGCGGAATTGGCGTGCCGACGGGCTCAGCCGTCCGCGGGTTTGTCCGGCGGGTTCAGCGTCTGCACCTCGGCGTTGGCCAGCAGGCCCCGAAACGGCGGTACGGCGGCCTCGCCGAGCAGCGTGCGTACGGCCGTCGCGTAGCCCAGTCCACGGGTGCCGCCCGTCACCGACGCCGTATGGCTCATGCGTTCACACCTGGCGAGGCCCCTCCTCGGGCGCCATCATCGCAGAACGGGCAGTTCCCGCAGCGCGCGGAGGGCAGTCGTCGGGCGTCTGGACGGCGGTCGACTGCCGTCCAGACGCAGACCGGGGAACCGGTCGACGAGGCGCACCAGGATCTCCTGGGCTTCCAGGCGGGCGAGCGCGGCGCCGAGGCAGAAGTGGGGTCCGCTCCCGAAGGCGAGGCTCGGAGCCCCTTGCCGGGTGATGTCCAGGCGGTCCGGGTCGGGGAAATGGCGGGGGTCGCGGTTCGCCGCACCGAGCAGCACCAGGACCTGTCGACCGGCTTGGATGCGGTGTCCGCCGAGGACGTGGTCGGTGCGGGCGATGCGCGAGGCGCGCTGGACGGGGCTGTCGAAGCGCAGCAGTTCCTCGACCGCGGAGCGGGCGAGATGCGGTCGACGGCGCAGCAGCTCGAGCTGGTCGGGGTGGTTCAGCAGCGCGAGCAGGCCGTTGCCGACGAGCCCCGCCGTCGTCTCGTGCCCGGCGACCAGGAGCAGAAGGCAGGTTGCCAGAGCCTCGTCCAGGTCGAGCCGCTCGCCCTGTTCGTCTGCCGCGAGCAGGGCACTGACGAAGTCCCCGCCGGGATGCCGGCGCCGGTCGGCGAGGATGGGCAGCAGGAACATCGCCAGCCCGGCCGACCCCTCGGCCGCGTCGGCGAGTGTCTTCGGATCGGCGTCGAGTTCGAGCATCCCGGCAAGCTTGGGGGTCTCGACCCGGAGCAGCTCGGCTCCGTCGGCGCCCACGTCGAGCAGCTCGGCGATCACGGCAAGCGGGACCGGATAGGCGAGTTCGGAGACCACGTCGAAACTGTCGGCGCCGGCCAGGGCCGCCAACGCGGCGTCGACGACGGAGGCGACACGGGGACGCAGCCCTTCCACACCCCTCGGGGTGAACGAGGGTGCGACCAGCCTGCGCAGCCGGCCGTGTTCGGGCGCGTCCATGAACAGCAGCATCTTCGCGAAGAGCCCGGAGGCGGTCTCCGGTCCGCCCAGCCTGGCCGTCAGCTCCGGGCTGTTGCGCGGGTCGCTGCTCCACCCCGACCCGCGGAGCACCTCGGCCGCCTCGTCGTACGAGACGACGAAGAAGGCGCCGAGATCTTCCCGCCAGTGGACAGGTCCCTGCTCATGCAGGCGGCGATAGCTCGGATACGGGTCGTCTGCCGGGATCGGGTCGGCAGGCCGGCCGGCGTGCGCTTCAGAGATCATGACGTGGTCCGTCCGGTGTTCTCGTGCCAGAGTGCGGCCTCGCCGAGCGGCGTGGCAGGGGGAGCGCCGTCGTCGTACTCGGCGATGATCGCCCGCCAGGGCCCGGTGGCCCGCAGCTCACCGAGGACCGCGGTGAGCCCGAGGTCGATGCGGGTGAGGAATACGAAATCGCGGGGCAGGTCGACGCGCCGGATCACCCGCGACCACGGTCCGTACGGGGAGAACTCCTTCTGCACCACCTCGGCCGCGAACTCCGGGGTGTACGTGAACGGCTGGGGAGCGATGAGCGGCATGAGTACCTCCCGGTACCAGTCGAGCAGGTCGGCGGGATCGGGGCCGTGTACGGCGTCGACGAAGCCGATCTCGACGAACATCCGCCACATCGCACGGGCGTCGCCGGCGATGGTCGCCGCCACGATCGACCGCATCATCGACACCTGGTCGGCCGTGAAGTGCTTGACGCAGCCGAAGTCGACGAAGCTCACGGTGCCGTCGGGATGGAAGAGGTAGTTGCCCGGGTGCGGGTCGGCGTTGAACAGCCGGAGGCGGCGCAGGCTGCCGAAGGCGAAGCGGTAGATCACCTCGCCCCACCGGTCCCGCAGTGACCGGTCCGCCCGCACGGCCTCGGACCAGGGGATCCCCTCCACGAACCCCTGGGTGAGTACCCGCCTGGTGGACAGCTCCGTCACCACCTCCGGGACGTGGATGAACGGATGACCCCTGTATGCGTCGGCGAACCGCTGCTGATACGCGGCCTCGGTCCGGTAGTCGATCTCCTCGCCGATCCGCTCGGCCACCTCCAGGGCGACGGTCCGTACGTCGAGCCGGCCGAGCCCGGGCACCAGGGACCGGGCCAGCTGAAGGAAGGTAGCCAGCAGCTCGGTGTTGTCCAGATCCGCCCGGATGGCCTCCTCCACGCCGGGGTACTGAACCTTGACGGCCACCCGCCGCCCGTCGCCCAGCCGCGCGGCGTGCACCTGGCCGATCGACGCGGCGGCGAAGGGATGCGGGTCGAACTCCGCGAACAACACCTCGGGCGGTGAGCCGAGCTCGGCCTCCACGACCGCCGCTGCCATCTCCGGCTCCATCGGCGGGGCCTCCGCCTGCAGGCGGGACAGGGCCGCCTGGTAGATCCCGCGGTACTCCGGTGGCACCAGCGAGCCGAGTGTCACGAACGACAGGATCTGGCCCGCCTTCATCAGCACGCCCTTGGATCGGCCGAGCAGGTCGGCGTACCGGTCGGCGGTGCGTACGTGGAACTCCGTGGAATCGCCGGCACCGAACCGTCGGCGCAGGGCCGCGACCACCGCCTCGCCGGTCGTCTTCCCGGCCAGCCCGGCAAGCGGGCTCGCCCGGCGCATCCGTCCGCCACTCACCGCGCGGTCACGGTCGTACGGACTCGGATGCTTGTCGGCCATCGCTGAAGCCTGCCAAGTGTAAGTTTACTTTTCCTCAGTATATACTTAGGCCATGGTCGAGGCGTCAAGCTCCACCCGCGACCGCATCATCGATGCCGCCATGCGGCTGTTCGGCGAGCACGGTTACCGAGGTACCAGCGTGGCGAGCATCGAGGCCGCAGCCGGGCTCACCCCCGGCGCGGGTGGGCTCTACCACCACTTCGCCTCCAAGGAGGCGGTGCTGACGGCCGGGATCGAGCGCCACCTGTCCCGCTTGGATGCGCTGCGCGATATCCGCCGCCTGTTCCTCGACCTCGGCGACCTGCGTGCCGAGCTCACCGTGACCGCCCGCTACCTGCTCGCCGAGCTGGACAACGAGAACGAGCTGCTACGCGTCCTGGTCGACGAGGCCCGCCGGCGCCCGCAGCTGCTCGCCGGCGCGGTCGACCAACTGGTCAGCAGGACGCACACCGACTTCGCCGCGTGGCTGAGTCAACGCACGGACGGCCGCCTCACTGCGGCCCAGGCCACCGCGATCACCTCCGTCGGGCTCGGTGCCCTGCTGTCGTCCCGGCTGCTGCAGACGGTGCTCGGCCCGATACCCGATCTCGCCTCCCCTCGCGTGGACGACGAGACGTTCGTCACCACATGGGTGCGGTCGATGCTGTGCCTCATCGAGGATCCGCCGCCGCTCGCGCCGAGATCTATGTTGCGGGGCACCGAATCGGACAAAACGACCCCCACAACATAGATCTCGGCGCGAGCGGTCAGTCCTCGGAGCAGAGGCAGAACGGGTGCCCGGCCGGGTCCACGTACACCCGCCAGTTGCCCTCCGGCTGGTGACCGGGCTGGTACTCGTGCTTGGTCGCGCCGAGCGCGAGGACCTGCCGCTCGGCCGCCTCCGCGTCGTCGACCGACAGGTCGAGGTGGAACTGCTGCGGGTGCTCCGGATCCGGCCACAGCGGCGGCCTGTGGTCGGCCGCGCGCTGGAAGGACAGCTGCACCGATCCGTTGCCCTCCAGGTTGATCCAGTCGTCGTCGGCGTAGGTGATCTGCCAGCCGGTCAGCTCCCGGTAGAACTCGGCGAGCGCCCGCGGGTCCGGGCAGTCGAGCACCACCGAGCGCATGTGTGCGATGCCAGCCACGTCTACCTCCCTCTCGTAACCTGTGTAGCTAATATGTCAGTTACCGACGGTGAGCGTCAACCACCGTACGGCTTACGCAGGTGTCGACGGCCGACTGGAAAGGGGCGGTAGGTTGGGACCCATGGCCCAGCCGGTGACCAACCCCGACCGGGACCTGGACTGGGTTCGCGGCATCCCGCAGCAGAACCGTTGCCTGGTCATGGGCGTCGTCAACGTGACGCCCGACTCGTTCTCCGACGGCGGGCTCTGGTTCGACAGCGATGCGGCGATCAAGCACGGGCGGGATCTCATCGCCGAGGGTGCCGACATCGTCGACGTCGGGGGCGAATCCACTCGCCCGGGCGCGCAGCGGGTGTCCGGTGAGGAGGAGCTTCGCCGGGTCGTACCGGTGATCGCCGCGTTGGCCGCCGACGGCGCGCTGGTCAGCGTCGACACGATGCGGGTCGAGGTCGCCGAGGCCGCGTTGGAGGCCGGCGCGCGCATCGTCAACGACATCAGCGGGGGCCTCGCCGATCCGGCCATGCCACGTCTGGTCGCGGGGGCGAAGGTCCCGTACGTTGTCATGCACTGGCGTGGACACAGTCACGACATGCAGACTCGTGCCGTTTACACGGACGTCATCGGGGAGGTGTGCGATGAGCTCCGGCAGCGGATGGACGCGGTGGTGGCCGAGGGCGTGGATCCGGAGCTGATCATTGTCGATCCCGGTATCGGCTTCGCCAAGACAGCTGAGCACAACTGGGCGCTGCTGGCACACCTCGACCGGATCCGCGCACTGGGCCGCCCGATCCTGCTCGCCACGTCGCGGAAGACGTTCCTCGGCAGGCTGCTGGCCGCGCCGGACGGGACGCCCCGACCGCCGATGGAGCGCGGCGACGCGACGGTCGCGACGACCACCCTGGCCGCGGCGCAGGGCGCCTGGTGCATCCGGGTCCACGAGGTGCTGCCGAACGTCGACGCGGTGCGCGTCGTGGCCGCCTGGCGCGCGGCACGCTGACCGGTTAACCGGACCGGGCACCGCGACGAGCGTACGAAGAGGAGGAGACCTGGAACTTGATCGGGTAGCCGTGCGCGGCCTGCGTGCCCACGGCCGGCACGGGGTGTACGAGTCCGAGCGGGCCAGTGGCCAGGAGTTTGTCGTCGACGTCGTGCTCGGGCTGAACACCGAGCCCGCCGCCCGTGGCGACGACCTGTCCCGCACCGTGGACTACGGTTCGCTCGCCCGTCGTCTCGCCGCGGCGGTCGAGGGTGAGCCGGTGAACCTCATCGAGACGCTCGCCGAGCGGCTCGCCGCAGTGTGTCTGGCCGAGACCGCCGCGCAGGAAGTCGAGGTTACGGTGCACAAGCCGAACGCGCCGCTGCCCCTTCCCTTCGACGACGTGACCGTGACGATCCATCGGAGCCGCCGATGAAACCGAAAAGGACCCGCCGCGCCGTTCTCGCCCTGGGTAGCAACCTCGGTGAACGAATGGAGAACCTACAGGGTGCGCTGGACGCGCTGCTCGAGGCGCCGGGTCTCCGCCTCCTCGGGGTGTCGCCGGTGTACGAGACCACGCCGGTCGGCGGTCCGGAGCAACCGAACTACCTCAACGCGGTGCTCGTAGTGGAGACCTCGCTCACGGCCGACACGCTGTTGGAGCGCGCCCGGGGGGTGGAGGACGCCTTCGCCCGCACCCGGGAGATCAGGTGGGGGGCGCGTACCCTCGACGTCGACCTGGTCGCGATCGGCGAACAGACGTCCGCCGATCCCGAGCTGACGCTTCCGCACCCCCGCGCCCACGAGCGGGCCTTCGTGCTCGTACCCTGGCGTGACGTGGATCCCGACGCGGTGCTTCCCGGCCACGGCCGTATCGTCGACCTGATCGAGAAGGTCGGAAGCGAGGGGGTACAGCGCCGCGACGACCTCGTCCTGCAGATGCCGGCGTGAAACCGACCCGGATCCGCCGTCTGTTGGAAGTGGCCGTCGTGGTCGGCCTCCTGGCGTGGCTGCTGCTGCACTACACCTACTCGGCGTTGCCGCCGCTGCCGTGGACGATGACGCCTACCCTGCTGCTGCTCGCGATGGCGGAGCTGGTCACCGCGCTGAACACGCGGGCCCGCATCCGCCGCCGGCCCGGCGCCCGGCCGGTCGAGCCGCTCGTCGTCGCCCGGATGGCGGCGCTGGCCAAGGCGAGCGCGTACACGGCCGCCGTGGTGGCGGGGGCGTTCGCCGGCGTCCTCGTCTACGTCCTGCCGGAGATCGACAAGGAGGCCCAGCGGTTGGACACGGTGGTCGGCGGCGCGACGCTGGGTGCGACAGTGCTGTTCGCGGCGACGGCGCTGTTTCTGGAGCACTCGTGCCGGGTGCCCGAGCCGCCCGAGGAACAGGAGCGGTCCTCCTCCCGGCCGTGACCCTGGCCTTCTCCTTACCCCGTGATCTTCCTCTCTTAGCACGGGCTAAGAGAGGGGGCCTCAGCCGACCGTGTCCAGCTCGACCTGGTCCGGCGGGATGCCCTCGGTCTCCGCCTCCACCGAGCGGCGCAGCGCCGCGTGCAGGGTACGCGGGGTGAGAACGCCCAGGTACCGGTCGCCGTCGAGGACCGCGATCCAGCCCGCGTTGTGCTGCAGCATCTCCGCGAACGCCAGCTTGAGCGGGGCGTTCACCGGCACCCAGGCCTCCATCCGGCGGGCGTGCTCGACGACGCCTCGGTCGTGCGCGCCGGCACCCTCGCAGGACGCCACGTCCACCCAGCCGTGCAGGTTGTCCTCGTCATCGAGGACGACTGCCCACCGGCTGTCCGCCTGCCGCATCACCCGGGCCGCCTCGGCGCAGGGTGCGCGCAGCCGGACGACCGGCGGATGCTCCAGGCCGGCGAGGTCGATCGGGGTGACCGCGAGCCGCTTCAGCCCGCGGTCGGCGCCGACGAAGTCGGCGACGAACGGGCTCGCCGGGTTGCCCAGCACGGTGGTCGAGGTGTCGTACTGCTCCAGCCGCCCACCCTGCGCGAAGACGGCTATCCGGTCACCCACCCGCACCGCCTCGTCGATGTCGTGCGTGACGAACAGCACTGTCTTCTGCACCTCCCGCTGCAGCCGAAGGAACTCCGCCTGCAAGTGGTCACGCACGATCGGGTCGACGGCACCGAACGGCTCGTCCATCAGCAGCACCGGCGGGTCGGCGGCGAGGGCGCGGGCGACGCCCACCCGCTGCCGCTGGCCGCCGGAGAGCTGCTGAGGGTACCGGTCGGCGTGGATGTCCGGATCCAGGCCCACGAGCTGGAGCAGCTCTCGGGCGCGGGCCCGCGCCCGTGTCTTGTCCCAGCCGAGCAGCCTCGGCACGGTCATCGTGTTCTCCAGGATCGTGCGGTGCGGGAACAGCCCGACCTGCTGGATGACGTACCCGATGTGCCGGCGCAGCTCGACCGGGTCGATGTCTGTCGCGTCGTCGCCGCCGACGTGGATGTGGCCCTCGGTGGGTTCCACGAGCCGGTTGACCATCTTCATGGTCGTCGTCTTGCCGCATCCGGAGGGTCCGACGAGGACCACCACCTCGCCGGCCGGTACCTCTAGGTTCAGCTCGTCGACGGCGACCGTGCCGTCCGGGTAACGCTTGGTCACGCCTTCGAGCCGGATCATCGGATCGGCGCTACTGTCCATGGAATGGTCATCCTCGCCCAAGACTGTCTCCAGGCCAATGCCTGGATCTGCGGCGAGTATCTCAGCACCCGCCGTGAGGAGATCCTCGCCGCGCTCGTCCAGCACGTCGACTTGACCCTACGTGCTGTCGTCATCGGGCTGCTCGTCGCCATTCCGCTCGCGCTGCTCGCCCGGCGGTTCCGGCGGCTGGAAACCGGGATCCTCTCCGCGACGAGCTTGATCTACACGATCCCGGCGCTGGCGATGTTCAGCATCCTGCTGCCGTTCACCGGGCTCACCACGCAGACGACGGTGACCGGGCTGGTCCTGTACTCGCTGACGATCCTGGTGCGCAACATCATCACCGGATTGGCCGGCGTGCCCGAGGACGTCCGGGAGGCGGCGCGGGGCATGGGGTACGGAGCCGCACGCATGCTGGTGCAGGTCGACTTTCCGCTGGCCCTGCCCACCGTGGTGGCCGGGTTGCGCATCGCCACCGTCTCCACGATCGCGCTGGCCACGATCGGCGCGATCGTCGGCAACGGCGGCCTGGGCAAGCTCATGTACGAGGGTCTGACCACCGAGTTCCACGCGCAGGTGCTCACCGCCACGGTCCTCGTCGTGCTCCTCGCGGTGGTAGCCGACCTGCTGCTGATCGGCCTGCAGCGGGCGCTGATGCCGTGGCGGAGGGCGGTGGGGTCCTCATGACCCTGCTTGCCCGGCGTCCTCGACGCTCCGCCGCCGTACCTAGGGGCTCGCTGGCGCTCGCTGCGATGCTCACTTCGGGGGCCGCCTCATGAACGCGCTTGTGGAGGTCCTGGCGTGGCTCATCGACCCGGCCAACTGGACGGGACCAGAAGGGATAGTGCTGCGGATCGCCGAGCACCTCGTCCTCACCGTCGTCTCGATGGTGGCCGCCGGGGCCATCGCGGTACCGCTGGCGCTGTGGTTGGGGCACGTCGGCCGGGGTGGGGCGCTGGCGATCAACATCTCCAACGTCGGGCGGGCCATACCCACGTTCGCGGTGCTGATCCTGCTCGCGATCGGCCCGTTGGGCATCGGCGTCACCTCGACGGTAGTGGCGCTGGTGCTGTTCGCCATACCGCCGCTGCTCACCAACGCCTACGTGGGCATGCGGGAGGTGGATCGGGACCTGATCGAGGCGGCCCGGGGCATGGGCATGACCGGCCCGCAGATCCTGCGGCAGGTCGAGTTGCCGGTCGCGCTGCCGCTCATCATGACGGGGATTCGGCTGGCCACCGTACAGGTCATCGCGACGGCGACGCTCGCGGCCGTCGTGGGTGGCGGCGGGCTCGGCCGGATCATCACCGCGGGCTTCGCCCGCCAGGATCAGGCCATGGTGGTCGGCGGGGCGGTGATCGTCGCGCTGCTCGCCATCGCCGCCGAGATTGCCCTCGGCTCGGCGCAAAAGAGAATCAAGCTTTTTCGAATCGCAACCCGAGTGGGTTAGGTTGCTGCGCATGCGTATGCCAGGGAAGGCTCCGCGGAAGGTGCTGGGCCCCATCGTCGCCGTTGCGTCTCTCGCGCTCGCCGGGGGTGTGCTCGCCGGCTGCGCCGGGGGCGGTGACGCGTTCGAGGAGGGCGAGGGCCAGGGAGGCAAGCGGCTCACGATTGCGTCCGCGCAGTTCAGCGAGCAGACGATCCTCGCGCACGCGTACGCCGCCCTGCTGGAGAAGGCCGGGTACCAGCCCGAGGTCCAGGTCGTGCAGAGCCGGGAGGTGTACGAGCCGTCGATGGAGAACGGCCAGGTCCACGTGGCGCCGGAGTACGCGGCGACGCTGCTGGAGTTCCTCAACGGCAAGCAGAACGGGCCGGACGCCAAGCCGCTCGCCACCGGCGACGTCGAGACCACCGTGCAGCGGTTGCGGCCGCTCGCCGAGAAGGCCGGGCTCACCGTGCTGGAGCCGAGCCAGGCGGTCGACCAGAACTACTTCGTCGTCCGCAAGCAGTTCGCGGGGGAGAACAACCTGCGTAGCCTGTCCGACCTGGGCAAGCTCGACCGGCCGATCGTGCTGGCCGCCGGCGACGACTGCAAGGAGCGGCCGTTCTGCTACGAGGCGCTCACCGAGACCTACGGGATCGACATCGAAGAGGTCAAGCCGCTCGGCGTCAACACGCTGCCCACCAAGGAAGCCGTGCAGAAGGGCGACGCCGACCTCGGCCTGTCGCTGACCACCGACGCGACGCTGCAGGATCTCGGGCTCGTCGGTCTGGCCGACGACAAGCAGACCCAGCTCGCCGACTACGTGGTGCCGGTGGTGAGCGCCAAGTCAGCTGGTGATCCGAAGATCGAGCAGGCGCTGAACAAGCTGTCGGACGTCCTGACCACCGAGGACCTCACCGAGCTCAACAGGCGGGTGGACGTGGAACGGGAGAAGCCGGAGACCGTGGCCCGGGACTATCTGCAGTCCAAGGGCCTGATCTGATCCCACGGCTACTTGTCGATGTCGCCGACCACGAAGAACATCGAGCCGAGGATCGCGATCATGTCGGCGACCAGGTTGCCGGGCAGCAGCTCGGACAGCACCTGGATGTTGTTGTACGACGCGGAACGTAGCTTCATCCGGTACGGCGTCTTCTCCCCGCGGGAGACCAAGAAGTAGCCGTTGATGCCGAGCGGGTTCTCCGTCCAGGCGTACGTGTGGCCCTCCGGCGCCTTGAGCACCTTCGGCAGCCGTACGTTGATCGGTCCGGGCGGGAGGTCTGCCAGCCGGTCCAGGCATGCGTCGGCCAGGTCGAGCGACACGTACACCTGGTCGAGCAGGCACTCGAAGCGGGCGTAGCAGTCACCCTCGGTGCGCCGCACCACCCGGCCCGGGCGGCCGGGGCCGAACAGCTCGCCGTAGGCGAGGTACGGTTCGTCCCGCCGCAGGTCGAAGTCCACCCCGGCGGCACGGGCGACCGGCCCGCTCACCCCGTACTGCAGGACCGCCTCCGGCGACAGCACGCCGACACCCCGGGTGCGGGCCCGGAAGATCTCGTTGCCCCGGATGATCCACTCGATGTCACTCATCCGCGACCGCACCTCGCGCACGGCGGCGCGGGCCCGGTCGAGCCAGCCGGCGGGCAGGTCCTCCTTCAGGCCACCGACCCGGTTGAACATGTAGTGCATCCGGCCGCCGGATGCCTCCTCCATCACCCGCTGCAGCGTCTCCCGCTCCCGGAACGCGTAGAAGACCGGGGTGATGGCGCCGATCTCCAGCGGGTACGAGCCGAGGAACATCAGGTGGTTGAGCACGCGGTTGAGTTCGGCGAGGAGGGTCCGCGCCCACACCGCGCGCTCCGGGATCTCCATGCCGAGCATGCGCTCGACCGCGACGACGACGCCTAGCTCGCTGGAGAACGCGGAAAGCCAGTCGTGCCGGTTGGCGAGCACGATGATCTGCCGGTAGTCGCGGACCTCGAACAGCTTCTCGGCCCCGCGGTGCATGTAGCCGATGATCGGCTCGGCCCGGCTGATCCGCTCCCCGTCGAGGGTGAGCCGCAACCGCAGCACGCCGTGGGTCGAGGGGTGCTGCGGGCCGATGTTGAGCGTCATGTCGGCCGTGGCGAGCTCCTCCGCGCCGATACCGACGGCTACGGTCCGCTCCGTACCCATCGCCCTGTTCACCTCCTCCGGTTCTAGGTACCCAGCATGCACGCTGGCCGCAGACCGACGCCATGCGAGCACATAGAGTCAGGTACTCCGACGAGGTGCCGCAAGGAGGCAGCCCTGGCAGTCGAGTTGTCGGTGAGTGGGGGAGCGGCATGACGGCCGACCCGGGCGGCCGGATGAAGCGTCTGGCCGACGACCTGGTGAACGCGGGCAAGATCCGTGCGGCTTGTTGGCGAGAGGTCTTCGCTCAGGTGCCTCGACACGTGTTCGTGCCCCGCTTTACCGAGCGATCGACGTCGGCGGCCCCGATCGGTGGGGCGCTGGCCCGAATCACCGTCGATGAAACCGGGCGGGCGGAAGGTCGATTCCCCGAGGATGGGGCCACCTTCATAGCCATGCGTTCGCACGCCACCCAGTAGTACCCCCCTCGGCCCTACCACCCACCCGAGCAGCCACGGTCAGCGACCGCTACCGAACTCGATCCCATGGAGCTCTACGGGCCGCAGTTCGCCTTCGTCGCCCAGCTCCACCTACCAGATGTGGACATCCTCATCGAGACCACCGGCAAAGGCGCCCGTCTGGCGCTCTACGACGGCCAGTCCTGGGCGGGCGCCGCGACAGATCCCCGGCCCGACGGCATGCGGCCGGTCGAGCAGCACGGCCCGCGCCGCCTGTGGGACCTGGTCGAACACGCACACGCCTGGTGGCACGAGCAAGGCCGACCCGGCTGGTGGCGCTTCGGCCTCACCGTTACCCCCAGGGCCAACACCGTCTGGTTCGGCGACCCCGACAGCGGCCACACCTGGAACCTGCCCAGTAGGGACGAACCCCGCCCGGCCCGGTGAGGGATCGGATGCGGGTGCTGTGGTCTGTCTTATGCTGCTGCGACTTCATGTGCTAGCGCTGCTTCCGGTTGACTATGAACCGATGAATGTAGGAATGGGTCCCGGCCCCGCACGGCCGCCCGGTGCGCAGTTGCCCCCGGGTCCGTCAGGCCTCCCGGGTCCGTCCGGCCCACCAGGTCCGTCTGGGCCACCAGGTCCGTCTGGGCCACCGCCGGGCCCACCGGGCCCGCCGGTGCCGCCGGTCGCACCGGGGCCCCGTAGCGAAGACGCCTTCGCGCCGCCACCGGGACAGGGCTGGACCCCGGTGTCGCACCGGCTTTGCTGGTTCCGCCGGGCCGTGGTCCTTCTGGTCACGGCGCCGACCATGGTGGTCGTCACCTTTGTCGCGGCCGACCAGTGGGGACTGCTCGGCGGAGTGTTCGCCATCGTGATGGTGCTCGGGGGCTGCCTGTTCGGTTGGGCGGTCGCGGAGCTGAACTACCGTTCCTGGGGGTACGCCGAGCGCGCCGATGATCTGCTGGTCACCCACGGTGTGTTCGTCCGCAGACTCGTCGTGGTCCCGTACGGGCGGATGCAGTTCGTCGACGTGACGGCGACGTTCTTGGAGCAATGGTTCGGGATCGCCACGGTACGGCTGCATACGGCGGCCGCGACGTCGGACTCCCGAATCCCGGGCCTGCCGGCCCCGGATGCGACGCGGCTTCGGGACCGGCTCGCCGAAAAGGGTGAGGCACGGTCGACGGGGCTATGAACAGCGGCAGCAGGGCTACGAACCCGGGGCAGCCGCCGCGGTCTGCCGACGGACGTCCGGTGGAACCGTCGCACCCCGGCGACGGGGGGCGAGGACATCCGGGTGAGTCGGCGCAGCCGGGCTACCCGGCCGGGTCCGGGTTGCGCCCGGTGTTCCTTCCGCCGCCCGGCCTGCCGCCGGGTCCGCACCGCGGTCCACCGTCGGTGCCACCTTCGAGGCCGCCCGGCCCGCCCCCCGGCCCGCCGCCGGGACCACCCCCGGGTCCGCATGGCGGCCCGCCGCCTGGGCCACCGCCGGGCCCGCCGTCGATGGTTCCTCCCGGTCCACCAGTCCCGCGCCCGAGCCCGTCCCATTCCACCCCGGGTCTGCCCTCGCCGCCGCCGCTCGGGTTGGTGGGTGTCGGGCGGCTGCACTGGCTGACCGGGCTGTTCCGGGCCTGGCGGATCGTGGTCATCTTCGTCGCGATGCTCGGAGCCGCCGTGATGGACTACACCGGCTTGGCCGGGCTCGGGCTCAGCGTGCTGTTGGTGAGCGTGCTGGCGTTGTTCGTCGGCTTCCTCACCTGGTGGATGGTGCGGTACCGATTCGACGGCGACGACCTGGTGCTCGAGACCGGCCTGCTTCGATGGCACTCGCGGCAGATCCCGCTCGCCCGCCTGCAGGCCGTCGACCTGGTGCGCCCGGCCGTTGCGCGTCTCTTCGGGCTCGCTGAGCTGCGATTGAAGGTAGCCGGCGACGACCGGGCCGAGGCGCCGTTCCGGTATCTGCGCCGCAGCGGTGCCCAGGGACTGCGCGCCGAATTGTTGGCGCGGGCCGCCGGCCTGGACGCTCGGACGCCGGAGGCGCCCGAGCGGGTGCTGTACCGGCTGCCGCCTTCGGTGCTCTTCGGCTCGCTGATCTTCCGCCTGCCGGTCATGGCGGGCGGCATCCTGTTCTGTTCCCTGCTCGCGCTCGGGATCATCGGCGCCGAGCCCGGCGTGCTCGGCGGTGCCGTACCGCTGCTGCTTGGCCTGCTGCGCGCGGTCGCCTCCCCGCTTGTCACCTACTGGAACTTCACCATCGCCCACTCCCCGGACGGTCTGCGGCTGCGGTACGGGTTGATGGAGACCCGCATGCAGACGGTGCCGCCCGGGCGGATCCAGGCGCTACGGATTAGCGAGCCGCTGCTGTGGCGATCGCTCGACTGGGCCCGCGTCGAGGTCAACGTGGCCGGCTACGTGGGTGAGCGGACGCTGCTGGCGTCGGTGCTGCTCCCGGCCGCGCCCAAGGAACTCGCCCACCGCATCGTCTCGGTGGTGTTCCCCGGCGTACGCCTCGAGGCGACACGGCTGCTGGCCGCACCCGGCCGGTCCGGCATCGCCGCGCCGCTGCGGGGCAACGCCTGCGCGGCCGGCACCGACGACGTCGTGTTCGTCACCCGGCGGGGGGTGATCTGCCGGGAGACCGACGTCATCGCGCACGTGCGGGCGCAGAGCGTACGGCTCACCGCGGGGCCGTGGCAGCGTCTGTTCGGGCTGGCGACGGTGCACGTGGACTCCTCGCCCGGACCGGTGCACGTGACGGCGCCGCATCGGTACGCCGAGGAGGCCCGCGCGATCGTGGAATCCGAGGCCGAGCGGGCCCGCAGGGCCCGGGCGAGCGCTCCCTCCGACCGATGGATGGTCACTCCCCGCGGCTGAGACCGGGGTTGTATGGCCCAAATGACGGAATTCGGAGTATTCTTGCGCCGATTGGGTCAACGTATCGAGCGGTCTCGACACGGCGCGAGCCAGCGCGTGTCCCCGGCGGGGGCGATCACCGGCGGTCTGGCGCCGCGTGGAGCGGGGTAGGAGGGACGATGCTGTCGCCGAACGACGCCGCGGCGAACGCCAAGGTTGGCGAGGCTATTGCCAAAGCCGCGGCGAAGATGTCGCCCGAGGCGGGCAAGGCGCTCGAGAAGTTCTTCGTTGAGCTGACGAAGCTGGACGAGACAGCTGGTGAGCTGCAGGGTGAGGTCGACTCCTTGAAGGGGGCGGCCGAGCGGCTGAGCGGGAACCCGAACTTCGGCGACGGCGGAATCGCCAGCGTCACGAGCATCCACCCGCGCCATCAGCAGGTGGCGAAGGACATGCAGAAGCTGCTGAAGCAGATACGTGGGGGTATCGCGCACGGGCAGGACGCCCTGCTGAAGGTGGCCCAGCGGTACGCGGCCGCCGACGAGAGGGGCAAGGAGGAGATGGACCGGATCGGTACGCGGGCGATCAAGGACGACGACTTCTCGGACAGACACAAGGACCGCTCGGGCCGGTGACCGACCTAAACGCCGGGGCGAAGGAGTTGGGGGCTAAATGGCGAACAAGGATGTGTCAGGGGGCGGGGGCTCGCATGACTACTCCCCGCACAGCTATCAGGAACTCCGGGCGATGCTGGAGTCGGGCGACGCCACGACGATCGACGACATGGCCGGTCGATGGGACGACATCCAGCACAAGCTGAAGGAGCGCGCGACCGCGTTGGGCAGAAGCCTCGACAGGCTGGAAAAGGCGTGGCAGGGGGAGGCCAAGGAGATCTACGTCTCCGAGATGCGGAAGCTGCAGAAGACCTGCGAGGCCGCGCAGACCGTCGCCCAGACGAACCACGGGGCGCTCACCGAGACGAGCAAGAAGCTGTCGACGGCGCAGTCGGGAATACCGCAGCCGGAGTCGTACCAGGCCAACGGGCAGGAGTTCCCGCTGCCGCCGGGCGCGGGGAGCGGGTACGCCCAGCAGGAAGAGGCGCAGGCGTACGAGCGTGACAAGCAGGAGATGATCAAGCGGCTGCGGCGGGTCGACGACGCCTACTGGAACGGCAGCGCCGAGATCAAGGACGCGCCGGAGTACCAAGGTCCGCCGCCGATCGGGGTCAAGGACGACGACGGTAGCGGCGGCCGCGACGATGACGATGGCACCGGCGGCCGCACCCGCGGTGGCGGCGACATCGTCGTCGGCGACGGTGGTGGTGGCGGTGACCGTGGCGGCAAGACCACCCCCGCCGGCCCCGGTCCCGGTCCTATCCCGCCCGGTCCCGGCCCCGGTCCCGGTCCCGGCCCCATCCCGCCTCCGGGTCCCGGCCCCGGCCCTGGTCCCGGCCCCATCCCGCCTCCGGGTCCGGGTCCCGGCCCGGTGCCGAGGCCTCCTGGCCCCGGCCCCACGCCGAGGCCTCCGGGCCCCGGCCCCAGACCTCCGGGTCCCGGCCCCACGCCGAGGCCTCCCGGCGGCGGTAGCCTCCCCGGCGGCGGCAGCATTCCGGGCCGTGGTGGCGCCGGCGGCGCGCTGCGCGGCGGGGTGCTGGGTGGCGCACCGGGCGGCGCTGCCGGTGGTGCGGGCGGTGCC
>WHSR01000111.1 GCA_009379995.1 Streptosporangiales bacterium
CTGGCTTCTCGGCTCGTCCCGCTGCAGGGAGACAAGCGTCAGCGCCAGCGCGGCCAGGGCCACGGCCGCCGCAACCCCGGCCGCCGTTGCCTGCTGCTTCTTCGGCGCGTGCCGGAACCACCCGAGGATGCCGCCAGCGCCGGCACCCACGCCCACACCGATCTTCGCCAGGTAGCTCGCTGCCGCGGGACCCAGGATGAGCGGTGCGATGATCGTCCGCAGCCCGTGGTTGACGTCGACGAGTTCGGCGTACAGCGCCGTGCAGTCCCGGCAGGAGTCCAAATGATCCTCCACGGTTGTGGTGTCCCGCCGAGACAGCCCGCCGCGTACATACGCGCCCAGCTTGTCGAGCACCGGCTGGCAGTCCTCGTCCAGCGTGCCCTGCAGGTGCATCTGGAGGTACGCCTGGCGCAGACCCTCACGGGCCCGATAGGCGAGGGCGGCTACCGAGTTGGCGCTCATCCCCAGCAGCGGGGCGACGTCGCCCGGTTTGGCTCCCTCGATCTCGGTGTGCCACAGCACGGTCTGCCACCGCTCGGGCAGCGTCAGGAAGGCACGAGCGACGAGCGTCCGCTCCAACCCCTCGAGGGCCGGGTCGACGAACGGCACCCCGGGATCGAACTTGTCCAGCTCGTCCGTGACGACCTGACGCTGCTCTCCGCGGGCCCGGTCGTACTTGACCCGTCGCAGGGCGGTCAGCAGGTAAGGCCGGAACCCCACCTGCGGCCCGCCGCCACGCCGTAAGACGTCCAGGACCCGGGCGAACGTCTCCGCGACCAGGTCCTCGGCCTCCGCCTGATCCCTGGCTATCTGGTAGGCCAGGCCCCGGGCGGCATGCACGTGCCGCTCGTAGAAGAGGCCGTACGCCCCCGTGTCCCCGGCCCGGGTGGCGGTGATGAGTTCCGCATCGCTTGGCTCGGGCACCGAGCCTTCCGCGGATGGCTCAGCCATCCCTGGCTCCTCCCCCCCACACCCCGGTCCGGGGTGGATCTCACGGTCCTACGCGGTTTGTCGCTGCCGTCAGAAGTTAGCCGCTTTCTCCGCGTCATGCCCCGTTATTGCGCACGTCTCACCTCCGATGGTCTAAATCGGAAGATGATCATGATTGGCAGAGGCAGCAGAATGGACGCGGAGCTCTCTTCGGACCAGCTCCGCGCGGCGTGGCGGCGTCGCAGTCTGGCGGAGGCGTGGACCTGTCCGGACGACTGGTGGTCACCCGCTGTGGACGAGCTCACCGACTCGGTGGTGCGCGACCGCCGCCTGGAACCCGCGTGTGAACTGCTGGGAAGGGCCCGCGCCCAGGCGGGCGTGGGGATCGGGGAGACGCTGCACGATCTGGGTGCGTTCTTCGACACCCTCGGTGTGGCGGAACCGCCCCTGTTGGCGATGTGCGCGGTGGCCGAGGGCTGGGCCGAGGGCGGGCTGACCAAGATCTGCAGCGCCTCGTGCGAGGACCCGCTCACCGGCCTGGCCAACGTGCCCTACCTGCGGACTCGGCTCGCCGAGCTCTACCGCGAGGCCAAGGCCGAGGGTTCGTCGCCGGCGGAGACCCACTGTCTGGTGGTGGTGGTCCTCGACGACCGGGCTGACCCGTGGCGCCGGATCGCCCGGACCATCGTCTTGGGCCACGACCTGCGCGAGGTGTTCACCGGCGGGGAGACGCCCGCCCTGCTGGGTCCGGGACGGGCGGCGGTGCTGACCCGCAGGAGGCCAGGTCTGGCCTTCCGGACGGCAGGGCTGCGCCGAAAGCAGGCCAGAGGCAACCGTGGCCGGATCTGGACAGAGGACCTCCCCTCCCGACTCGAGCAGGCGCTGCGCGTGCTCGACGAGCTGGCGCGTTGACCCGTGCCGCGCCGGCCGCGGGGCGTGCCCCGACGAGGGGGCGGGGCACACCCCCACGCGCCAACCGCTCTAGGCTCGTGGCGTGTCTGACCGCGAAGACCTGCTGGCGCAGATCAAGAGCAAGGCCATCGTGCACGGCCGTGTCGTGCTGACCTCAGGTATCGAGGCCGACTTCTATATCGATCTCAGGCGAGTCACCCTTGATGGGGAGGCGGCCCCGCTCGCCGGCAAGGTGATGCTCGACCTCACCGAGGACCTCGACTACGATGCCGTCGGCGGCCTGACGCTCGGTGCCGATCCGGTCGCCACGGCGATGCTGCACGCCGCCGCGGCGCAAGGGCACCGGCTGGACGCCTTCGTGGTACGCAAATCCGACAAGGTGCACGGCCTGCAGCGACGCATCGAGGGTCCAGACGTCGCGGGCCGCCGCGTGCTGGCGGTCGAGGACACCTCGACGACCGGGGGTTCCGTGCTCACCGCCGTTGACGCGTTGCGCGAGGCCGGCGCCGAGGTGGTCGGCGTGGCCGCGATCGTGGAGCGGGGGGCGGCCGGCCGGATAGCGGAGTACGGGGTCCCGTACCGCGCCGCCTACACCCTCGCCGACCTCGGCCTCGACACCGACGAAGGGGCTCAGTAGAAGCTGCCCGTGTCGACGAGGTTGCGCAAGGGCTGGCCCCGAACGTAGCGACGCAGGTTGTCGACGAACAGCTCGACGATGTGCTCGTTCTCGTGTACCGACAGCGCGCCGGTGTGCGGGCTGAGGAGAACGTTGTCGAGCCCCCACAGCGGGCTGTCCGGCGGCAGCGGCTCGGTCGCGAACACGTCCAGCGCCGCGCCGGCGAGCCGGCCAGCGGTCAGCGCCTCGATGAGGGCGGGCTCGTCGAAGTTCGCGCCGCGCCCGACGTTGACGACGATGCAGCCGTTTGGCAGCGCGTCGATGATCTCGCCGGACACCAGGCCGGCGGTCTCGTGGGTCCCGGGCAACGTGCAGACGAACACGTCGGCGCGGGGGGCGAGCTCCGGCAGCGCCGCCGGGCCGTACACCTCGTCGACGTTCGGTACGTCCTCGGGGGCCCGCTTCACCCCGAGCACGTACATGCCCAGCGCCTTGGCGAGCCGCGCGGTCTCGGCGCCGACCCCGCCCAGGCCGAGGATCAGCACGGTCGCGCCGCGCAGCTCCCGCATCGGGTAGTGGTCCCACCGCCGCGCCCGCTGGTCGCGGCGCAGGCGGGGCAGGTCCTTGGCGAAGGCGAGCATGCCGAGCAGGACGAACTCGGTGAGCGTGGTCGCGTGCACCCCGGCCGCGCTGGTCACCGTGACCCGACTCAGCTCCTCTGAGGTGAGGCCGGCCCCGCGGACCTTCTCCCCCTCACCGGCCGCCGTTCCCTGCACCCAGCGCAGCCGCGGACACCGGCGTACGGCGAGGGCCAGGCCGTCCGGGGTGTCGCCGGGGATTCCGAAGAACACCTCGCCCCGTCCGAGCAGCTCCCACCAGCGCTCCTCGTCGGCCGGGTCACGGCGGAATCCTGGGTCGCCACGGTGGTCGCAGGCGTACCGCATCGGCGGCAGCAGTCCGGGCTCGTGGTGCAGCACCGCCTCGGGCACGTCACCGCGGATCCGGTCAACGAGCTCGGGCTCCAGCGGAGTGGCGATCACGACGTCGACGGGCATGAATCCGGGAGGTTACTCCCCTTCGCCGTCGCGGGTGACATTGAACGTCTCGATCCCGCCCTGCTCGCCAGCCTCGCGCTTCTTGCCGTTGACGAAGACGTCGACCGCGGAGGAATCACCCACGGTCACCTTCAGTTCGTTGCTGTACTTGCTGAAGCTCTCCCCGCGGTTGAGCGTCCGGTCGAGGAGGACGCGCCCGTCCGGGGTTTCCAGTTTCACGTAGCACTTGGCCCCGGTGACGCGCAGCGCGAGGGTCGGTGTCGTCGCACCCGACGCGTCCGGACTCGCCTGGGCGCGGACCGAGGAGCTGGGCGCGGGCTCCTGCTCGCCCTGGGGACCGGAGCTCAACGACCCGGCGGGCGTCTGCGGCTTGGTAGTCAGGGCACCGTGCAGGGTGTATCCGCCGCCGGCCAGCAGCACGACGAGCAGAAACACGCCGAGGGCCCCGACCAGATAGTGGCCGTGTCCCTTGGGATCGGCGCGATGTCGTCCCTCGCCCACGGAATGAGACTAGCGGCTGTGGCCATTGCTGACCGGCGTTCCGGATACCTTGTGGAAGAACCCAAATAGTCCGACCTAGACCGGTTCGCGCCTTCGCTCGTCCGCCTGCCCGGCGGTCGCCTCGGCCGCGGCCCGCCGACGGTGGAGCCGATGCTCGACCACGATCAGGGTGACCACCAGGGCGGCCCCCAGGGCCGCCAGCACGGCGATCAGCGCCACATCACCGCTCGGCGGCAGCAGGTTACGGTCCTCGCCCTGCCACGGCCAGAGGGCGCGCAGCGAGCCGATCATCAGACCGGTCATGACGGCCAGGGTGACCCGCCGCCGGTGGGTGAGCAGCCACTGCAGGATCTTGACGAACGCCGACAGCCCGAGCAGCGCACCTACCGCGAACGAGGCGAGGTAGGCGAGGTTCCGGTCGTTGATCGCGGCGATGGTGGGCGCATAGAGGCCGAGCGTGAGCAGCAGAAAAGACCCGGAAACCCCGGGCAGCACCAGCGCGCAGATGGCGAAGGCGGCCGCACCCGCGACGGCGATCAGCTTCGGGTCCGTAACACTCGCCGGCGGCAGCCCGGTAAGCGTCGCGGCGACGACCGTCGCGACCAGAATCAGCAACCCGTCGACCGCGCGGAGCCGTCCACCCATGGCCCGGATCGGCACCGCGACCGAGGCGAGGATCATCCCGGCGAACACCGCCCGTGTCGGCTCGGGATAGGTCTCCAGCACCGGTTCCAGCAGCCGAGCCCCGACGAGCACGGCGGCCGCCATGCCGAGGATGAGCGGAACGAGGACCCCCCAGCGCACCTGACGGAGCTGCTGGGTGACCCGGGACAGCCCGCGACCCCGCAGGCCGTCGGTGACCAGCAGACGTACCGCACTCACCAGGTGGTCGGCGGAGCTGATCAGTGTGTCGTAGACGCCGGTGACGAGGGCAAGGGTCCCGCCGCTGACGCCGGGTATGACCTCCGCGGTTCCGATCAGCCCCCCGCGGACTAGGTTGAGGGGTGAGTCCTTCCAGACGCTGGGCATGCGCGTGAGTCTAGTGAGCAACCACGGCTGCGCCGTCCGGATAGCGTCTTAAGGATGCCCGGCCAAGGGCAACCGACAAGGAATCAAGAGCTCAGGGAGTACGAACATATGCCCATCGCGACCCCAGAGGTCTACGCGGCGATGCTGGACCGGGCGAAGCAGGGCGGCTTCGCCTATCCCGCCATCAACGTGACCTCGAGCCAGACCCTCAACGCGGCACTGCGCGGCTTCGCCGAGGCGGAAAGCGACGGCATCATCCAGGTCTCGCACGGCGCCGCGGAGTTCCTCTCCGGCGCCTCGGTCAAGGACATGGTGACCGGTGCCGTCGCGCTCGCCGAGTACGCGCACGCCGTGGCCGCGAACTACCCGGTCAACGTCGCGCTGCACACCGACCACTGCCCGCCGGAGAAGCTCGACGGCTTCATGCGTCCGCTCATAGAGGTGTCGAAGGAGCGGGTCGCGGCCGGCGGGGAGCCGCTGTTCCAGTCCCACATGTGGGACGGCTCCGGCATCGACCTCGAGGAGAACCTGAAGACCGCCGCCGAGCTGTACGAGGGCTGCCGAGCGGCCAAGATGGTCATGGAGCTGGAGATCGGCGTCGTCGGCGGCGAGGAGGACGGCATCTCCAACGAGAAGGACGAGAAGCTCTACACCTCGCCGAAGGACATGCACCGGGTGGCCGACGTGCTGGGCCTGCCGGACGAGAAGGGCCGCTACCTGCTTGCCGCCGTCTTCGGCAACGTCCACGGCGTCTACAAGCCGGGCGCCGTGCAGCTCCGGCCGTGGATCCTGAAGGAGGGGCAGGCCTACGTCGCCGAGCGGCTCGGGCTGGGTGCCCACGCCCGGCCGTTCGACCTCGTCTTCCACGGCGGCAGCGGGTCGATCCTGGACGAGATCCGGGAGACGATCGGCTACGGCGTGGTGAAGATGAACATCGACACGGACACCCAGTACGCCTTCACCCGGCCGATCGCCGACCACATGTTCCGCAACTACGACGGCGTGCTCAAGGTCGACGACGAGGTGGGGAACAAGAAGATTTACGACCCCCGGTCGTACGGCAAGGCGGCGGAGAAGTCCATGGCCGAACGGGTGACCAAGGCCTGCCAGGACCTGATGTCCGCCGGCAAGAAGATCGCCGCCTCCGGCTGACCCGGGTAGGCGGGTGGGTGACCCGCCCACCCGCCTACACCTGGTGTCGGCCGTCGAGCACGTAGACTTGATCGCGTGCCCAACGTGGACGTCCGGCCGCATCGTGGCCCGGACCTACCCGAGCACGGTCCCCGTGACGAGTGCGGCGTCTTCGGGATCTGGGCGCCGGACGAGGAGGCCAGCAAGCTCACCTACTTCGGTCTGTACGCGCTGCAGCACCGTGGTCAGGAGTCGGCCGGCATCGCGGTCAGCGACGGCTCGCGGATCCTCGTCTACAAGGACATGGGCCTGGTCGCCCAGGTCTTCGACGAGCGCGTCCTCGGCTCGCTGAGCGGCCACATCACTGTCGGACACTGCCGGTACTCCACTACCGGCGCGTCCAGTTGGGAGAACGCGCAGCCCACCTTCCGGTCCACGGCGGCCGGCAACCTCGCGCTGGGCCACAACGGCAACCTCATCAACACCGGCCAGCTCGCGGCCATGCTCGGCGACGCCGAGCTGACCGGGACCAGCGACACCGAGGTGGTCACCGCGCTGCTCGCCGCCCGGCCGGAGGCGTCGACCGAGGACGCCGCGGCGGCGGTACTGCCCCTGCTCGACGGGGCGTACTCGCTGGTCTTCATGGACGAGCGCACCCTGTACGCGGCGCGCGACCCGCAGGGGTTCCATCCGCTTGTGCTCGGCCGGCTGGGCAACGGCTGGGTGGTGGCCAGCGAGACCGCGGCCCTGGACATCGTGGGCGCGACCCTGGAGCGCGAGGTCGCGCCCGGCGAGCTCGTCGCGATCGACGAGCGTGGGGTGCGCTCCCACCGGTTCGCCGAGCCGAGTCCGCGGGGATGCGTGTTCGAGTACGTGTACCTGGCGCGTCCCGACTCCGCCATCGCCGGCCGCGGCGTGCACGCGACCCGGGTGGACGTCGGCCGCCGGCTGGCGGCGGAGCACCCGGTCGACGCCGACCTGGTCATCCCGGTGCCGGAGTCCGGCACGCCGGCCGCCGTCGGGTACGCCGAGGCGAGCGGGATCCCGTACGGCCAGGGTCTGGTGAAGAACTCCTACGTCGGCCGGACGTTCATCCAGCCCAGCCAGACCATCCGCCAGCTTGGTATCCGGGTGAAGCTCAACCCGCTCCGGGACATGATCTGCGGCAAGCGCCTCGTCGTCGTCGACGACTCGATAGTGCGCGGCAACACCCAGCGGGCGATCGTACGGATGCTGCGGGAGGCCGGCGCGGCCGAGGTGCACGTACGCATCTCCAGTCCGCCGGTCAGGTGGCCGTGTTTCTTCGGGATCGACTTCGCCACCAAGGCCGAACTGGCGGCCGGCTCGGCGGAGGTGGAGGAGGTCTGCGTCTCCATCGGTGCCGACTCGCTCGGCTACATCTCGCTCGGCGGGCTCGTCGAGGCGACCACGATCTCCGAGGAGCGGCTGTGCCGGGCCTGCTTCGACGGCGAGTACCCGATCCCGGTGGAGGACGTGCCGGCCGACAAGTACCTGCTGGAAGGCACGCGCTCGTGAGCGAGGGCGAGCCCGCCCCGATCTCCACCTACACCGAGGCCGGCGTGGACATCGCCGCTGGCGAGCGCGCCGTCGAGCTGATGCGTGCCCGCGTCGCCCGGACCCGGCGGGCCGAGGTGGTGGACGAGCTCGGCGGGTTCGCCGGGCTGTTCCGGCTGGACGTTTCCCGCTACCGCGAGCCGCTGCTCGCCACGGCGACCGACGGCGTCGGCACCAAGCTGGTGATCGCCCGCCGGCTGGACCGGCACGACACGGTCGGCCTCGACCTGGTCGCGATGGTGGTCGACGATCTCGTCGCGTGTGGGGCCGAGCCGCTGTTCCTGACCGACTACATCGCCTGCGGCCGGGTGGTGCCGGAGCGCATCAGCGAGATCGTCGGCGGGGTCGCCGAGGGCTGCAGGCGCGCCGGCTGCGCCCTCATCGGCGGGGAGACCGCGGAGCATCCGGGCGTGCTCGACCCGGACGAGTACGACCTGGCGGGTGCCGGCACCGGTGTGGTCGAGGCGTCGGACGTGCTCGGTGCCGCGCGGGTACGGCCGGGCGACGCGGTCATCGGTATGGCGTCGTCCGGCCTGCACTCCAACGGCTTCTCGCTGGTGCGGCACGTCCTGCTCCAGGGCGGCGGACCCGACCTGCACGACCGATTCGACGAGCTGGCGAGCACGCAGACGCTGGGTGAGGTGCTGCTGACACCGACCCGGATCTACGCGCCGGACTGCCTGGCGCTGGCCGCCGCGGCCGACGTGCACGCGTTCGCGCACATCACCGGCGGAGGGCTGGCCGCCAACCTGGTACGGGCCCTGCCGCCCGAACTCGACGCCGTCGTGGATCGCCGGACGTGGACACCGCCGCCGGTCTTCCGTTTCGTGGCCGAGCGCGGCGTACCCCCCGCCGAGATGGAACGCGCCTTCAACATGGGCGTCGGGATGGTCGCCATGGTCGCCGGCGATGACGCGGACCGTGCACTGGCCGTGTTGCGGGAACGTCGGGTACCGGCGTGGGTGCTCGGCAAGGTGGTACCCGGTGCCGGTGCCGCCCGGCTCGTCGGCAGCCATCCGTAGCAGACGGCCAAGTTACGCGAAAAGTGGTTGTTCAGCGCCTGCCGCGGCCGTCGGGCGCGTCGTCCCCAGCCTCGTCGTCCTCGTCATCCGGGTAGTCGGCGTAGCGGTCGGCGAGGTCCTCGTCGGTGTCGTCCTCGTAGGGGTCGTCGTAGGGATCGCCGTCGTCCTCGCCGGACGGAGACGCCCCTACCCCCAACTCCTCACGCAGGCGGTCGAGGTCGGTGCCGGACGTGTTGTACTTCAGTCGACGAGCAACCTTCACCTGCTTGGCCTTGGCTCGGCCGCGCCCCATGGCTCGACCCCCTCAATGAACGGGCCCCACTAGCCCCGGATCACTTCTACATCGCACCATGAGCCGACGCTCAGCCGTTCCGCTTGTGCGTCAGCTCTCCCGTTCTCTCTACCGTACCCGTTTTGCTGCGACGTCGGTACGTCGTCCTGCCGTCGTCCCATCAGCGCCGGCCCGGCAGCCAGATGGCTCGGAGCCGTCCGACCTCGGCCATCCGCCGCTCGGCAAACCGGTCGGCTGCCACGCCCGGCGGGACGCCCTCCTCGGCCGCAATCGCAAAGATCCTACGCGTTGTGTCATAGATCCGCGCGGCCTTTTCCCGGGCTCGGTTGAAGTCGAAGCCCCCGATCTCGTCGGCCACCTGGATGACCCCGCCCGAGTTCACCACGTAGTCGGGTACGTAGCAGATCCCGCGCTCGCTGAGCAGCTTCTCGACGCCAGGGTGGGCGAGCTGGTTGTCGGCCCCACCGCAGACGACCGCGGCCCGCAGCGCGAGCACGCTTTCCTCGTTGAGCGAGCCGCCGAGCGCGCACGGCGCGTACACGTGGAGGTCGGCGCGGGCGAGCGCGGCCGGATCCTCGAGGACGTCGACCTCTGGGCGCTCCGCGCGTACCCGGTCGATCGCACGGGCGTTCACGTCGGTCACCGTCACCGAAGCCCCGTCGGTGAGCAGGTGCTCGACGAGGCGGCGCCCCACCTTGCCGACGCCCTCCACGCCGACCCGCCTGCCCGCGAGGGTGGGCGCTCCCCACACATGCTCGGCCGCGGCGCGCATGCCCTGGAAGACCCCGTAGGCGGTGAGGATCGAGGAATCGCCCGCGCCGCCGCACGCGGGAGTCCGTCCGGTCACGTACCCAGACTCCCGGGCGACCACGTCCATGTCCTCGGGGTACGTACCGACGTCGCAGGCGGTGATGTAGCGCCCGGACAGCGACTCGAGGAACCGGCCGTACGCCCGCAGCAGCCCCTCGGTCTTGTCCCTCGTGGGGTCCCCGATGATGACCGCCTTGCCGCCACCGTGGTCCAATCCCGCAAGAGCGTTCTTGTACGCCATCGCCTTCGCCAGGTTCAGCACGTCGCCCAGGGCCTCGTCCTCGTTGCGGTAGGGGTAGAACCGGGTCCCTCCCAGGGACGGCCCCAGCGCCGTCGAGTAGATGGCGATGATCGCTCGCAGCCCGGTCGACCGATCCTGGCAGAAGACCACCTGCTCGTGGCCGAAGACATCCGCCGTCATGGTGTGACTCCTTTGTCATGCCCGCAACGTCGTTGATGCGGGTCGCGATCAGCGTATTCCGAGGCCACGGCGAGGTATTGACCCTTAACGACCACTTAACAAGGACACGGTCGTCCGCTCGGGTTGTTCGGCCGTACTCGGGGCTACCGAACAACCCCGGCACCCCCGTAGACACGGCGGGTGGACCTGTCTCGGGGGACAGGTCCCTACGGGGAGCGAAAGGAGCTCATGCATGCGAAGGACATGGAAGACCGCGCTGACCACGCTGGCAACGCTGGCCATGGCCGGCCTGCTGCTCGGCGGCGGCGCGGCTATGGCCAGCGCCGACTCGCCGGGCGCGGGCGAGCCACCCACCGACCTGCCGCCCGGAAGCGCGTCGCCGGCTGTATCGGACGGCACGCTGCCCGGCTCGCCGAATTGCAAGGCAAGCCCGGGGAACCTCGTGGGCGCCTACAAGAACGGGAAGTGGGCCACGCTGGAGATCTACTGGGACGGGAAGCGCAAGGCCAACTGCGCCTTCCTCCGGCACGGCCCCAAGGTGCCGGACGGAGGGCACATGACCGGCGTCCGCATCTGGACCTGCAAGAGCAGCAAGAAGGGCGAGCCCTGCGGGCGGGTCAGCGATGAGGCGGTCGACGATGATCCGCCGTACTACGACGTGGACGTGGGCGAGGACTACACCACCTACGCCGGAAAGGTCAGCGTCAAGGGGGTCGGTAAAGGCGGCAAGCCCAAGTGTGTCTACGCCTACGGCTATGTAAGGGCCAAGGGCAAGTGGCACTCCATCGACATCAACGGCAAGACAGACAGGGACGCCCCAGCCAGAGGCAACCACTGCGGCTAGACCACCCTCCCCGCCACGGTCCCCCGTCCGGTAACAGGTCCCGGGCGGGGGACCTCTGCCACGCCCCTACCAGGCCACCGACCTCCTAACAATGCCGTCTCGAAAGATCGGCCGTCTGCGGGTCCTGGGACCTGTGCGGACCGATCTCGTGCGACCATTCCTCTGTGCTGCCCTACGTCGCATACCTTCGGGTGTACGAGCCGCTCGTAGCGTTTCCGGAACCGGCCCGGTCGGCGTGGACTGTGTATGCCGTGTCCGGCGATCGGCCGAGCCGATCCGCCGCACTCTCCGTCGAGCATCGACAGTCGCTGTGGTACCTCGTGGCGCTGCCCCCGATCGTCGCGCCGGAGCGAGAGAGTCGGCACGCGTACATCCGCAGGTTCGACGGCACCACCTACATCTGCCCCTGGCACACCCGGCTGCGTTCCTGGCTCGCCCTTGCGGAGTTCCGGTCGAGCATGCCGGCCAGGGTCGTCGACTCGTTCGTGCCGCCCGCTGTCGCCCGGCAGGTCGAGGCCGACTTCGAGCGGTGGAAGCGGGGCAATCCGCAGGTGCGGCCGCACATCCTCACCAGTACCTGGCAGATCCCGCTGCCGTGGTTCGTGCCGTTCCGCTCGTCCGAACGCTGGCTGGTGCTGGGCGACGGCGCGGGCGGCGGGCGTGACACCGGCGGCCCGACGACCGCCGCGGCGACCCGAACCCTCGGGTACGTGACCTCCATGGCTCAGGCGCGCCGCAGGGTGGCGCGTGCCCTCGCGGTGGTTCGGCGCAGGCTGGGCGACAGCGCGGTGCTCGTCGGGGTGGAGGACGTCGGGCGCTGGCTGGAGGAGTTCCATCCCCGCTCGCTGGTGGAGCTCGACTACGGAGGGTTGGTCCATCTGCTCGATGATGCCGCGTTGCGCGCCGACCAGTCGGTCGCTGAGGTGGGCGCGGTGCTCTCCGGTCTGGACGCTGGGCAGAGCGAGTTGGCGGTCGCGATGTACAAGCGACTGGTCACCCGCTGGCGTGTCGTGCAGGATCTAGAAACCGCCAACTGACCGGCACTGAGCAAGAACCGAGCAGGAATTGCCGAATCCGGGCGCGAAGCCACAATACGCATCGCTACAATCACTCAGCGTGACATGGTGACTGCTGAGGGCAAAGCGGGTGCCTTAACAACCTGTGCGTCGCTCTCAGTGGTTCTAGGGTCACTTCGGGTGATGTCAAAGATGGTCCTCATGGGCCATATGGGACATCAGTACACAAGCGCGAGTATTGACGCAGGATCGCTGCCATCGGTCCATAGAGGAGAGGCCACAGAAATGTCAGCTCGTACCCCCGAGGCCGAGCCGCTGCTCACCCCGGCGGAGGTCGCCACGATGTTCCGTGTCGACCCAAAGACCGTGACGCGGTGGGCCAAGGCCGGCAAGTTGACATCGATCCGCACGCTCGGTGGCCACCGCCGGTACCGCGAGACCGAGGTCCGGGCGCTGCTGGGCGGAATCCCGCATCCGCGGGGAGAGTGAGGCCCTGCCTTTCGCGGAGGGTCTCCGCCGTGGGGCATGTCGGTGTGTCGCCTCTGGGGGGAGTGCCGCCTAGGCGACACGCCGACGCTCGGCCCCCGGCCCCAAAGTTCGGCAAGTTTCCCTCTTGTCACGTTTGACGCAAAACCTTCCCGAGGACGTGGTCACTTGGGTACGTTCCGTACGCCCTGGGGGACCATGCTCGATGAGGAGGGTTCATGCGTTTCTCCGTGCGCCGGCGGCTTATCGTCGGTGCCGCCATTACGGCTGCGGTGGTGACGCCGCTCGCCTTCATGGGGACGGCCGTCGCCGACCCCCCATCACCCGAGTCCACGAGGCAGGCGGCGAAGCTACAGAGGGCCGATCTGCTCGCGGGCGTCAAGGAGCACCTGGCGAACTTCCAGCAGATCGCCGACGCCAATGACGGCACCCGGTTCGCCACCTCGCCCGGCTACACGGCCTCCGCGGAGTACGTCCGCGACCGACTTCGGCGGGCCGGCTACAAGGTGAGCTTCCAGGAGTTCTCCTTCCCGTTCTTCCTGGAGACCGCGCCTCCCGAGATGGCGCAGGTCTCGCCGGACGCCACGACGTACGAGGAGGGCACCGACTTCGCCACCATGACCTACTCGGGGTCAGGCGAGGTCGAGGCCGCCGTGCAGCCCGTCGACCTGCAGCTCCCGCCCGGCGCCGAGCCGAACAGCTCGACCAGCGGCTGCGAGGCGGCCGACTTCGACGGCTTTACCTCCGGCAACATCGCCCTGATCCAGCGCGGCACCTGTGACTTCCGGGTCAAGGCGCTGAACGCGCAGGAGGCCGGGGCCAGCGGCGCCATCATCTTCAACGAGGGGCAGGAGGGCCGCACCGAGGCCATTGCCGGCACGTTGAGCGACACCGGTGTGAACATCCCGACGGTCGGCGCGAGCTTCGCGGTGGGCGAGGACCTGGCCGACCCGGCGGAGACGGTGGTACGGCTCAACGTCACCTCGATCTCGGAGACCCGTACCGATCGGAACGTCATCGCGGAGACGAAGGGCGGCAACAAGAACAACGTCGTCACGCTCGGCGCGCACCTCGACTCGGTGCCCGAGGGCGCGGGCATCAACGACAACGGCTCCGGCTCGGCCGCGATCCTCGAGGTCGCCGAGCAGCTCGCCAAGCACCGCATCCAAACCCGCAACGCGATCCGGTTCGCCTGGTGGGGCGCCGAGGAGTTCGGGCTGTGGGGCTCGACCCAGTACGTGGAGTCGCTGTCCGAGGACGAGCTGTCGAAGATCGGCATGTATCTCAACTTCGACATGGTCGGCTCGCCGAACTTCGCCCGGTTCCTCTACGACGGTGACAACTCCGACGGTCAGAACGACCCGGAGGCGCCGGAGGGCTCGGCCGAGATCGAGAAGTTCTTCGAGGACTTCTTCGCCGCGCAGGATCTGCCCACCGAGGGAACGCCGCTCAACGGCCGTTCCGACTACGACGCGTTCGCACTGAGCGGCATCCCGATCGGCGGATTGTTCACCGGCGCGGAGGGCGTGAAGACCGAGGAGCAGGCGACCAAGTACGGCGGTGAGGCCGGGGTAGCCTTCGACCCCTGCTACCACCAGGCCTGCGACGACCTGTCCAACGTGAACGACACGGCACTGCGGCAGAACACCCAGGCCATCGCCGCCGCGACCGTCTACTTCGGGTTCTTGAAGGCGACGCAGATGCAGGGCGGGGGCGCGGCCGCCCTCACCTCGGGGCCCGCCTCGAAGGGCGTCGGCCACCAGGAGCACCGCCAGGCCGCGTGAGCTATCCTCTCTCGCCGAGATCCACCTCTCGCCGAGATCTATGTTGTGGGGGTCGTTTTGTCCGATTCGGCGCCCCGCAACATAGATCTCGGCGCAGAGGTGGGGGCCGTCTTCGACCACGCGGCGGTGGCGGCGCCGAGGATTCGCGACCTGCTTCCGGTCTACCGGGACCTGCTCGGCGGACGGTTCCTCATCGGCGGCGACAACGCGCGGGTCGGGTTCCGGTGGCTGCAGCTGCAGTTCCGGGACGGCAGCAAGATCGAGTTGCTGGAGGCGCTGCCCGGCTCGGCCTTCCTCGACAGGTTCCTGCAGCGCACCGGCGGCGGTGGGCTGCACCACGTGACGTTCAAGGTGGACGACATCGAGCTGACGCTCGACCGGATGCGCGAGCGAGGCTACCGCCCGCACGGGCTCTTCCTGGTGGACCCGAGCTGGTTCGAGGTCTTCTTGCACCCCAAGGAGACACACGGGACGCTCATCCAGCTCGTCCAGGAGGCGCGGCCTGCGGTCATCCCGCCCGACCTCACCCTCGAGGACGTGCTCGCCGGCCGCGGCGAGCACGGCACCGGTATGCCGAGCCACTGACGCCGGGATCGCCGCGTCGTCGGCCGCGTACCTGGCCTCCCTCGCGCCGCTTGACTTGAACCATGGTTCAGCTTCCACGCTCGGCGCATGAGCACGAACGTGCCGTACCACCTGATGCGGTATCCCTTGGTCGACGCGTTGGCCGGGCTCCGGGCCGACACCACGGCCGAACGGGTGGGTGTCGTCTTGCTCGGCGCCGCCGTCGTGGCCCTCACCCTGGGACTGGCCTGGCGGTTCTTCTATCGCTCGTTCTTCAACGGGTTCCTTGTCGCCGTTGGCGTCTTCTTCAGCTTCGACGTCGTGGTCTTCCACTGGGTGTTCCAGCTCCACCGGATCACCGAATGCCCGGAGGCCAACGTGATAGAACCCTTGCTGGTGGCCCTCGGCATCGGGTTCGTCACCTACGGACTGATGCGCGAACGATCCAAGCGACGTGTCCCGCCGGGCGGCTGAGGTCTATGTCGTGGGGTTGCCGAGGCATCCCTCCAACATGGGTCTCTGCGACGGGAGTGTCTCCAGATACCGGGCGAGGGCCCGCTGGAACGTTGGGCACGCGAGGATGTCCTCGTGGTCGCAGCGGACCGCATGGGTCAGTCGCTCGCGGGCGATCTCCAGCCTCGTGATCTGGGTGTCGATGTCGGCGAGCTTGGTCTGGATCAGCCGCCGCCGGGTCTCGACCGCGTCGGCCCCCTCGCCCTGGAACTCCTGGACCTCGCGCAGGGTGAAGCCCACGTCCTGGCCCAGGAGCAGCAGCGCGATCTGTAAGGTCGCGGACGGTCGGTAGCGGCGCCCGCTGGCTACTTTCGTCGCCGGCTGCAGCAGCCCCCTACGTTCCCAGAATCGGATCGTCGATACCGGGACACCGGTCGCCCTCGCGAGCTGCCCGATCGTCAACGACGCCGCGCCATCGCCGCCATGCCCGCCTCCCTTGTTCCCCTTGACTTGAACCACGATTCAACTTCGAAGCTCGACGCGTGACCGCGAACTCTCGGACCTACCGCTTACCGGCGGCGACCTTCGGCGTGGTCTGGCCGATGGTGGCTTGGACCACGCGTTGGAAGTCGGGGCATCGGGTGAAGTCGTCTGTCGAACAGTGCAGGGCGTGCTCGACCATCTTCTTGGCCGCTTGGATCTCCGCGATCCGCCGGTCCAGCTTGGCGTAATGATCGGCCAGCAGTGCCTTCCGGTCGGCGGCCGTGGGCCCGGTGAGCATGCCGCGTATCTGCTCGAGGCTGAGCCCCGCCGCCTTGCTGCGGACGATCATCACGACCCGGGCCATCTGGTCCCTGGTGTAGCGCCGCTGTCCGCTGACCCGGGTGGCCGGGGTGAGAAGTCCCATCGCCTCCCAGTGCCGCAGGACGTGCGTCGCCATGCCGAACCGGTCGGCGAGGACGCCGATCGTCATGAGTTCACCGTCGTCGTTCGACTTCATGTTGACATTAACTTGCAGTGTGGTCGACGACGTCAAGTAGAGCGAAGGGAAATCACATGTTCGACGTGATCGTCGTGGGCGGCGGGCCGGCCGGCCTGTCCGCCGCGCTGATGCTCGGCCGGGCGCTTCGTACGACGCTGGTTCTCGACTCCGGCGAGTACCGCAACGCCCCGGCGGCGGCGATGCACAACTTCCTGACCCGGGACGGAACACCGCCGCGGGAGCTTCGCCGGCTCGCCCGCGAGGAGCTGGCCGTCTACCCGACCCTCGAGGTCCGCGACCTGGCAGTGGTGGGCGTCGAGGCCGCGGAGGGCGGGTTCCGGGTGACGCTGTCGGACGGCACCGCCCAATGGGCTAGCCGGCTGTTGCTCGCCACCGGCCTGGCCGACGACCTGCCGCCGGTCGAAGGGCTGGCGGAGCTTTGGGGCAGGGGTGTGTTCCACTGCCCCAACTGCCACGGCTTCGAGGTCCGGGACGTGCCGATCGCCGTGCTCGGGTCCGGGTACCGCTACGCCGAACTCGCGCTGCACCTGACGAGGTTCGGCAGCGACGTCGCGCTGTGCGGCAACGGGCCGGCCGACCTCGGCGCCGACATGGTGCACCTGCTGGCGGACCACGGCGTGGCCGTACGGGAGGAGCCGATCGCCCGCCTGGTGGCCCGTGACGGTGAGCTCGAAGGCATCGAGTTCGTGGGCGGGCCGCCCCTTGCCCGGCGCGCGATCTTCACCGGTTCGAGGTTGCGGCAGCGCTCCCCGCTTCCGGCTCAGCTCGGCTGCGCCGGCTTCGACGACGGGACTATCGAGGTCGACGACTTCGGGCGGAGCAGCGTGCCCGGGGTCTACGCCGCGGTGATCGCCGCGGCCGCCAGCGGCACGATCGCGGGCGGCCTCGTCGACAAGGAGCTGCTCTCGGCCGACCTGGGGCTTCCCTCCCCGCTGTCGGCGGCCGGGAGCTGAGCGCCATGGTCTCGGACCCCACACTCCAGACGCCGGCCGGGGCCGCGCGCACCAGTAACGTGCCGCTCGCCGCCGCCGGCCTCGCGATCGGCGTGCTGCTGTCCGTGCTCGACCAGACGGTGGTGGCGACCGCGCTCCCGCAGATCGCGGCGGACGTCGGCGGCATCGAGTCGATCAGCTGGGTGGCGACCTCGTACCTGCTCGCCGCCACCGCCACGGGGGCGCTGTACGGACGGATCAGCGACCGTTACGGACGGCGGGCCACCTTCCTCACCGCGGTAGCGATCTTCACACTCGCCTCCCTCCTTTGTGGCCTGGCCGACTCGTTGTCCCAGTTGGTCACGTTCCGTGCGGTGCAGGGCGTCGGCGCCGGCGCGCTGTTCGTGGTGCCCACCATCGCGCTGCCGGAGCTGTTTCCGCCCGAGCGCCGGGCCAGGGTGCAGGGCTACCTCGGCGGCGTCTTCGCGTTCTCCAGCGTGGGCGGTCCACTCATCGGCGGGCTCCTCACCGACCAGCTGAGCTGGCGCTGGATCTTCTACATCAACCTGCCGCTCGGCCTGATCGCGATCGGACTGGTCGGCCTCGGCCTGCGGCTGTCGCGCGGCGGGACCACCGGCCGGCTCGACCTGCCGGGCTCGGCGCTGCTCGTCGCCGCCGTCGTCGGCGTGCTGCTGGTCGCCGAATGGGGCGGCCGGGAGTACGGCTGGGGGTCGGCGACCATCATCGGACTCGCAGCCGCGGCGGTCGTTCTGCTCGTCGCCTTCGGCTGGTGGGAACGGCGCGCCGGCCACCCGATCCTCCCGCCGCGGCTGCTCGTCAACCCCGTGCTGCGGCTGGCGATCCCCGCGACCCTCCTGCTCGGCGGCGTGCTGTACGGGACGATCTTCTTCCTGCCGACGTACTTCCAGGAAGCACACGACATGAGCCCCACCATTGCGGGGCTCGCCCTGGTTCCGGGCGTGTTCACGTTCGTCCTCGCCTCCGCCGTGTCCGGCAGGCTCGCGGTCTCCGCCGGCCGCGCCAAGTGGCTCACCGTCGCCGGCGCGGTGGTGATGACTGCCGGGCTCGGACTGCTCGGTCGGCTCGGCGAGGGGTCGTCGTACGGGCTGGTCGCGGCCGAGATCGTCGTCTTCGGCGTCGGTGTCGGCCTGATCATGCAACTGCTCGTGACGGTTGCCCAAAACGTCGTGGATCACGCCGACATCGGGGCCACAACCTCGGCGATCCTGTCCACCCGGGCCATGGGCACCGCGCTCGGCGTGTCGTTCTTCGGCACGCTGCTCGGCCGCCAGTTGGCGGCCGGCCAGCCGGTCGCATCCGCGATCCCACACGTCTTCGGCTGGGAGGTGCCGATCGCGGTCGCCCTGCTCCTGTGCACGCTCGCCCTGCCCGCCCGGAGCCGGTGAGGGAGTTCGTCAGCGTGTGTAGCGATGCTTGACGCCGACCGGGAAGTACTCGGGATCGCCGGCCGGCAGCAGCGTCACCCGCGGCATCTGCGAGCGCTCCGGCACGTAGTGCGCGAACTCGCTGTTCAGCCGCCGAAGCTGGGCAAGGATCGACGTCGCGACCCGCTCCCGCAGCGCCGAGTCGGCCGGCACGCCCGGGGCCAGCTCGACGGCCACCGCGAGGTACGGGTTGCTGTCGGCGTCCTCCTTGACCTCCAGCACGAACTTGCCGGTGACCGAGCCGCTCACCTCCGGCTGTTCCAGGCCGACCGTCACGTTCTCCGGGTAGACGTTCGCGCCGAAGAAGGACACCGTGAAGTGGGAACGGCCGAAGACGTATGCGAAGGGCGCGCGGCGCCGCTCCGCGGGCGGATCGGCGGGCGGTTCGAAGCCGTGCCGGGCGCAGAACGCGGTCATGTCGTGGTAGGAGATCAGCCCGCCCTCGTCGGCGATGTGGTAGCGGATGAGGGGTATCCCGCCGGCCCCGGAGAACAGCAGGGTGCCGTCGCGCTCCTCGAAGAACCGGGAGTACGGGTCGTACTGCACCAGCGTGGGCAGCCGCGGCTCCCCGAACAGCTCCTCGGCCGCCTCGGGGCGCGCGGCAAGAAACCGCCGGATGGCGACGGACAGCGGGGTCTCGTTGCCGAGCACGCCCGCGTCGGCGGTCCCGTACAGCGACGCCGAGTCGCGGCAGGGGTCGTCCATCCCCGCCCGCGCCCCGACCAGCGTCCGCCATTCCTCGCTGAACACCTCGCCGGCCATGACCAGCTTGATGCGGTACCGCGACCAGTCCACGCCCCGGGGCAGCCCGGTGTCGATGACGTCCTTCAGGAACGGCGGATATCCGAGCAGCACCACCTGCTCGAACTGCGGGCCGAGCTCCGGCACCACCCGCAGAATCTCCTCCTTGTTGTTGCCCGGCCCGATCGTCGTGATCGGGTGACCCTTCGCGGCGAGGGCTCGGCAGCAGCTCACCGAGTACAGCCCGCCGACCCAGGTGCCGAGCGCGAAGCAGACCACAGCCAACGTACGCCGCGCGTCGGCCCGGAAGCTCTCGCAGAACACCTGCTCGAAGCGAGCGGCCACCGGGCGCTCGTCGGCGAGCGAGCGGGGCCAGAACGTCGGCTCCCCGGTCGAGCCGGACGAGACCGCGATCATGTCGCAGCTCTCCATCCGCCCGTCGCGGCACAGCTCGGCGAGCGGGTACCTCCGGTGGTAGTTGTCCTTGGTCGTCAGCGGCAGCCGCCGGAAGTCCTCGATGGCGCGGATTTCGCTTGCCTCGATGCCCCTCTCCCGGAGGAAGGCCCGGTATGCCGGGACCGTTTCGGCGGTCCGGTGGAACAGCGCGAGCGCGGCGTCTTCGGCGGTGCCGGTAGAACCGTCCATGACGGCAATGTAGTAAACAGACCAGTCGTAGGCTAGTCTGGACGCATGACTGCTGCTGTGGGCGCGTACGAAGCAAAGACGCACCTGCCCCGGCTGCTCGACGAGACGGCGGCGGGCAAGAGCTTCGTGATCACCAAGCGAGGGGTGCCGGTCGCGCGGCTCATTCCGGTGCACGGAGCTAACCGCGACCCGGGGGAGGTGGCCGCCGACCTCCGGGAGCTGCGGCAGGGCATGATCCTCGGCGACCTCTCGATCCGTGACCTGATCGAGGAGGGGCGACTGTAGTGCCCATCGTGGTCGACGCGTCGGTGGCACTCGCCTGGTGCTTCAAAGACGAGGCAACTCCCTCGACCGACGCCGTGCTCGACCAGGTCGCCCGAGACACCGCAGTCGTCCCCTCGGTTTGGGAGCTCGAGGTGGTCAACGCGCTCCTGGTCGCCGAGCGCCGTGCTCGGGTAACCGAGTTTCAGGTCGGCCGTTCCATCCGGCTGCTGGGCGAGCTGCCCATCGTCGTCGATCTCACGCCCACGGATCTCAGGACCGTTGCCGCCGCCGGGCAGCGTCATCGGCTGTCCGCCTACGACGCCACGTACCTCGTGTTGGCGGAACGGGACGGTCTCCCGCTGGCGACGCTGGACGAGGACCTGCGCGCCGCGGCCGGCAACGCCGGCGTGCCGCTGGTCATCGGGCCCGGCTAGCTGCCGACCGATGAGTTCTCCTCTCCCGCCCGGTCTGTACCCACAAACTCACCGAAGGGAGAAGGGACGTGGCCGGAAAAGACAAGGGCGCGACGAGCGCTCCGCCAAAAGACGTGGACGGCTACCTCGCGACGGTGGCAGAGGACGCGCGGGCCGCTCTGCAGGATCTCCGCGCCACGATCAAGGCCGCGGTACCCGAGGCGGTCGAGGTCATCAGCTACCAGGTGCCGACCTACAAGTACCGCGGGCGACCCGTCGTGAGCTTCGGGGCGGCCCAGAACACCTCGAAGGGCACCATCCGCTTCCCGGCCAACGAGCCGCTGCCCGCCGCCCTCGTGCGGAAGCTCGTCGAGGCGCGGATCGCGGAGAACGAGGCCGGCCGCTAACGTCGAGACCCAACGCCGAGATCTATGTTGCGTGCCCGTTTTGCCCGATTTGGGTCCCCCACAACATAGATCTCGGCGGCTGGGCGCCGGGGCTAGCGACAAGGCCGTGTAGTTAGGGGGTTGGTGGTGGTTGTCAAGGTGTCGGGTGGTGCCAGGATGTCGATGCCCACGGTGGCTTTGTAGCTGGTGCGGTCGATGCCAGGGCCGCGGGCCTGGTATTTGGAGATGGCGCGTTTGAC
>WHSR01000128.1 GCA_009379995.1 Streptosporangiales bacterium
GACGACTTCGCCCGGCGCGACCAGCGCAGCAGCGTCTCCCGCTCCTCCCCCGACAACACCAGCGGCTCTTTCGGGCGGCCACGTCCAGGCATGACAGAGACCGTACATTATCTCGTCGAACTTCAGGCGCAGGACACTAGATCGGGGCCGATGTCGGCCACGTACGGTTGCTGACTCTTCACGGTCCGCTTACTGCGGGTTGACCTTGTGAGGCGAGGCTCGATTCGGAGATCAACGACCCGTGGAGGTAGACCGATGAGACGGCCTACGGCAACTTTGGCAAAAGCTCTGGTGAGCGCGATGGTGACGGTCCTCGCCGCGTTCCTCGTCCTCGCCGGGCTCGCGACACCTGCCGCGGCGGACCCGCCCACACCGCCGGGCGAGGCTCAGGCCCGCGACGAGCTCGCCGCCCTGCAGGTGGCCGACGAGGGGTCCATGGACGGCTACGACCGGGACAGGTTCCCGCACTGGAACACCGTTGAGGGCTCCTGCGACACCCGCGAGTGGGTGCTGCGCCGCGACGGCACCGACGTTCAGACCGGCTCGGACTGCTACCCGACCTCCGGGACCTGGTTCAGCGCCTACGACGGCGTCACCCTCTCGCAGGCCAGCGACGTCGACATCGACCACGTCGTCCCGCTCGCCGAGGCGTGGCGGTCCGGTGCCAGCGGCTGGACCGACGACCGGCGCAGCGACTTCGCCAACGACCTGGACGTCGCCCAGCTGTGGGCGGTCAACGACGACATCAACAGCGAGAAGAGCGACAGCGACCCCGACCAGTGGATGCCGCCGCGCACCGAGGTGCGGTGCCTGTACGCCCGCTCCTGGATCCACGTCAAGTCCGTGTGGGGCCTCAACCTGGAAGCTTCGGAGAAGTCCGCACTTACGTCGATGCTCGACGCGTGCTGACGTCGTGAGGGCGTGCGAGCTGTGAGCCGGCCCGGGGCCGGTGTCACGGCCCTTCGCGCGCCCGAGATGCTCTCCGCCGCATCTCGTCGTGCTAGAGCGCTAAGTCACAAGTCTGTACCGGAGTCCCACCTCGCCGGCTGACCTGATCTCTTGCCATGCCTATCGATTATCGATAGATTTCCATCGCGGCTCGATCGAAGGAGAGGCGATGGGAAAGCTGACAGTGCTTGCGCTGCGCGCCGTGCTCGTGGTGCTGCTCGCCGGCTCGGTGTTCGTGCAGACAGTGATGGTGCCGCTGCTGGCCATCGACCTGGAGGAGCTCGACGCGGACTACGCGTACCTGCGCACCCCGTTCCTCGTGATCACGGTCCTGGGCGTCGTGACGGTCCAGGTCGTCCTGGTCTGCGTGTGGCGGCTGGTGACGATGGTGCGAGGCGGAACCGTGTTCTCCCACGCCGCCTTCAAGTACGTGCACGTCGTGATCGGCGCGATCGTGGCGGCCGCCCTCCTGATGTTCGCGCTCGGGGTCATCCTGGCGCCGGGCGACGCCGTCCCCCCGGGCATGGTCCTCCTGATTGGCGGGGCTGGCGTGGCAGTCCTGGGGGTCGCGCTCGTCGTGATCGTGCTGCGGATGCTGCTCGCTCAGGCCGTCGCGCGCGACGTCGAGGCGGCGCAGATGCAGGCCGAGCTGGAAGAGGTGATCTGATGCCGATCGCCGTCGACATCGACGTGATGCTGGCCAAGCGGAAGATGTCCGTGGGCGAGCTCGCGGACCGCGTCGGGATCACGCCCGCCAACCTGGCGGTGCTCAAGAACGGCCGTGCCAAGGCGGTGCGCTTCGCGACGCTCGCCGCGCTCTGCGAGGCGCTCGAGTGCCAGCCGGGAGACCTGCTGCGCTGGGAGGCCAAGGACGCCGCGGACGGGCAACGTCAGCCGTCGGCGACGGTGGCCAGGGCCGGTTCCTGCTCTGGGCAAGATCCGTTTGAAGACGGACCCTAGTCGCCGGCGGCCGGCAGGACCTTTCTCTTGTATCGGCTGAGGAGATACGCGCCCGCGACAAGCACGACGAGGGCGACGACGGGGACGAGCCAGGCAGGGAGCCCAAGGTCGATGACCGCGACGATGAAGAATCCTTCCCAGAGGGAGATGTATGTGAAGTAGATGTGGCTTATGTAGGTCTTCTGCCAGTTGCTGCCCGCCTGCTTGACGGCCCGCAGTGCCAGGAGACCGCGCGCGAGCACGACAACGCCGAGTGCGCAGAGGCCCGCGAAGATGGCGCGTGTCACCGGGTCGAGACTCGGCCAGTGTGCCGCCACCGTACCGATAATGGCGACGACGAGGATCACCAGCGATCCTGTGTACACATACCGAAGCAGCAACTGGTCTTCAGGCGTGCGGGGTAGACGAAATACAAAGGCGCCGGTTATTAGGCCAAGAGCGCCCGCGACGATGTGTAGCCCGAGAAGTGCCGAATAGAGCATTGCTGGTGCCTCCGACTCTGCCGGCGATAGGGCGGATTCGGATCAGCATGTCACGCAGCAGGTCAATCTCAGCGGGCGTGAGTCCGCGCGTGAGCTGGGCGTGCCCCTCCACGGCGATGGCGGCGAGTTTCCGGTAGGCGGCGCGGCCGGCCTGGGTCGATCAGGCCAGGATTGCCTTGACGAACTCGCCTGTCTCGGCGGCCCAGTAGTCGCGGAAGGACACGATCTGACCGTCCCGGACCCGGTACACCTGGATGTACGGGACCCGAAGGCTCTCGCCCGTCCCGCCGACCTCGACGCGCGCTTCGATCTCGGCGATGACGACCTCGGGATTGGTGGTCTCGTGGACCACCAGGACCACCGAGTCTTCCTCCTTTATGCGCATCTCGGCCCGCTGGGTTCCCCCTTCCAGCGCGGTGAGCATGTTGCGGATCTCCTCGCGACCCTGAAAACGCCGCGGAACACCGGGCGGAGCGAACGGGAAGTCCACGATGGCGTCGGCAGCGAAGAGCTCGACTTGGGCGTCTCGGTCGCCGGCGAGTCCCGTGCGTAGGTAGCGCACGAAGACTTCGCGCGGGCTGAGCACTACCCGGTCGGTTCTGGTCATGTGGATTCCTCCAGCTCGGGAGACCGACCAATCGCGTCGGCGATGGCCGGATGGTCGTGGTAATCGCGGGAGGCCACGATCTGGCCGTCGCGGACCCTGAGCACCTGGATGTTGGAGACCTGGAACGGGCGACCGGTCGCGGTGACCCGCCCGTCGTAGTCGAACTCGGCGATGATCACCTCTGGGTCGCCGGTGTCGTGCACCACGACGTTGCGGGCCTCGAACTCCAGGGGAGCTCCGGCAGCGGCGGAGAAATGATCGCGGATCTGCCCGCGTCCCGCTAGCCGGGCCGGTGCCGGCGCGGTGAACGGGAACTCGACCACTGCCTCTTCGGCGTACAGGTCGGGGAGGCGTTCCCACGCCCCCGCCGTGATTCCCCGGAGCAGGCGCTCGAACACATCGCGCGGGCCGGCCGATTCGGGCATGGGAACTCCTGAGCCGTAGCGGATGAGACGGCGGAGATCGCATAGACTCGGAGTAGCGACTCCGGTTAGAAGATACGGAGTGCTGACTCCGGTTGTCAAGGAACTCGGGAGCCGACCGCATGGCGCCACGCAAGTCCTCGCCGGCCGAGGCGGGCGTCCCCGACGCCAACGCGCCCGACGCCGGCCGGCCGCTGCGCGCCGATGCCCGGCGGAACCGCGCGCGTGTCCTCGAGGCGGCCGAGGCCGTCTTCACCGCAAAGGGGGCTTCGGCCTCGACCGAGGAGATCGCCAGGGAGGCCGGCGTTGGTATCGGCACCGTCTTCCGGCACTTCCCGACCAAGGAGAGCCTGCTTCAGGCGATCACCGGTGCCCGGCTGCAGCGGCTGATCGAGGAGACCGACGCATTGGTCGCCGAGGGCGATCCCGGCACCGCGTTCTTCGCGTTCTTCAGCCGGATGGTGGAAGGGGCGGCGGCGAAGAGGTCAGTTGTCAACCTGCTGGCCGCTGCGGGGATCGACATCAAGGTCTTCAAGGCTGTCCAGGTTCTGGAAGAGGCCATCGAGACCCTCCTCACCCGTGCCCAACAGGCCGGTACCGTGCGTGACGACGCCCGTCTTCCCGAGGTGCTGGCCCTCCTCACCGGAACCTGCCAAGCCGCCCTCAACGCCGGCTGGGAGCGCGAGCTCCAGGAGCGCGTCCTCGCCGTGATCTTCGACGGACTCCGTCCCCCGGGAAGCCGCTGAACCCCGTGCCGCCGGGCTATTGACCGCCCATGCCGGCCGAAAGAGTCTGATTCTCACTCGCTTCCCAAGGACTTCCAGGGAGATGTCATGCGTTTACGTCCGCTCGCCGTGGCCGTCGCCGTAACGGTGGTGACGGCGACCCTCGGGTTAGGCACCGCCCATGCCGCCGACGAGGCGCCGGGACAACTCACCGTGGTGGGCCACGAACCGTTGTTCCATCGCGGCATGAACGCCGCGCCGGCGGTCTACGGCCGCTACCTCTACGTAGGGAACCGTACCGACGGCTCCGACACCTGCGCGAACGGCGGTACGGGCTGCCCGCACCCGCATCCCGGCGTCTTGGTGGTCGACACCGCCGATCCGGCCGATCCCCGGGTCGTGGGCGAGATCGGCCCACCGGACGAGGGCGCCATCGGGCAGACCTCCCGCGAGCTTCGGGTGTGGCCGCACGCCGGGCTTCTGATGGTGATGAACTTCCGGTGCAGCGCCGTGATCCACGCCTGCCCGCCGGACCAGCCGGACAGGTTCGACATCAAGTTCTTCGACGTTCGGGCCGACCCGGTGAACCCGCCACTGGTCGCGACGTACGTGCCGTCGGCCGACCCGCACGAGATGTTCCTGTGGGTCGACCCGCGCCGCCCCGGCCACGCGCTTCTCTACCTGTCGACGCCGACCGGTTCGACCGACCCGGCTCAGCCCAACCTGATAGTCACCGACATCAGCCGCGCCCGCGACGGCGTGTTCGCCGAGATCGTCCGGGACAACTGGAACCACCTCTTCCCGCAGGACGTCATCGAGGCCGGCAATCTGGCCGTCCACTCGATGGGCGTTTCCGCCGACGGGCGGCGTACCTACCTCGCGTACCTGGCCGGGTCGTTCCTCGCCCTCGACTCGAGCGAGGTGGCGGCCGGCCTGCCGAATCCGCGGCTGCGGCTGCTCACCGCCACGGCCGACCGGCCGACGTGGCCCAACTCCGAAGCCCACAGCGCGGTCCAGGTGCCGGGCCGACGGCTCGCGCTCACCACCGACGAGGTGTACGGCACGCTCGTCGGCCCCGACCACGGCTGCCCCTGGGGCTGGATGCGGCTCATCGACGTCCGCGATCCCGCACACCCGCGCATCGTCGGGGAGTACAAGACTGCCGAGAACCGGCGGTCGTTCTGCGAGACCCCGGTTGGCCAGGACGACGAGCGGGTCAGCTTCGCCTCGCACAACCCGACGGTGCTCCGGAATCTCGCCCTGATCACCTGGCACTCCAGCGGCTTCCAGGTGGTGGACGTCGCGGATTCGCGGCGCCCCCGGCAGGCGGCGGAGTTCCGCCCACTGCCGCTTTCCTCGGTGGCCACGGAGGATCCCGCGCTCAGCCTCGGGCCGGGCAAGGTGGTGATGTGGAGCTACCCGATTATCAGGAACGGCCTCATCTACGTCGTCGACATCCGCAACGGCCTCTACATCCTCAGGTACCGGGGACCGCACGCCGGCGAGGTCGCGCGTACGAGGTTCCTGGAGGGCAACTCGAACCTGGGTGACGCGGTGTAGGTACGCGGCAGGCGAGGACGTCGTTGTGCCGCGCGGCCCTAGCAGGTAGGGTGAAAACATACGATCAAAAAGTTCACAGATTCGGAGCGATCATGCCGGGGCCGTTTACCGCCGAGGAGAAGGCGCGGATCACGCGGCTGCTGCTGGACACCGGGTTCCGGTTGTTCACCACGCAGGGCCTGCGCAAGACCTCGCTCGACGACCTGGTGCGTCCGGCCGGCATCGCCAAGAGCAGCTTCTACCTCTTCTTCGACTCCAAGGAGGCGCTGTACCTGGAGCTCATGATCGGCCAGGCGGCCGAGGTCAAGAGGCGGGTGGTCGATCAGGCGCTGCTGCGTGGCACGGACACCCGCGACAGCCTGCGCCGCTTCCTGCGGGCCACCGTCGACGAGCTCGCCACCAACCCCCTGTACAGCAGGCTCATGACGCACTCCGAGGAGATGGAGGCAGTGACCCGACGGCTCGATGCGGACCGGATGGCGCGCCTGGCCCACAACGCGGACAATCCGGTCACCGCGCTGGCGGACTTCGTCGGGCAACGACATGCCGAGGGCGCGCTGATCGACGCGGACCCGTCCGTCGTGGTGGGCGTGCTGCGGGCCGTGCTACTCCTGCCGCTGCACGTCGAGCAGCTCGGTGCCGATCTTTACCCCCGAATTCTCGACCTGCTGATCGACATCGTCGCCGCGGGCCTGACGTCTGGAAAGGAAGACGTGACGTGACCAAGAAGGCAGTCATCCTCGGCGCCGGCATCGCCGGGCTGTCGGCGGCGCTGCGACTGCGCCAAGCCGGCTGGCAGCCCGTGGTGATCGAGCGCACCAAGACGCTGCGCGACAGCGGATACGCGGTCGCGTTCTCCGGCATCGGCTACGACGCCGCCGAGCGGATGGGCCTCCTTCCCGCCCTCCGCGCCCACAACATCCCGTCCACCGACCTCGTCTACGTCAAACCCGACGGCCGGCGACGGTTCACGATCCCGCGCAGGACGGTGGAGGCCATGCAGGGCGGGCGCGCCCTCAGCCTGCTCCGCGGCGACATCGAACGTGTGCTGTACGAGGCAGTTGGCGACAACGTGGAGATCCGCTTCGGAACGACCCTGGAGTCGGTGTCGCAGGACGAGCGCGCCGTACGGGTCACCCTGAGCGACGGTGTCGTCGAGGAGGCCGATCTGCTCGTAGGCGCGGACGGCCTGCACTCCAGGACACGCGAGCTGGTGTTCGGCCCGGAGGAGACGTTCCGCCGCGACCTGAACCACATGGTCGGCGTGTTCATGTTGGACAAGCTGCCCGGCGGCGTTCCCGAGGACGCGACCTCCTCGCTGACGGTGTCCGGGCGCACCCTGGCCATCATCAGCGTGGGCGACGGGCGCACCGCCGCCTTCTTCGGCTACCGCACCGACCGTCCCATCGAGGAGCTGGCCGCGGGTCCGCTCACTGCGCTGCCCCGCGCCTTCGGCGACCTTGGGTGGGCGGCTCCGGACGTGCTCGGCCAGCTCCGCGACGCCGAGTCGGTCTACTTCGACACCATCAGCCAGATGGTCCTCGACCGGTGGAGCCGGGGCCGGGTGGTGCTGCTGGGCGACGCCGCCTGGTGCGTGACGCTGTTCGCCGGATTCGGCTCCGCGCTCGCGGTCGCCGGCGCCGACCGGCTCGGAGACGCGCTGGAACGGGACCCGGACGACATCCCCGCGGCGCTGGCGGCATGGGAAGACGAGGTCCGTCCCGAGGCGGAGAAGAAGCAAAGGCTCGGACGCCGCGTCAAGGGGCTCTACGCGCCAGCCGACCCGTTCCGACTCTGGCTACGCGATCTGCCCCTCCGGACGGCCGCCCTCCCACCCGTGACCCGTCTCCTGCGACGCCGGCTCCAACTCGAGGGCTGAGGGACATCCACCGCCGAGGGATGAACCATCCCCGACGAGTCTCCGTAGTACGGGCGAGGGGTCGAGGAGGAGGGGGCAGGGACTCCCGGCTGAGCCGCGAGTCTCGGTCGGGAGTCAATGCGGGCGATTCACCCTGCGGGGCGATTCACCCCGCGGATTCACCGGGCGGGGCGGGGGAGACCTAGCACCGAGGGCAGCTCGCCGGGGTGCAGCACACCGAGCCGCTGCGTCGGCCGGGTGAGCGCCACGTACAGGTCGTTGCGCCCGCGCGGGGACTCCGCCACGATGCTCCCGGGGTCGACGACGAGGACGGAGTCGAACTCCAGCCCCTTCGCCTGCCGGACGGTCAGCACTACCACCCGACTCTCCAACTCGAGGTGCTCACCGGCCGCCGCCTCCGTCGTCACCTCGGGCACCGCATCCGCGACCGCCCGGCCCAACTCGTCGGCCCGGCTGGCCGGCACGATCACGCCGAGCTTGCCGTCGGCCACCTCCGCGGCCTCACGGAGCACGGTCTCGGCCACCCGCTCGGCCAGCCGCGTCGGTTCCACCCGTCGGGTCCACGGCTCGACGCCGGTCTCCCGCACCGAGCGGGGCGGCTCGAGCGACGGGTCGATGCCGGTCAGCACCCCGGCGGCGAAGGCCATGACCTCGGCCGGGGTGCGGTAGTTGATGGTGAGCTCCATCAGGCGCCAGCGCCCGCCCACGTACGGCTCCAGCACCCGGTCCCAAGAGGACGCGCCGACAAGATCGCCGGTCTGCGCGAGGTCACCGACCACCGTCATCGACCGGCTCGGGCAGCGCCGCATCAGCAGCCGCCATGTCATCGGGGACAGCTCTTGTGCCTCGTCCACGACGATGTGCCCGAAGGCCCAGGTACGGTCCGCCGCGGCCCGCTCCGCCGTTGTCCGGTACTCCCCGTCCTCGTGCCGCTCGGCCAGCTGCTCGGCGTCGAGCAGGTCGGCGGCCGTCAGGATCTCGGGATCCGGTTCGTCCTCCAGATCCACGGAGCGGGAGCCGACGGTGACGTCCAGCACGCCCTGCGCATAGGCGATCTGCTCCCGACGCATCCGCTCGGCTCGGGCCTCCGCGGCTCTGTCGTCCTCGCCGAGTAGCTCGGCCGCCTCGTCGAGCAGGGGTACGTCGGTCGGCGTCCAGCCGCCCTCCGGGCCACGGAGCAGCAGCCGCCGCTCGGCCTCGGTGAGCGAGGGCGCGGCCGACGTGAGCCTCTCGTCGGAGGCGAACAGGTCGGCCAGCAGCTGCTGCGGCGTGAGGATCGGCCACAGCCAGTCCAGCGCCGCCTGGACCTCGGTGCTCGCCTCGACCTCGCGGCGGATGTCGGCGATCTCGACCTCGTCGAGCAGGTTCTCCTCGCCGGGTGCGTCGTCTTCACCGAGCGGATCGTGGGCGAACGGGTCGGTGCCGATCATCTCGGCGACCTGTTGAGTCAGCGCCTCGACGATTTCCCCGACGAAGATCGGCCTGGCCAGGTTGTGCGGCTCGCGCGATCCCCGCGCCCGGGCCTGCGCCTGGAGACACGTGTGCCGGTCCAGCCGCAGTACCTCATGCTCGAAGCGGATCTCCAACGCGTCGTCGGGCACCCGCTCCCGGTCCCGGACCGCCGCCGCCATGACGTCCGCCATCTCCGGCCTTCCCTTGATCGCGGCGGCTCCGTCCGGCTCGGTACGGCGGGCGGTGATTCCCGGGTAGAGCTCGCCGGGGGTGCGCAGCAATACGCCGGTCTCGGCGAGCGAGGGCAACACCTCCGAGATGTACCGCAGGAAGGTCGCGTTCGGGCCGACGACCATCACCCCCTGCTTGGACAGCCGCCCGCGGTGCGTGTAGAGCAGGTAGGCGGCGCGGTGCAGCGCGACAGCGGTCTTGCCGGTGCCGGGGCCGCCCTGTACGACGAGTACGCCACCCAGGTCGGCACGGATGATTCGATCCTGCTCGACCTGGATGGTCTCGACGATGTCCCTCATCCGGCCGGTACGACCGGCGTTCACCGCGGCGAGCAGCGCGGCCTCGCTGGTCAGCCCCTCGTGCCGGGTGTGCCGGGCGGCGGTCAGGTCGAGCATCTCGTCGTCCAGGCCGACTACCTTCCGGCTCCTCGTCCGGATGTGCCGACGGCGCTGGACGCCGTTCGGCGATGCCGCGGTGGCGAGGTAGAACGGGCGGGCCGCCGGTGCGCGCCAGTCCAACATGAGCGGTTCGTATTCTCCGGCTTCGTCGAATATCCCGATACGGCCGATGTAGCGGTAGTTACCGTCGTCGAAATCCAGCCGACCGAAACAAAGGCCGTTCTCCACCGCACTGAGCTGGGCCAACCGTTCGGCGTACATGGCGGTGGCGGTCTCCCTTTCGGACTGGGCCGCGGGCGTTCCGCCGGTTTCCCGCTGGAAGGCGGCCAGCCTGTTCGAAGCCCTCTCGCGCAGGTCGTCGAGCCGACCGTAGAGCATCGAGACATACTCCTGCTCCCGGTCGATTTCGTCCTCTCGCTTGTCCTCCGAGGTGGCGACGGGCTTTGACAAATGGTCTCCTTGTCCGCTAAAATTCATGCAGATTTTCCCCCGGTCCACATCTTCTCTTGTGCTCGAACTAACAAATATAGCGCAGTGTGGCTACCGGGTCAGCGGCCCTACCTGTTCGGCATACCAGGTGATGCCGGCGACGTGTTCGGCGATGCGGCGCAACGTCCAGTTATCTCCACGTGACTGATCCCACGCCTCTTGGCCGGCGGCGACGTACCGGAGGACGTAGCACCGGCCGAGCCGGGTCCAGCGGTTGCGCCGCCGCCAGTTCGGCTGGGTTGTCGTGGGTGCGTGTCATGCTTCGATGCTCAACGAAGGATCGTTGGGCTAGCGTCAAAACATGTCTGCGGCACCGAGCCACGTGGCGTACGAAAGCGACATCGCTCCCATCGCCGCGCTGATCTCCGACCGGACCCGCGCGGCCATGCTGACGGCACTGCTCGACGGGCGGGCGCTCGCGGCCGGCGAGCTGGCCAGGCTGGCCGGGGTGAGCCCGGCGACGGCGAGCTCTCACCTCGCGCGCCTGCTCGACGGCCGTCTGATCACCATGGAGGCTCAGGGCCGGCACCGTTACTACCGCCTCGCCGGTTCGGAGGTCGCGCGCGTGCTCGAGACGATCGCGCTCATCAGCCCACCGATTCAGGTCCGCAGCCTGCGGCAGTCCCGGCAGGCGGCCATGCTGCGGACGGCACGCACCTGCTACGACCACCTGGCCGGCCGCGCCGGCGTCGCGCTGCTCGATGCCCTGCTCGACAAGGGCGTGCTCATCCCCGCTGGCGAGACCTACGAGGTGCCGGCCGACGGCGAGGAGCTGCTGGCCGGGTTTGGGGTCGACGTACCCGCGGTCCGCCGGTCGCGACGCAAGTTCGCCGGCCCCTGCCTGGACTGGACCGAGCGTCGGCCGCACCTGAACGGCGCGCTGGGCGCCGCACTCACCGCGCGGCTGATCGACCTCGGCTGGCTCGTGCGAGGCAGGGAGCGCCGGGCGCTCGTGATCACGGACACGGGCCGCGCCGGGCTGGCCGACGTCTTTGGTTGCCTCCTCGACTAGGCCCCTGCCGGATGCTCGATTCGGCACGCTGAGTGAGCGGGCGCGTGACATCAGTCACCGATCCGGCCATGCTGCTTGTCGCCTCCCCTCGGCTAGTGGTACGTCTCGGAGGCCAGAGGCCAGACCAAACGTCGGCTGAGGGTGGAGCATGAACACTGCAGGTACCACCTCCGCACGGCCAGTCAGAAAATCGACGTACTTCTTCGGTTCGCTCGGCGGGCTGCTTCTCGGCTACGACCTCGGTGTCGTGGCGGGAGCGCTGCTGTTCATCACGCCGGAGTTCGGGCTCACTCCGCTTCAGAAGGGCCTGGTGACAAGCTCCCTGCTGGTGGGCGGCATGATCGCGGCGCTGGGCTGTGGCCGCGTCACCGACCGCTTCGGTCGGCGCTTCGTGGTCCTGCTGGCCGGTCTGCTCTTCGGTATCGGCGCGATCGGCGCCGGGTTCGCCCCGAACGTCGCCACCATCATCTTCTTCCGCTTCGTCATGGGGCTCGCCGTCGGAGCGGCCTCGGTGATCGTTCCCGTCTACCTCTCGGAGATCGCGCCGCCGCGGTCGCGCGGCATGCTGTCCGGGCTCAACCAGCTGATGATCTCGACGGGGATCCTCGTCGCGTACCTCGTCAACCTCGGGCTGGCCCCGTTCGGGGCCTGGCGCTGGATGTTCGGCCTCGCGGCAGTGCCCGCCATCCTGCTCGTGATCGGCGCCTACATCCAGCCGGAAAGTCCCCGCTGGCTGGTCAAGAAGGGGCGCGAGGCGGAGGCCAGGGAGGTGCTGTCCCGCAGCCGGGACGCGACCGAGCTCGAGGCCGAGCTGGCCGAGATACGGCAGGTCGTCGCCGCTGAGCGCAGCCAGATCCGCATCGGTGAGCTGTTCGGCGATGTGCGTCTGCGGCGGATTCTGCTGGTCGGCGTCGGTCTGGCGGTCTTCCAGCAGATCTCCGGGATCAACACGATCATCTACTACGCCCCGACGATCCTGACGAGCATCGGGTTCGGGAACTCGGCGGCGATCCTCGCCAACGCGGGGCTGGGCGTCCTTACGGTCGTCGTGACGATCCTGATGATCACCGTGGTCGTCGACCGGGTGGGGCGTCGGCGGCCGCTGATGCTCGGAGCCTTGGGGCTGTCCTTCAGCATGGCGCTGCTCGCCGTGACGTTCTTCTCCAGCGGGATCCGGGGCGGCGCCGGGGGCTGGATCGCGATCGTCGGGCTGTCGCTTTTCAAGATCTCCTTCTCGCTCAGCTGGGGCGGCATCGTGTGGATCATGCTCGGCGAGATCTTCCCGCTGCGCGCCCGCGGCACCGCGATGGGGGTCGCGACCTTCGGCAACTGGGCGGCGAACTTCTTGGTCGCCCAGTTCTTCCCGGTCCTGCTCGGCGGGGGCAACGGGCTGGTCTTCACGCTGTTCGCGGTGCTGTGCGCGACAGCCTTCGTCTTCGCGTACTTCAAGGTCCCGGAGACCAAGGGCCGCAGCCTGGAGCAGATCGAGGAGCAGCTCGGGGCGTCCGCGTTGCCGGCGAGGAGGTGACCGGGAGGCCATGGACACGTTTACCGGCAAGCGCGCCATGGTGACCGGCGCGGCCACCGGCATCGGCCGCGCCGTGGCGCGGATGCTCGCCTGCCGCGGGGCCGAGGTCGCCGCGGTGGACCGTGACGAGGAGGTCACCCGGATCGCCGCGGACATGCCCGAGGACGCCGGTCCCATCGAGCCGGTCGTTGCGGACCTCGCCGACCGCGCCGAACTGGAGCGCCTGGCCGCGCGCCTGTCCGCCCAGCCCGCGACCGACGTGCTGGTCAACTGCGCGGCGGCGTATCCGCCGCGGGGCGGGTTCCCGGACGCGGGGATCGACGACTGGGAACGGGTGATGCGGGTGAACGTGATCGCCATGGGCGTCCTGTCCACGGCCGCCGCGCGCGGTCTGCTCGCCGCGGGCCGCCCGGGGGCGATCGTCAACTTCGGCAGCCTGCAGGAGGCGATGCCGGTACCCGGCTACGGTCCGTACGTGACGAGCAAGGGTGCGATCACCGCGGCGACCGCCGCGCTGGCGCTCGAACTCGCCGACACCGGCGTGCGGGTGAACTGCGTGGCGCCCGGCGTGGTCAACACGCCCTCGACGAAGGCGACGCTGCACGGGCGGATGTGGGGAGATGAGTCCGTACCGCCGACGCTGCTCGGCCGCGCGGGCACGCCCGACGAGGTCGCCGAGGTCGTGGCGTTCCTCGCCTCGGACGCGGCGTCGTTCATGACCGGGGCGGTGGTGCCGGTGGACGGCGGCCGGCGGCTGAGCCGCCGGCCCGACCCGCTGGGGGAGACCGGAGTCGCCTGGTGACGGGGGCCGCAGAGTTCCGGATCGAGCGCATCGACACCTTCCAGGTTCCGCCGCGGTGGATTCTCGTCCGCGTGGAGACCTCCGGCGGCGCGTGCGGGTGGGGCGAGGCGATCGTCGCGAAGCGTCCGGCCGCGGTGACCGGGGCCGTCGCGGACCTGGCCGCCAACGTCGCCGGGGCCGACGCCCGGCGCATCGAGGACCTGTGGCAGCGGATGCGCCGCGACGCGTTCTTCCGCGGCGGGCCGATCCTGACCACCGCCGCGGCCGCGATCGAGCAGGCGCTGTGGGACATCAAGGGCCGGGCCAACGGGCTGCCCGCCTACGAGTTCCTCGGCGGCGCCGTCCGCGAGGCGGTACCGCTGTACGCGTGGATCGGGGGAGACCGGCCCGCCGACGTCGTCGACCACGCCGGGGCGCGGATCCAGCAGGGGTTCTCCGCCGTCAAGATGAACGCGACCGAGGAGCTGGACTACATCGACGACCATGCCAAGATCGACGCGGTTGTCGAAAGGGTGGCCTCGCTGCGCGACGCGTACGGCAACCGCCTGCGGGTGGCCCTGGACTTCCACGGACGGGTGCACCGGGCCATGGCCAAGGCACTGTTCGCCGAGCTGGACGGGTTCGACCTGATGTGGATCGAGGAGCCGCTGGGGCCCGGCTACGAGGACGCGCTCGGCGAGGTCGCGCGGGTCGCGTCGCGGACGCCGATCGCCAAGGGTGAGCGCCTGACGTCGCGCTGGGAGTTCAAGCGCCTCTTCGAGGCGCGCGTCGTCGATATCGTGCAGCCCGACGTCTCCTTCACCGGCCTGTTCGAGCTGGAGAAGATCTGCCGGATGGCCGAGGCGTACGACGTGGCCGTCGCGCCGCACTGCCCCAACGGTCCGGTCTCGCTGGCCGCGTCGCTGCAGGTGGACTGCTGCGCCGGCAACGTGGTCATCCAGGAGCAGAGCTTGGGGCTGCACTACGACCTCGGCTACGCCGGGCTCGCGCCGGCGGAGATGCACGACTACCTGAGTGACCCCGGTCCGCTCACGCCCGTGGACGGGAGGCTCGAGGTGCCTCCAGGTCCGGGTCTCGGCATCGAGATCGACGAGGACGCGGTCCGCGGGCGAGCCGGGTCGTGGCGACTTGCCGACCCCAACTGGCGCCACCCCGACGGCCGCCTCGCCGAGTGGTGAGCGCGGGCTAGCTGCAAGGCCGTGTAGTTAGGGGGTTGGTGGTGGTTGTCAAGGTGTCGGGTGGTGCCAGGATGTCGATGCCCACGGTGGCTTTGTAGCTGGTGCGGTCGATGCCAGGGCCGCGGGCCTGGTATTTGGAGATGGCGCGTTTGA
>WHSR01000032.1 GCA_009379995.1 Streptosporangiales bacterium
CGAGCGTTCGTCCGCCACGGACCAGGGCAGCGGGTCGTCCGCGCCGCGCGCGATCAGCTCCTCGTACGAGAGGCCGCCGACGGCCGGGTCCGGCCGACATCCCGAGGCCTCGTCCACCACGGTGACGATCTGCGTCACCGTACCCAGCCGACCGGCGACCGGGGCGATCGTCGGATGCAGCCCCGCGTCGACGACCAGCAGCTTGGCACCCGAGTGATCGCAGATGTAGCGCACCTCCTCGGGGGCCAGCCGGGTGTTGATGGCGACGAGGACGGCGCCGGCGAGCGGTACGCCGAAGTGGGCGACCAGCATCTCCGGGATGTTCGGAAGCAGGTAGGCGACGCGGTCGCCGGGCCGCACGCCGCTCGCGCGCAGGGCGTGCGCAAGGCGCGTCGCCGAGGCGGCGAACTCGCGGTACGTCAGCCGCCTGTCGCCGTACACAATCGCGGCCTTTTCCGGAAAGACCTCGGCGGAGCGTCCGAGAAAGGCGAGCGGGGTGAGCGACGTATACCAGACGTCCAGGAAAGCATCGGCGGCTTGAGCCTGTTGGGTCGGCATATGTCACCCTCCCTGCCCGGAGTCGGCGAGTACGCCGGGTCGAGCACCCTTTGCGCGTACGCGGCGGCCTCGGCACCGCGCTGCACGGGCAGCCGGCCCGGCTTCCGCCTCTGCGTCTACCGAGGAGAGAACCGGCACTCCACGGTTCAGCGTTCTTGGGAGAAGGGGTGATCGGCAACGTGCGGCCCCCCATCGTCTTTGTGGTCCCGTTGTGGGGTGCCACAATTGCCTCAGTCCTCGGCTGGCCGTACGCAGGACGGAGACGATCATGACAACGGATGACGACACCGGTCTGGTCGCAAGCGGCCGCCCAGCGCAGGATCCGCCGCGGGGCCTTCCGGATGTGGTCGAGCTCATGCGAAGGAACGCGCAGCGCATCGCCGAGGAAGGCACGGGCCGCGTGTTCGCCGAGATTCCCAGCTACGCTCGCGCTGGCGTACCGCGGGACTCACTGGTCCAGTCGGTGCTGCAGCACACTGCGCGTGCCGCCGATGCGCTCATGGCATGCCAGAGCCCCCGGCCCGAAGAGATCCACGACGTGCGGATCGCCACCGATCGCGCCCGCCGGGGTGTCCCTGTCGAAGACATGCTGCATGCCATCCGCCTGGTGCTCGGCATTCTGCGGGACCACTTCATCGAGTGGGCCTTCAGCCTGCGCCTGGAGCCTCGCCTCATCCTCGAGGGGACGCGCATCCTGTGGGACGTCACCGACGTGGTGACCAGACGGTACGCGACCTCGCACCGCGAGGAAGAGCTGGAGATAGCGCGCCACGACGAGCGCCAACGCATCGAGTTTCTCCGCGCGCTGGTCTCCGGCTCGCTGAGCAGCGCGGAGCTCCATCTCCGCGCGGCCGTGTTCGGGCTTCCGCTGGACGGGTCATACGTCGCCTTCCGGGCCCGCCCGAGACCCGACGTAGAGCTGACCGAGCTGAGCCGGGCGACGACGGCCTGGACGAACACGATGCACCGGCACACATTCTTTGCCCCCCTCGGGTCCGATATCGCAGGCGTGTCCACGCACGCTCCGTCGCTGCGTGACCTCGCCACCATCGGCGTCGGGCATCCCAGCGACCTGCACGGCATTACCAATTCCTTCCGCATGGCGAGCCGGGCTCTCGAGGTGGGCGTGGCCTTCGGGCAGCTCGGCGTCGTATCGCTGGAAAGCTTGTCGCTTCGTATGGCCGTCGCCTCCGAACACGACGTCGGCGACCTCATGGTGCGGCGGTACATCGAGCCCCTCGTGGAGGAGGGAGAGTTCGGGAAGGTCCTCGAACAATCCGTGCGCGCCTATCTCGAGGCGGATCTCAACACCGAGGGCGCGGCACGCGCCCTCGTGGTGCATCCCAATACGTTGCGTCACCGCCTGCACCGCTTCGAGGCGCAGACCGGGGCAGACCTCTCGTCGTCCGTCGACCGGATGGAGGTGTGGTGGGCTCTCGAGCGGCGGATATGGGGGTGTACGACCGGCACGGCGGTTACTGGTGGGCCTTCGCCTGTGCCCGATTGAGGAACTTGTCGGCGTCGACAATGAAGCGTTCGTGGACCCCCTCGCCCACGCGCTCCCGCTCGTCTGCCGCCTCCAGCCGGAAGACCAGGCGCCGGCCGTCGATCTCGGTGAGCGTGGCGCGGAATGTGATCTTCATGCCGACGGGTGTGGCGGCGAGGTGGCGCACCTCCAGGTAGCTGCCCACGCTGCTCTGTCCCGGCCCCAGCTCGGGTGCCAGAAGCTGGACGGCGACGCCCTCGAAGTACCGCACGAGCGCAGGGGTGGCGAAAACCGTCATTCCGGGGTTGCCGAGCCGATCGGCGGTCATCGATTCGTCGACCGCCACGGTCAACTCGGTGCTCTTCCCTGGATCCAGCGCCATGCGTGACCTCCTTGCCGTCAGGGCAGAATGGCTCCGCGCTCGCGGAGACGCCGCTGCAGTTCTGCTACGTCGATGTCGGATAGGGACTTGCCTGTCTGCAGGGCGAGCGCGGCGGCCGTGCCGGCGGCCTCGCCCGTCGCCATGCACGGTGGAATCTCCTTGGTCGCGTGGTGGACGCGGGCGTCGACGGAGATGCACCGGCCCGCGACGAGGAGGTTGCGGACCCGCTGGGGCAGCAGGGAACGCAACGGGATGTTGTAGACCGCTCCGTACTTCGTCCAGTTGCCGGTCCGCGCAACCGTGTCCGGGAAGATCGTTCCTTCCTCCTCGCGGGTCAGCTGATGCTGGCCGAGAAGGCGTCGGGACTCGTAGATGCCCAACTGCCAGGCGATGTCGTTGATGTACGCCCGGCCGAAGCCTGGCACCTCCCGCAGTCGGTCGACCTCGCGCATCACCAGCCGGCGACATTCCAGCTCGGCCCAGGTCAGCTCGTCCGGGTCGGTGGCGTCGATGCGGCGCTTCACGGAATCGGAGGCGCCCCAGGGCATGAGCGTGCGGCCGGCGCCCGGCGTACGGAAGAAGCGGCCACCCAAGGTTGGGAAGAACTTTCCCTCCGCAGCGTTGATGGCCTTGTCCGGTTCGGCCACACCGCCCATGCGGAACCACAGCCAGGGTACGCAGTCGGAGTGTTCGTACTCCTCGCCGGCGGCTGCGAAGACGTCGCCGTCGCCGGTGCAGTCGATGACGATCTTGCAGGCGATGGCCTCCCGGCCGGCCTTGTTCTGGCAGACCAGGTGGGTCACCTGGTCTGCGGACAGGACCGGCTCGGCTACCCACGTGTGCAGAAGAGGTCTCACGTCCGCTTCGCGCAGGAGCTCGTTGGCGACGTAGCGGAACTCCTCGGGGTCGTACGCCACGTTGTAGCGGACCGCGTGTGGCCCCCGGCCCCACACCAGCCCCCACCTGCGGTAGCGCTCGACGAGCGCCTCGTCGGGCTCGGCCCATTCTTCCCTCGGTGGATAAAAGGTGCTGCCCCTTGCAGCCATGCGGTCCACCACCTGTTGGCAAAGACCGCCGACCATCTGGTTGCCGGCCCCGTCGTCCATGGTGAGCAGCAAGATGACGAGGCCTCCGGTGGCCATGCCGCCGAGGCTGCCGTACCGCTCCACGAGCATCGTCCGGGCGCCATCGCGGGCCGCGGCGACGGCGGCCGCCAGGCCGGCGGATCCGCCCCCGGCCACAACGACATCCGTTTCGGCGACCACGGGAACGGCGGGGCTGGGAACCTCGACCCAGTCGAGCGCCGGGCGCTTGTCGCCACCCGAGGCCCGGGGGAGGTGGCCCATCAGCGCGGCTCCCTCCGGTCGTTGCGACGGCCGTCGGCCTCCATCTGCCGCAGATCGGCTCGTTTGATCTTGCCCGAGATCGTCTTTGGCAGATCCGCGACGAACTGCACCTCGCGGGGATACTTGTACGGGGCGGTCACGCCGGCGACGTGCTGCTGCAGCTCGCGCGCCAGCTTCTGCGACGGCTCCCAGCCTTCGGCAAGGGTCACGAAAGCCTTCACGACCTGGCCCCGCGTGGGATGAGGGCTGCCCACGGCGGCCGCCTCGACCACCGCCGGGTGCTCCACCAGCGCGCTTTCCACCTCGAAGGGGCCTATGCGGTAGCCGGCGCTGATGATCACATCGTCGTCCCGGCCCACGAACCAGAGGTAGCCCTCGTCGTCCATCCGGACGCGGTCGCCGGTGAGGTAGAAGTCGCCGGCGCGGCTGCGGGCGGTGGCGTCGGGGTTCTTCCAATACTCCTGGAACAGTCCCACCGGGCTGTGCGGACGGATCCGGATGCCGAGAACCCCTTCCTCGCCGATCGGCAGTTCCTCGCCCGCCTCATCCACGACGCTCACGTCGTAACCGGGCGCGACCCGCCCCATCGAGCCCGGCCTGAACGGCAGGGCCCGGAACATTCCGGTCACCAGTACGGTCTCGGTGAGGCCATAGCCGTCGTGAATCCTAAGGCCGGTGTGCCCGGACCAGGCCGTCATCACCTCCGGATTGAGGGGCTCGCCCGCCGCCAGGGTGTGCCGCAGCGCCTTGAACCGGCAACTGGCCAAGTCTTCCTGCACGAGTATCCGGTAGGCGGTGGGCGGCGCGAAGAACGTCGTGATCGGGTAGCGCTCGAGCATTTCCAGCGTCCGGCCGGGGTCGAACGGACCCCGGCCGTCGTGGATGAAGACGGCCGCTCCCATGTTCCAGGGCGCGAAGAGACAGGTCCAGGCGGCTTGGGCCCAGCCGGTGTCGGAGATTGTCCAGTGCAGGTCGGACGGTCCGTTGTCCAGCCAGAACCTCCCCGTGATGGTGTGCGCGATCGGGTAGCTGGCGTGAGTGTGCAGCACCATCTTGGGGTATCCGGTCGTTCCGGAGGTGAAGAAGAGCATCGCCGCGTCGTCGCTGTGGGTGGGCTGGGTCGAAGGGTCGCCAGCGGCCCGCTCCATCGCCTCGCCGTAGCGGATCCAGCCCGGCCGCGAGCCTTCGTCCACACAGAGCAGATGCCGGACGGCGGGGCAGGCCTCGCGGATCTCATCGATCTTCTCGGCGCCCGCCGCGTCGGTGACCACGACCCGCACCTCGGCCGCGTTCAGCCGGTACTCCAGGTCCCGTGGTGTCAGCAGGGTGGTGCCGGGCGCCCACACCACCCCCGCCCGCATCGACCCGAGAATGACCTCCCACCACTCCACCACTCGCGGGAGCATCACAAACAGCGACTGCCCAGGCTGCACACCCAGGCCCCGGAGCACGTTGGCGAAGCGATTGGATGCGCGCGCGAAGTGGTCGAAGGTCAGCCGCCGTTCCTCCCCCTGCGGGCCGACCCACAGCATGGCCAGCTTGTCTTCCTGGCGTGCCCAGCGGTCCAAGACGGCGCTGGTCCAGTTGTATCGGCCGGGGACGTCCAAGCGGAAGGTCCGCCGGGCTGTCTCGTAGTCGACCATGTTCGCCGTAGTGTTCGCGGACGTGCTAGCCGAAGTCTTCATTCGCTGATCCCCAGCAGGCGAGCCAACAGCATGCGCTGGATCTCGGAGGTCCCCTCGACGATCTCAAGCACCTTGGCCTCGCCGAGCAGCCAGGACACCGGCTGTTCCCGCGAGATCCCGTAGGCCCCGTGAATCTGGATGGCTTGCCGCGCCGCCTCGAACGCTGTCTCGGTGGCGTGCAGCTTGGCCATGGACGCTTCCGCGCGAAACGGCTGTCCCCCGTCGACGAGGGCGGCAGCGCGGTAGGTCAGTAGGCGTGCGGCCGCCAGCCCGACCGCGACGTCGACGAGTTTGAACGCGACCCCCTGATTGTCGGCGATCGGGCGGCCGAAGGCGACGCGCTCCCGAGCGTAGCCGCGCCCCTGCTCGAAACAGGCCCTGGCCAGCCCGGAAGCGATCGCGGCGACGCAGACCCGGCCGTAGGTCACCGCGGTGAGCATCTGCCGCAGGCCTTCGCCGGGCTTGCCCAGCAGGGACGTCGGCGAAAGCCGGCAGTCGCGAAGGAAGATCTCCCGCGTGTCGGCCGCCCGCCATCCGATCTTGTGCAGCGGTTCGCCGGTCTCGAAGCCGGGGGCGTCCGCGGGGATGATGAACGAACTGAGGCCGCTGCCCGATTCGAGTTCGGTGGTGGCGGCGACCACGGCGACTCCGCTCATCGGTGTACCGGCGTTGGTGATAAAGGTCTTCGAGCCGTTGAGGATCCACGACGTGCCGTCCCACGACGCCTTGGTGCGGACCGCCCCGGCGTCCGAGCCGCCGGAGGGCTCGGTGAGCCCGATCGCGCCGACGATGCGACCTTCGGCCAGCTGCACCAGCCACTCGCGTTTCTGCTCCTCCGTACCGTTGAGAAAGATCAATGTGGCCGGCGAACTGTGGGCGAAGACGATCGCCGCGACGGACGGGCTTACCCGGGCGATTTCCTCCAGGGCGAGGGCGAAGGCGACCATCCCCGCTCCGCTCCCGCCGTACTCCTCGGGGAACGGCAGGCCCATCACGCCGATATCGGCCAGCCCGCGGACCACGGCCTCGGGGAAGGCGTCGTGCTCCAAGTAGTCGCCCACGACCGGGGCCATCTCCGCCTCGATGAACTCCCGCACGGTCCGCTGGATGAGCAGGTGCTCCGAGGAAAGCTCGAAGCCGGGACCGAGCGTCTGCGAGTCGAACACGCCCAACACGGTCCCTCCGCACGGATGCCCGGGACAACGTATGGCTCTCCCACGTCTGGCGTGGCCTCGTTGTGGCCCTGCACAACGGCCGGCCTGCCGTCCCGACATACTGGTTCGATGCAGCTGCCCGAGATCGCTCACCGGACCGCGGTCATCGAGGGTGACGGTGTCGGTCCGGAGCTGGTCGACAGCGCCGCTTGGCGGCGGGAAGTCCAGTTTGGTCCACCGAGTCCGACTCAACAGGCCCGGCCGCAGACCGGGCAGTGACGGTGCGCATCTCGCGGAGTAGAGCCGGGCCGACCTCGCTCCATCCGAGAAGCAGGACGGGTGCGACGATCTCAAAGGCGGCCTGGCCGTAGGCGCGGCGGGGAAGTACGGCCGCAAGCACCACGACCGTCAGCGCGCCCGGCCCCCGCCCTCAACGAAGAACCGCGCGGCTGGGTTCCCGATCGGCGCAATCAGAGTGGCAGGTGATCACGGTGCCGGTGCCCGGCGATCCGGCGACCGGTAGCATCGGGTCCGGTGGAGGAGCAGAGCGGAGCAGGGATCCCGGACGCTTTTCAGCGGCTGTGGACCCCTCATCGGATGGCCTATATCAAGGGCGAGAACAAGCCCCAAGGCGATGACGACTGCCCCTTCTGCGTGATTCCGCGGCTGGACGACGAGGAGGGGCTCATCGTCGCCCGAAGCGAGCTGGTCTATGCCGTGTTGAACCTCTACCCGTACAACTCCGGCCACCTCATGGTCTGCCCCTATCGGCACGTCGCCGACTACCCGGAGTTGGACGACGGGGAGACCTCGCAGTTCTCGGACTTCACCAAGAAGGCCATCTGGGCGCTGCGCAAGGCGAGCGGCGCCCAAGGGTTCAACATCGGGATCAACCTCGGCACGGTGGCCGGCGCCGGGATCGCTGCCCACCTGCACCAGCATGTGGTGCCGCGCTGGGGAGGCGACACCAACTTCATGCCGGTCGTCGGACAGACCAAGGTGCTGCCTCAACTCCTCCGCGACACCCGCCAGCTGATCGCGGAGGCCTGGCCCAGCTAGCCCCGCCGAGATCTATGTTGTGGGGGGCCGAAACGGGCAAAACGACCCCCACAACATAGATCTCGGCGGCTATTCCTTCTGCTTCTCCGCCGCGATGACCTTGTCGGCCATGTGCGAGGGCATCGGCTCGTGCCGGAGGTAGCTCCGGCTGAAGGTGCCGGTGCCGTGGGACATCGAGCGGAGGTCGATGGCGTACCGGGAGATCTCCAGCTCGGGCAGCTCGGCCTTGACCAGGGTGCGGCCGCCGGCGACAGGCTCGGTGCCCAGCACCCGGCCGCGCCGCGACGACAGGTCCGACATCACCGCGCCCACGTACTCGTCACCCACCAGCACCTGCACCTCGTCGACCGGCTCGAGCAGCACGACCTGCGCCTTGCCTGCGGCGTCCTTCAGCGCGAGCTGCCCGGCGATCTGGAAGGCCATGTCCGAGGAGTCGACCGAGTGGGCCTTTCCGTCGAAGAGCGTCACCCGCAGGTCCACCACCGGGTAGCCGGCCAGGACCCCCTTCTCCATCTGCTGCCGGACGCCCTTCTCCACCGAGGGGATGAACTGCCGCGGGACCACACCGCCGACGATCTTGTCGACGAACTCGAACCCGCTGCCGGAGGGGAGCGGCTCGACCTTGATGTGGCAGATGCCGTACTGGCCGTGGCCACCCGTCTGCTTGACGTTGCGGCCGAGAGCTTCCACCTCGCCGCTGAACGTCTCCCGCAGCGGGACACGCAACGGGATCTGCTCGACCTCGACGCCGTACCGGCTCTTCAGCCGGTCGAACAGCACGTCGGCGTGTGCCTCGCCCATGCACCACAGGACCAGCTGACGGGTCTCGGAGTTCATCTCCAGCCGCAGCGTCGGATCCTCGGCGACGAGCCGGCCGAGGGCCTGGGACAGCTTGTCCTCGTCCGCCTTGGACTTCGCCTGGATCGCGGCCGGCAGCAGCGGGTCCGGCATCGTCCAGGACGCTACGAGCAGCGGCTCCTCCTTGGCGGAGAGAGTGTCGCCGGTCTCCGCGCTGGCGAGCTTCCCCACCGCGCAAATGTCGCCGGCCACGCACTGGGAGATCGTGCGTTGGGTCTTGCCCAGCGGCGAGGACAGGGCACCGATGCGCTCGTCGACGTCGTGGTCCTCGTGGCCGCGGTCTGCGAGCCCGTGTCCGGAGACGTGCACGACCATGTCCGGCCGCAGAGTGCCGGAGAACACCCGAACGAGGTTGATGCGGCCGACGTACGGGTCGCTGGTGGTCTTCACGACCTGGGCGACGAGGGGTCCGTTCGGGTCGCATGCGATCGTGCCGGCGCCCCCGCCCTTGACCTTGGTGACCTCCGGAATCTCGTGCTCCGGCGGCGACGGGAACGCCTGGGTGATCACCTCGAGCAGCTCGACCATGCCGACACCGGTCGGCGAGGCAGCCGCGAGAACCGGGAAGAAGCTGCCCCTGGCGACCGCCTTCTCGAGGTCCTCGATGAGTTCCTTGGGGTCGATGTGCTCGCCCTCGAGATAGCGGTCCATGAGGGTCTCGTCCTCGCTCTCCTGGATGATCCCCTCGATGAGAGCGCTGCGCAGTTCCTCGACGCGGTCGGCGTACTCGGCGTCGGGGTCGTGCTCGGTCCGCTGGCCCGACGAGTAGTCGAAGAACTTCTGGGAGAGCAAACCGATGAGGCCCCGCACCCCGTCGTCGCCCTGGACGGGGAAGTAGATGGGCAGCACCCCGTCGCCGAAGGCCTGCTGGCACACGCCCAGGACCTCGTCGAAGTCGGCCCGCCCGTGGTCGATCTTGGTGATAACGACGGCCCGTGGCATGCCGACGGCTGCGCACTCGTCCCACAGCATCTGGGTCATGCCGTCGACCCCGTCGACGGCAGATACCACGAACAGAGCCGCGTCGGCTGCGCGCAGCCCGGCGCGCAGGTCGCCGACGAAGTCCGCATAGCCGGGGGCGTCGAGCAGGTTCACCTTGATCCCGGCGTGCTCCGCGGGGACCAGGGTGAGGTTGATGGATCGCTGCTGACGGGCCTCGGCCTCGTCGTAGTCGCTGACGGTAGTGCCGTCCTCGACGCGGCCGGCGCGCTGGATCGTGCCGGTCGCCAACAGGAGGGCCTCGGCCAGGGTTGTCTTTCCGGCTCCGGAGTGGCCGACCAGCGCGACGTTACGTACCTTGTCCGGCTGGTCGACCGTTGGTGCCCTACCGGCGGCCCCCTGGGAGCCACCACTCGCCTTGTCCGCCACGCGCATCTCCTTCCGGGGAGATCAACGGGCGCCGAACCGGCGGTCGCGCCTGATGGCATCACCGGGCGGCGCCATCCTGGTTGCTCACACCCTTTACCCTCGGTGCCGGACGTGACAAGAGGGCATGCAGGGGGGAGTTAGCACTCCGGCCGCAATCCCGCAACCTCGCCGCAACCTCTACGATCGGACCGCCATGCTTCGTGTGCTGCGTCCCGGGCTGGCCCGGGCTCTGATACCGCTCGGGCGTGTCCTTGCTCGTACCGGAATCAGCCCCAATGTCCTCACCATGGCCGGGACCGTGGGGGTCGCCGGAGGGGCGTTGGGCTTCTACCCACGGGGCGAGCTCTTCGTCGGCACGCTGGTCGTTACCTTCTTCGTGTTCTCCGACATGCTCGACGGGGCGCTCGCCCGGGCCCGGGGTAGCGTCGGCCCGTGGGGGGCGTTTCTCGACTCGACCATGGACCGCATCGGCGACGCTGCGATCTTCGGCGGCCTCGTGCTGTGGTTTGCTGGCGGGGGCGACGATGCGCTGCTCGCCGCGTTGGCGCTGTACTGCCTGGTGGCCGGCGGGATCGTGTCGTACGCCAAGGCCCGGGCCGAGGGCCTCGGGTTCGCCTGCAACGTGGGCATCGCCGAACGGACCGAACGGCTCCTGTTGATCTTGGTGGCGACCGGCCTGCACGGGCTGGGTGTGCCGTACGCGCTGCCCGTCGGGCTGTGGCTGCTCGCCGTCGGGGCAACGGTGACAGTTGCCCAGCGGTTTGTCGTGGTGTGGCGGCAGGCCGGGCAGGTCGATTCCGGCGGCCCCGGCCCGGCCGGTCGAGCCGGCCGATGAGGAGCACGGCGGGCGAGCGCCTGGCCGGCGCCGCGTACGCGCTTGGCTGGGCCGCTGTCCGGTGGGTGCCGGAGCGCCCGGCGCTGGCCGTGTTCCGGCTCATCGCCGACGTCGCCTGGCGGCGCCGTGGGAAGGGGGTCCGCCAGCTCGAGGCCAACCTTGCCAGGGTCGTCGGTCCGGACGCCGACGGTAACGGGCTGCGGCGGCTCAGCCGCGCCGTGATGCGTTCCTACTCGCGGTACTGGCTGGAGGTCTTCCGGCTGCCGGCGATGGGGTCCGAACGGATCCTCTCCGGCATGCGCATCCAGGGCGTCGAGGACGTGTTCGCGAACCTGCGGGCCGGCCGAGGCGTGGTGCTCGCCCTGCCGCACATGGGCAACTACGACCACGCCGGTGCGTGGATCGTGCTGTCCGGCGCCCCCTTCACGACCGTCGTGCAGCGGCTGCGCCCAGAGTCGTTGTTCGACCGCTTCGTCGCCTTCCGGGAAAGCCTCGGCATGGAGGTGATCGCGTTGACCGGCGGCGAGCGCGACGTCTTCGGGCAGCTTGCCCGCAGGCTCCGCTCGGGCGGCCTGGTCTGCCTCGTCGCCGACCGCGACATCACCGCGAGCGGGGTCGAGGTGGAGTTCTTCGGCGAACCCGCCCGGATGCCGGCCGGTCCCGCGTTGCTCGCCATGCAGACCGGCGCCGCGCTCATGCCGGTGACCCTGTGGTACGAGGGCGACTGCTGGGGCGTCCGGGTACACGAGGAGGTCCCGGTGCCCGCGGAGGGCGATCGGAAGCAGAAGGTCGCCGCCGTCACTCAGGCCCTCGCCAGGGTCTTCGAGGCGGGCATCGCCGAACACCCGCAGAACTGGCACATGTTGCAGCGGTTGTGGCTCGCCGACCTCGACGAGCGGGTTCCGAAGGGAGCGGGGGCCGCGGAATGAGAATCGGCCTCGTGTGCCCGTACACCTGGGAGGTTCCCGGCGGGGTACAGCAGCACGTGCGGGACCTGGCCGAGGCGCTGCTCGTGCTGGGCCACGAGGTCTCGGTGATCGCCCCGGTCGACGACCCTGCGGACGCTCCGGAGCCCCTGCAGAACTATGTGGTTCCGGCGGGTCGGGCCGTACCGGTTCCGTACAACGGGTCGGTCGCCCGCCTCGCCTTCGGGTTCGTCTCCGCCGGACGGGTGCGGCGCTGGCTCCGGGAGGGCCGCTTCGACGTCCTGCACGTGCACGAGCCCACGGCGCCGAGCCTCTCGCTGCTCGCCTGCTGGGCGGCCGACGGGCCGATCGTGGCGACCTTCCACACGGCGATTCAACGGTCGCGGGCGATGGCGGCCGCGTACGGGATCCTGCAGACGGCGATGGAGAAGATCAACGCCAGGATCGCGGTCTCGGAGGCCGCCCGGAAGACTCTCGTCGAGCACCTGGGCGGCGACGCGGTGCTCATACCCAACGGTGTGACCGCCCACCGCTACACCGAGGCCGAGGCGCTGCCCGGATGGCCGGGGGAGGGCGGCGCCCTGGGCTTCCTCGGCAGGCTGGACGAACCCCGCAAGGGTCTCCCGGTGCTGCTCGAGGCGTTCCGGCTGCTGGCGCCCGGTCGCCCGGGACTGCGCCTGCTCGTCGCCGGCCCGGGTGACCTCGACGAGATCCGCGACACGGTACCGGACGAGCTTGCTCAGCGTGTCGTGCTGCTGGGCCAGGTGAGCGAGCGGGACAAGGTCCGCGCCTATCACTCGGTCGACGTCTTCGTCGCGCCCAACCTGGGCGGGGAAAGCTTCGGCATAGTTCTCGCCGAGGCCATGGCGGCCGGCGCGCCGATCGTGGCCAGCGACATCGAGGCGTTTCGCCGGGTGCTGCTCGGCGGCCGGGCGGGCGCGCTTTTCCCGGTCGGCGACGCCGAGGCGCTGGCCCACGCCGCTGCCGAGCTGCTCGACGACCCGGTGCGCCGTACCGCGCTGTCCAGGGAGGCGAGGATCGCGGTGCGTCGCTACGACTGGACGACTGTGGCCCACGACGTGCTGCAGGTGTACGAGACCGTCGCGCTGGACACCGCGGGCGTGGTCGAGGACTTCCGCAGCGGGGTGCGGTAAGCCGGTATGGAGGCGTCGATCGAGCTGCTGAGCTACGTGGTTTCCGGCCTCGCGATCTTCGTACTCCTCGGTCTCTACGTGTCCTGGCGGGCGACCCGGCTCGACCGCCTCCACGGGCGGGTGGAGGCCGCTCGGGCCGCTCTGGACGCCGCGCTGGTCCGCCGCGCCGCGGCGGCCCTGGAGCTGGCCGCCTCCGGGTTGCTCGACCCGGCGACGAGCCTGCTGCTCGCGGGCGCCGCCCACGAGGCCCGCGCGGCCGGCGAGGACCGCCGCGAGCTCGCCGAGAGCGACCTGTCCCGGGCGCTGCGCGCCGCGTTCGGCCAGCCGGATTTCCGGGCCAGGCTGGCCGACCGCGACGGGGGAGCGTTGGTCGAGGAGCTGGATGCGGCGGCAACGAAGGTGCTGCTGGCCCGACGCTTCTACAACGACGCGGTGGCCGCGACCAGGACGTCCCGCCGCCGATGGCTGGTGCGGGCCCTGCGGCTGGCCGGACACGCCGCGATGCCGGCGTTCTTCGAGATCGACGATGTCCCGCCGGACAACGGGCCGGATGCCGATACCGCCTAGAATGCTAAGTACCCGTACATTCCTTCTTCGCGAGGTACTGCAGTGTCCACCACACCCGCGTCCGCCCAGCCCGAAAACTCCGCCACCGTCACCGGCCCGGCCACCGGCACCGCGCGCGTCAAGCGCGGCATGGCGGAGATGCTCAAGGGCGGCGTGATCATGGACGTGGTCACCGCCGAGCAGGCCAAGATCGCCGAAGACGCCGGCGGGGTCGCCGTGATGGCGCTGGAGCGGGTTCCGGCCGACATCCGAGCGGAGGGCGGGGTCGCCCGGATGAGCGATCCCGATCTCATCGATTCGATAGTCAGCGCCGTCTCGATCCCGGTGATGGCGAAGTGCCGAATCGGCCACTTCGCCGAGGCGCAGGTGCTCCAGGCCATCGGGGTCGACTACGTCGACGAGTCGGAGGTGCTCACCCCCGCCGACGAGGCACACCACATCGACAAGTGGGCGTTCACCGTCCCCTTCGTCTGCGGCGCCACCAACCTCGGCGAGGCGCTGCGCCGGATCGGCGAGGGTGCGGCGATGATCCGATCCAAGGGGGAGGCCGGAACCGGCAACGTGGTCGAGGCGACCCGTCACATGCGGGGGATCGGCGCGGAGATGCGCCGGTTGAGTACGCTGCGGGGCGACGAACTGTACGCGGCCGCAAAGGAGCTGGCCGCACCGTACGAGCTCGTCGCCGAGGTGGCTCGGGCCGGCAAACTGCCGGTCGTTCTGTTCACCGCCGGCGGCATCGCCACCCCGGCCGACGCCGCGATGATGATGCAGCTCGGCGCCGAGGGCGTCTTCGTGGGTTCCGGGATCTTCAAGTCCGGCGATCCGGCCGCGCGTGCCGCCGCGATCGTCAAGGCCACCACCTTCTACGACGACGCCGACGTCGTCGCGAAGGTCTCGCGCGGGCTCGGCGGGGCCATGGTGGGCATCAACCTCGACACGCTGTCGGAGGATCAGCGCCTCGCCGTACGGGGCTGGTGACCCGGGGCCCAGGACCCTCCCCACGCGGTTACGCTCGATAGGCGTAGCTGTTGCCGCATGTCCAGGTATCACCCCAGGAAGGCTTGTCAGTGACTACCGAGACCACTCCGGTGATCGGCGTGCTCGCCCTGCAGGGCGACGTACGTGAGCACCTGCGCGCCCTGGAGACCTGCGGGGTACGCGCGGTGACCGTACGGCACGCCGACGACCTGGAGCGGGTGAGCGGGCTGGTAATCCCCGGTGGCGAGTCCACCACGATGTGGCGGCTGGCGACCACGTTCGAGCTGATGGAGCCGCTGCGCAAGCGGATAGAGGGCGGCATGCCCGCGTACGGCTCCTGCGCTGGGATGATCATGCTGGCGGACCGCATCCTGGACGGTATCGACGGTCAGGAGACGATCGGCGGAATCGACATGACCGTGCGGCGGAACGCGTTCGGCCGGCAGGTCGACTCGTTCGAGGCCGACGTCTCCTTCCACGGTCTCGACACGCCGTACCACGCCGTTTTCATCCGAGCGCCCTGGGTGGAACGTGTCGGCGAGGACTGCGAAGTACTCGCCAGCGTCGCGACCGGGGCGGCCGCGGGTAGGATCGTCGCCGTTCGTCAGGGTCATCTGCTCGCAACGGCCTTCCACCCGGAGCTGACCGGCGACACCCGCGTGCACCGCTACTTCGTCGAGCTTGTGAAGGAGGCGTAGTTCGCCATGTCCGGCCACTCCAAGTGGGCAACAACCAAGCACAAGAAGGCTGTTGTTGACGCCAAGCGCGGCAAGCTCTTCGCGAAGTTGATCAAGAACATCGAGGTGGCCGCACGCAGCGGCGGAGGCGACCCGTCCGGTAACCCCAGTCTCGAGGACGCGATCCAGAAGGCCAAGAAGAGCTCGGTTCCCTCCGACAACATCGAGCGGGCCGTCAAGCGCGGGTCGGGGGTCGAGGCAGGCGGCGCCTCGTACGAGACGATCATGTACGAGGGCTACGCGCCCGGCGGGGTTGCCGTTCTCGTGGAGTGCCTCACCGACAACAAGAACCGGGCGGCCTCCGACGTCCGGACCGCGGTGACCCGGGGCGGCGGCAGCATGGCGGACGCGGGCTCCGTGTCGTACCTGTTCAGCCGCAAGGGGGTCGTCATCGTACGGAAGGACGGTGTGGCCGAGGACGACGTCCTGGCGGCGGTCCTGGACGCCGGTGCCGAGGAGGTCAACGACCTGGGCGAGGCCTTCGAGGTGGTCAGCGAGCCGGGCGATCTGGTCGAGGTACGCACCGCGCTCCAGCGCGAAGGTATCGAGTACGAGGCGGCCGAGGCGAACTTCCTACCCAGTGTGAGCGTGCCGTTGGGCGAAGGCACGGCGAAGCAGGTCTTCCGCCTCATCGAGGCGCTCGAGGATCTCGACGACGTGCAGAACGTCTACGCCAACTACGACGTCTCCGACGAGATCATGGAGCGCGTCGGCTGACGCGTGAGGATGGCACGCGCGCACAGCAGCCAGCCGCAGATCACGATCAGGAGTAGTCCGACGGTGACCAGCGCGGGCAGGGGTACGCCGGCCTTGCCCAGCGCGGCGGGGTAGACACCCCAGATGCTCTCGCCGGTCCACTGCGCCGGCAGCTTGGCGAGGTAGCCGAGCGCCAGGACGAGTTGCACGGTAACCACCAGCACCGCCCACCAACGGCCGCCGGGCAGGCCGACCACCGCGCGCGCGAGGATCACCGCCACCACCGGCAGCGCCGGGAACAGGTAGCGGATGTGCGGGTAGCCGCCGGCCTGGACCCACCACGCCACGTACAGCAGACAGGCGACGCCGTGCAGCGCGACGAGGGCGACCAGGGCCTGCCTCGCCCGGGTGGGACCAAGACGTCGCCGCTGACGCAGCCACCACAGCGCACCGAGCGCGGCCAGGCTCCATACCACGACGAGTCCGGCGACGGTAACCGGGTTGGACCAAGGCAGGACGCGATCCACGCCGAGCAGGTCGCCGTAGGTGTCCCGGGCCAGCCGGAGGTAGCTGTCCGGGGAGAGCAGGAACGACAGCCCGCCGCCCGGGTAGGGGTAGCCGTGGGCGTCATACATCGGGCTGTGCGGGTCGTAGGCGATGGAGACCCAGCCGGTCAGATGGCCGTACCGGGCCTGGTTGAGCAGGTAGAACCATCCTGCCGCGGCAAAGCAGGCGACGCCCATGGCCGCCGACCAGCCGATTCCCTGGGCCACGCCGATCCACCGGTTGCGCGCGTGTATCGCGCCCGCCGCGAGCAGTCCGATCCCGGCCATCGCCACTACCTCGGCGTTCGACGCGCGGACGGCCATCGAGGCCGCCGCGGCCAGGATGAGCAGCACACAGCCGGATGTTCGCAGCCCTTGGCGCAACACGGCCAAGGTGCCGAGGAGGACGGCGACGCTCAGCAACGTGGCGAGCGAGTCGTTGTAGACCAGCGACGAGCTGAGGACGAAGATACCCAGCGTCGCCATGGTCGCCGCCGCGACCACCGCCTCGGTCCTGCGGCGGCCGAGGAGCATCCCGGCCAGCACGGCGGTCAGCGCCACGGTCACCGCGGAGAACAGCGCGGACTCGATGCGGGCCAGATGCAGCCCGAGCAGCGGCTTGCCGACTTCGATGCCCAGCAGCAGCGGCCCGGCGATCAACGCGTGGTACAGCGGCGGATGCACGGTGGTGTAGACGTGTGTGGGTTGCCGCTGACCCGGGATCTGTGCCGGCACCCGTTCGTACTGGCTCGGGATCCTGCCGTGCGCTATTGCCAGGGCGTAACCTCCGTGTGCGCTCTCGTCGGCGGACCGGAACGGTGGCACGGCGAGGCTGGACAGCACCGCAAGCCCGACAAAGAGCAGTACGGCACCGAGGACGCCGAGGCGGAAGTTGGGCGCACGCCCACGGCGGTATCGGGTCGGCCGAGGTTGCTCGACGACTGCCACGACCTGCGTGTCACCCGGCGCCAACATGCGCGGCAGCATATCCCGGCCGACACGCCGCGGGTGCGGCACGGCGGAGGGCTTCGGGTCGCGATAGCGTACCGGCTGAACGTACGTTCGACCAGGAAGGCGTTCTCGCGTGCGGGTTCTCGGCATCGATCCGGGGCTCACCCGGTGCGGTCTCGGCGCTGTCGAGGGCGCTCCCGGCTCCCGGCTGGCGCTCGTGGCCGTCGACGTGGTACGGACCCGGGCGGGCGACGCCGTTGGCCCGCGGCTGGTGGCGCTGGAGCGTCTCGTCGAGGAGTGGCTCGACCGGCTGCGGCCCGACGCGGTGGCCGTCGAGCAGGTCTTCAGCCAACACAATGTCCGCACGGTGATGGGCACTGCCCAGGCCAGCGGGATCGCCATCGCGTGCGCCGCTCGCCGCGACATCCCGGTCGCCCTGCACACGCCGAGCGAGGTCAAGGCGGCCGTCACCGGCAGCGGGCGGGCCGACAAGGCCCAGGTCACTACCATGGTTACCCGGCTGCTGGGGCTTACCGACCGGCCACGCCCGGCGGACGCCGCCGACGCCCTCGCGCTGGCGATCTGCCACCTGTGGCGGGGCAGCACGCAGCGCCGGCTCGATGCCCTCGCAGCGCACCACGCCGCCCGCCACGCCGCCTCCGGAGTGCGAAGATGATCGCGTTTGTCAACGGACGGGTAGCCGGGATCGCTCCCGATTCTGCCGTCGTCGAGGTCGGCGGCCTCGGCCTCACCGTGCAGTGCGCACCGGCCACGCTCGCCGGGCTCCGGGTGGGCGAGCGGGCCACCGTGCCGACGTCGCTGGTGGTGCGCGAGGACTCGCTGACCCTGTACGGCTTCGCCGAGGAGGACGAACGCGTGGTCTTCGAGCTGTTGCAGACGGCCAGCGGGGTGGGTCCCCGGCTCGCCCTGGCGATGCTCGCCGTCCATTCCCCGAACGAGCTCCGTCGTGCGGTGGCCGCCGAAGACGTCGCGACCCTCACGAAGGTCCCCGGCATCGGGCGCAAGGGGGCGCAGCGCATCGTCCTCGAGCTCAAGGACAGGCTGGGCGCTCCCGCCGGCCTGCCGGAGCACGAGCCGACCCCGGCCGGAGGTGCCGTCGCGCCGTGGCGGGAGCAGCTGCACTCGGCGTTGGTCAACCTCGGCTGGTCGAGCCGCGAGGCGGAGGAGGCGGTGTCCGCCGTCGCGCCCGACGTTCCGGCCGACGGCCCGTCGCCGGACGTCCCCGTGCTGCTGCGCTCCGCGCTGAGGAGGCTCAGCCGCTCATGAGGGAGGAGATCGAGGACCGGGAGCGCCGCGGCGTGATCTCGCCGACCGCCGAACCCGACGAGCGTGCGATCGAGTCCGCGCTGCGACCCAGGCGCCTCGACGACTTCATCGGGCAGACCAGGGTGCGCGAGCAGCTCTCCCTCATGCTGCAGAGCGCGCTGCAACGGGGGCGGCCGCCCGATCACGTGCTGCTCTCCGGTCCGCCAGGGCTCGGCAAGACGACGATGGCGATGATCATCGCCGTCGAGCTCGGCACCTCGCTGCGGATCAGCAGCGGGCCGGCGATCGAACGTGCCGGGGATCTCGCCGCGATCCTGTCCACCCTGGCCGAGGGCGAGGTGCTCTTCCTCGACGAGATCCACCGCATGGCGCGTCCGGCCGAGGAGGTGCTCTACGTCGCGATGGAGGACTTCCGGGTCGACGTGGTCGTCGGCAAGGGTCCGGGTGCGACAGCGATCCCCCTGGACATCGCGCCGTTCACGCTCGCCGGAGCGACCACCCGCGCCGGGCTGCTGCCCGCACCCCTGCGCGATCGGTTCGGCTTCACCGCCCACCTGGACTTCTACGCGCCCGACGAACTCGAGCAGGTGCTGCACCGGTCCGCCCGGCTGCTCGAGGTGAACCTCCGCGCCGACGGCGCCGAGGAGATCGCCGGCCGGTCGCGCGGCACCCCGCGCATCGCCAACCGGCTGCTGCGCCGGGTTCGTGACTACGCCGAGGTCCGCGCCGACGGTGTGATCACCCGCGAGGTGGCCCGGTCAGCGCTGACCCTGTACGAGGTGGACGAGGAAGGGCTCGATCGGCTGGACCGTGCGGTGCTCGGCGCGCTGCTGCGCAGGTTCGGCGGCGGTCCGGTGGGCCTGTCCACGCTGGCGGTGGCGGTGGGCGAGGAGCCGGAGACCGTCGAGGTGGTGGCCGAGCCGTTCCTCGTCCGCGCCGGGCTGCTCGCCCGTACGCCCCGGGGACGGATCGCGACGCCGACGGCCTGGGCCCACCTCGGCCTGAACCCGCCCCGGGGATGGCAGGAGCCGCCGACGCTGTTCGATTCCTCGGGCTCCTGAGGGAACTTTCCGGCACGTTCGTGCGTCCCTCCTGCGACGTGGCCGCCGTGCGCTCTTGCACTAAACTCCGTGGCTCGATTACCACTCCCGTTAGGGTGGCTGTTCGTACACCATCCGGCGCCGTGCGCCGGGCACAACCACACCGGAAGGACAGGGCCCCGTGCAGGGCAACAACGCGCTTGTACAGCTGCTACCGCTGCTCATCATCGTCGTGCTGTTTTGGCTGTTGCTGATACGGCCGCAGCGCAACCGGCAGCGGCAGATGATGTCGATCCAGCGGGCGCTGACGTCGGGACAGCGGGTGATGACCAGCGCCGGGTTGTACGCGACGGTCAGCGCGGTCGAGGACGACGCGGTGGTACTAGAGATCGCGCCGGGCGTGAACTGTCGCTACTCCAAGGCGTCGGTGGTCCAGGTGGTCGACTCGCCGGGCACCAGCCAGGACCACGAGGAGAGCACCTCGACATAGCCTCGGAAGGTACCGCGCGGCAGACGACGTACCAGACGCAGACGTAACTAGAGGGAAGCCCAGGGAAGACGTGCCCCCGCCGACCACTAACGTATCGAGACCCGGACGGGCCCTCGCGGTCCTCGCCCTGATCGTCGTCGCCCTCGGGGCCGCGGCGTGGTTCGGGAACGCGAGGACCCCGAAGCTCGCCCTTGACCTGAGCGGCGGGACGACCGTCACCCTGACGGCCGTCACCCAGCAGAACAGGGAGCCGCCGGACTCGAGCATGGAAGAGGCAGTCCAGATCATCCGCGACCGGGTGAACGGTCTGGGTGTCAGCGAGGCCGAGGTCAGCCGGCAGGGCGGCAACAACATAGTCGTTGCGGTCCCCGGCGAGGGCCAGCAGCGGGTGGTCGAACAGGTGGGACAGACCGCCGAGCTGAACTTCCGGCAGGTGCTGCTGTACGAGCCCGCCGGCATGACGCCCCAGCCCACCAGTTCACCGAGTCCTTCCCCGAGTGAGGGATCTTCGGACAAGCAGAGCAAGGACGATAAACAGAGCAAGAACCGGGCGCTCTCTCCGGCACTCATGGCGCAGCCGTCGCCCGACCCGGGCAACGCGCCGCCCGGAGGGGTTCCGGTGCCCGGCGCCTCGCAGCCGGCCGTACCCGGCGTTCCTCCCGGGATGATGCAGCAGGACACCTCCGGCATCGACAAGGAGGTGCTCGCGGAGTTCCAGAAGCTCGACTGCAGCCGCCCGGACCGCAGTCGCGGGTTGAAGGAGCCGAACGAGCAGATAGCGGCCTGCAACCGGGACGGCACCGCCAAGTACGTCCTGGACAAGGCGGTGGTGCTCGGCAAGATGGTGGACTCGGCCCAGGCCGGTCTTCCGCAGACGGGCCAGGCCGGCGGCTGGTTGGTCCAGCTCAACTTCGACAGCACCGGAACGCAGCGGTTCGGCGACATCACCCAGCGGGTGGTCAGCATGCCCGAGCCCCGCAACCAGATCGCGATCGAGCTCGACAGCGTCGTTCAGTCGGCCCCGCGTATCAACGAGCCGATCCCCGGTGGTCAGGCCGAGATCACCGGTGACTTCACCCAGCAGCAGGCGAGCGACCTCGCCAACGTCCTGAAGTACGGCGCGCTGCCGCTGAAGTTCAACAAGAGCGACATCACCTCGGTCTCCCCGACGCTCGGCGCTGACTATCTCCGTGGCGGCCTGCTGGCCGGCGCCATCGGCATGGCGCTGGTGGTGATCTACGCCCTGCTGTACTACCGGGCGCTCGGGTTCGTAGCGATCTTCAGCCTCGGGGTCGCCGGGGCGCTCACCTACGCGGCGGTCTCCGTCCTCGGCAACTACATGGGATACCGGCTATCCCTCGCCGGGATCGCGGGTCTCATCGTCGCCATCGGTATCACCGTGGACTCGTTCATCGTGTACTTCGAACGGCTGCGCGACGAGGTACGGGAGGGACGCAGCCTGCGCGCCGGGGTCGAACGCGGGTGGCGGCGCGCCCGGCGCACGATCCTGGTGGCCGACGCCGTGACGTTTCTCGCCGCGTTGGTGCTGTGGCTCCTCGCCATCGGTGGGGTGAAGGGGTTCGCGTTCACCCTCGGCCTCACCACGCTCATCGATGTTCTGGTGGTGTTCCTGTTCACCAAGCCGATGGTCGTCTACCTGTCGCGCACGAAGTTCTTCGGCAGCGGCCACGCCCTGTCCGGGCTCGATCCCCGGCGGATGGGCCTGCGCGCCCCGTCGGAGGTCTTCACCGGCCGGCGCCGTACGACTCCGAGGGAGGCCTGATGTCGCGGCTGGGTAACTTTGGCGGCCGCCTGTACCGGGGCGACGTCTCCTTCGAGTTCGTCGGGCGCCAGCGCCTCTGGTACGTGGTGTCGGCGGCGGTCCTGCTGATCGCCATCCTCGCCCTGCTCGTCCGGGGCCTGCACTTGGGTATCGAGTTCACCGGCGGCTCGGCCTTCCAGTTCCCCGCCCGCGGCGCCTCGGTCACCGAGGTCCGTTCGGTTGTCCAGACGGCGGCCGGAGCCGACCAGGTGGTGGTGCAGGAGCTCGGCAACAACCAGTGGCGGGCCCAGACCGAGGCGCTCACCCCGGAGCAGGTCACCCAGGTTCAGGAGCGCCTCGCGAGCGAGTTCGGCATCAACCCCAACGACGTTAGCCCGCAGAGCATCGGCCCGAGCTGGGGCGAGCAGATCTCGCAGAAGGCCTTGATAGCTCTGGCCGTTTTCCTGGGCTTGGTCGTGCTGTTCCTGTCGATGACGTTCGAATGGAAGATGGCGGTCGCTGCCATCGCGGCGCTCGTCCACGACGTCGCCATCACCATCGGGGTGTACGCGCTCGTCGGGTTCGAGGTGTCGCCCGCCTCGGTCATCGGCCTGCTCACGATCCTCGGCTATTCGCTGTACGACACGGTGGTCATCTTCGACAAGGTGCGGGAGAACACCCTGGGTCTGCTCGGCGGGGCCCGGATGACCTACAGCCAGGCGGCCAACCTCGCGCTCAACCAGACCCTGGTGCGTTCGATCAACACCTCGCTGACCTCGCTGTTGCCGGTCTCCGCCATCCTGTTCGTCGGCGCCGGCCTGCTCGGCGTCGGCACGCTGAAGGATCTCGCGCTCGTGCTGTTCATCGGCATGATGGCGGGTACCTACTCCTCGATCTTCATAGCCACCCCGCTGCTTGCCGGCCTGAAAGAGCGGGAGCCGCAGTTCCAGGCGCTGGCCAGGAGGGTGGCCGCGCGGCAGAGCGGGGGGACCGGCAAGGCCGCCGCGAAGTCGGCCAAGCGTCGGTCGGCGTCGGCGGAGGTACCGGCCGAGGGCTACGGCAAGGAGGGAGCGCGCAAGGAGGAGGCCGACGTCGGCGAGGAGGATGCGGCGGAGGCGGTGGGTGCGCTGTCCCAGCAGGGCCGGGGCGGCGAGTACGGACCCCGCCAGCAGCCCCGCCGGACAACGAAGTCGAAGCGTCGCCCCAGCGGCAAGAAGCGGAGATGAGGTCGCAGCGATGGCGGAGGGACGGCGCCGGGGTCCCATCGACTTGGAGAAGCTCATCGTCGAGCGGGTGCGCGACGTGCCCGACTACCCCCAGCCCGGCATCCTCTTCAAGGACATCACCCCGCTGCTCGCCGACCACGTGGCTTTCGCCGGCGCCGTCGACGCGATAGTCGCGTACCACGGGCGCGGCACCGTCGACAAGGTGGTTGGCATCGAGGCGCGCGGCTTCATCATCGCCGCGCCCGTGGCGTACCACTTCGGCGCCGGGTTCGTGCCGGTCCGCAAGAAGGGCAAGCTGCCCGCGGACACCTACGAGGAGTCGTACGACCTCGAGTACGGGACCGAGACGCTGGAGGTGCACCGGGACGCCTTCGGGCCCGGCGACCGGGTGCTCGTCGTCGACGACGTCCTGGCGACCGGCGGGACGGCCCGCGCGACCTGCGATCTCATCCGGCGGGCCGGCGCCGAGGTAGTCGGCGTTTCGGTGCTCATCGAGCTTTCCTTTCTCCACGCCCGGTCCAGGCTCACCGATCTCGACCTGCATGTCCTGATTACCGTTTGATGCCGGTCTCCCGCCCCAGACCTGGGTAAACTGGGATCTCGGACGCAGGCGTAAGGAGTCTGAGTGCCCGGTGAGGTGATCTCGACTAGTGGGGTAGAGGCCCAGAGCCGATTCCCTCCTGCGCCGGTGCACGAGCCCGGATCGGCGAACGGTGATCCCGAAGAAGTCTCCGCGCCGGCGGCGGATCATCCAGAGAGTTCCTCTCCATCCTCCACAGTCCGCGTGCGCCGCCGGCTCGCCCGTCTCGGCGCACAGCGCGGCACCACGGTGACACCCGTGCTCGAACCCCTCATCAAGACCGTACGAAGCACCTACCCCAAGGTCGACGCCCGGCTCCTCGAGCGGGCGTACGAAACAGCGGCGCATCACCACGGCAACCAGAAGCGTCGCAGCGGTGACCTGTACATCACCCATCCCCTCGCCGTCGCGAGCATCCTCGCCGAGCTCGGCATGGAGCCCTCCGTGGTGGTCGCCGCGCTCCTCCACGACACCGTGGAGGACACCGACTACACGCTCCGGGGGCTGCGCGAGGACTTTGGCGAGACGATCGCCGGACTGGTGGACGGGGTCACCAAGCTCGACAAGGTGAAGCTCGGCGAGGCGGCCGAGGCCGAGACACTGCGCAAGATGGTCATCGCGATGGCCCGCGACCCGCGCGTTCTCGTCATCAAGCTCGCCGACCGGCTGCACAACATGCGGACCCTGCGTTTCCTGCCACGGGCCAAACAGGAGCGCACCGCCAAGCAGACCCTGGAGATCTACGCCCCGCTCGCGCACCGGCTGGGCATGAACAAACTCAAGTGGGAGCTCGAGGACCTCTCCTTCGCGACGCTGTTCCCGAGGCGCTACGACGAGATCGCCCGGCTGGTGGCCGAGTGCGCGCCCCGGCGCGACGTCTACCTGCAGGAGGTCGTCGAGAAGGTGTCGGCAGACCTGCGGGCCGCGAAGATCAAGGCGACGGTCACCGGCCGACCCAAGCACTACTACTCCGTCTACCAGAAGATGATCGCGCGGGACTGCAGCTTCGACGACATCTACGACCTGGTGGGCATCCGGGTGCTCGTCGACACGGTCCGGGACTGCTACGCGGCGCTGGGCACCATCCACGCGCGGTGGAACCCTGTGCCGGGGCGGTTCAAGGACTACATCGCGATGCCGAAGTTCAACATGTACCAGTCCTTGCACACGACGGTGATCGGGCCCGAGGGCAAGCCGGTCGAGCTGCAGATCCGCACCTGGGCGATGCACCGGCGGTCCGAGTACGGCATCGCGGCGCACTGGAAGTACAAGGAGGAGGCGCTCGCCGGCAAGAACAAGGGCTCGGCCAACGACATGGCGTGGCTTCGCCAACTCCTCGACTGGCAGCGGGAAACCACCGACCCGGGGGAGTTCCTGGAGGCGCTGCGCTTCGACCTCGGGGTATCCGAGGTGTTCGTCTTCACCCCCAAGGGAGGCGTCGTCTCCCTTCCCCAGGGTGCCACCCCCATCGACTTCGCGTACGCAATCCACACCGAGGTCGGGCACCGCTGCATCGGCGCCCGCATCAACGGGCGGCTCGTCCCGCTGGAGAGCACGCTCGACAACGGCGACGTCGTCGAGGTCTTCACCTCCAAGGCGATGGACGCCGGGCCCAGCCGGGACTGGCTGATGTTCGTGAAGAGCGGCCGGGCCCGCAACAAGATCAAGCACTGGTTCTCCAAGGAGCGGCGGGAGACCGCCATCGAGGAGGGCAAGGAAGCGATCGCCCGGACCATGCGCAAGCAGGGTCTGCCGCTACAGCGGCTGCTCACCGGGGAGGCGCTGCTGGCACTCGCTCGCGACCTGCGTTACCCCGACATCTCCGCGCTGTACGCGGCGGTCGGGGAGCGACACATCTCGGCTCAGACGGTCGTACAGAAGCTCATCCGGTCGCTCGGCGGGGTGGAGAGCGCGGAGGAGGACATCGCCGAGACCGCGGTCCCGACCACGCGTCGCAGGGTGCGGCCGGCTCCCGATCCCGGCGTGGTGGTCAAGGGCGCCAGCGACCTCTGGGTGAAGCTGTCCCGGTGCTGTACGCCCGTGCCCGGTGACGAGATCGAGGGTTTCGTGACCCGCGGCAGCGGAGTCTCGGTGCACCGCACCGACTGCGCCAACGTGGCCAACCTGCGCGCTCAGCCGGAGCGCATGGTCGAGGTGGAATGGTCACCGCGCGACGATTCCATGTTCTTGGTGGCGATCCAGGTCGAGGCGCTCGACCGTACCCGGCTGCTCTCCGACATCACCCGGGTTCTGTCCGACCAACACGTCAACATTCTGTCCGCCTCGGTCGCCACCACCCGGGACCGGGTGGCGGTGAGCCGGTTCACCTTCGAGATGGGCGACCCCAAGCACCTCGGCCACATGCTGAAGGCCGTCCGCTCGGTCGACGGCGTCTACGACGTCTACCGGACGTAGGTGTCACCCCCTCTTGGCCGTGATCTTGCAGAAATTTCAAGATAGGCCTTGAAATTTCTGCAAGATCACGGCCAAGAGGGGCCAGGTCATGTCGAGAGGTCGCTGAGGGTTCGCTCGGCTTCGGCGAGCCACTCCCGCCTCGCGCTGAGGGCCTCCTCGGCCTCTCGGGCCACCTTCTCCCGTCCCTCGTCGCGTGCCTTCTCCGCCCGCTTCTCCAGCTGCGCGATGGAGGACCGCAACTGCGCCACCGTGTCCTCGGCCCGGGCTAGGGCCTCGGGGTTCGCGCGCTGCCACCGGCTCGCCTCGGCATGCCTTACCGCTTCCTCCACCCGACGCAGCCGGCCCTCCAGCCGGTCCCGGACCTCCCGGGGTGCCGGCCCGATGGCGTCCCACCGATCCTCGATCGAACGAAGCGCGGTACGGGCGGCGCGCGCGTCACGGACCGGCACGAGCCTCTCCGCCTCGGCAAGGAGCGCCTCCTTCTGCTCCTTGTGCTCACGCATCTCCGCGTCCCGTTCGGCGAAGAGGGCCGAACGGGCCTGGAAGAAGGCGTCCTGGGCGGCCTTGAAGCGGCCCCACAGCTCTTCGTCGACCTCGCGGGAGGCGCGCCCCGCGGCCTTCCAGGCCCGCATGAGCTCACGGAAGCGGGCCGCGGTAGGCCCCCAGGAGGTGGAGTCGGCGAGGCCTTCGGCCTCGGCCACGATCTCCTCCTTGCGGACGCCGGCCTCCTGGCGGTGCTCCTCCAGCCGGGCGAAGTACTGCTTACGCCGCTTGTTGAAGGCGCTGCGGGCAGCGCTCAGCCGTTTCCACAGGGCGGTCTCCGTCGGCCGGTCGATACGGTCGGCCGCCTTCCACATCTCCACGAGTTCCCGCAGCCGCTCGCCGCCCGCCTTCCAGTGCGTTTCCTCCTGGGCGATGTGCTCGGCCTCGGCGACGATGCTTTCCTTGGTCTCGCGGGCGATCCGGCGCGACTCCTCCCGCACGGCCCTGATCTCCTGCCGGCGCTTTTCCACCAGGTCGACGAGCGAGTCGAGGCGGACCATGAGGGCGTCGAGATCCCCGACGGCCTTCGCGTTGCGTACGTCGTCACGAAGCCGCTCGATGCTGGCGTGGGCGTGCGCGGGTGAGAGGTCGGTGGTCTGGACGCGCTGCTCCAAGAGGTCGACCTGGGTGACGAGCGCCTCGTACCTGCCACGAAAGAAGACGAGCGCCTCCTCGGGGTCACCGGCGGCCCACGATCCAACGGCCCGCTCGCCCTCAGCCGTCCGCACGTAGACGGTGCCGTCCTCGTCCACCCGTCCCCATGGGTCGCTCACCACGTCTTCCTCCATGTGGTCAGCCTTCGTCGTCAAGTCCTTCCCTTGACGACAATGTCCTTGATGATGACGTCGTTGCGCGGGGCTCCTAGGTCGGTAGTTCCCTCCTCGGCGACCTTTTCGACGATATCCAGGCCCTTCACCACCGTGCCGAATGGCGTGTACTTCGGCTCGAGCTTCCCCTTCCGGTAAACGACGAAGAACTGGCTGCCGTTCGTGTTGGGACCGCTGTTCGCCATCGCCACGGTACCCCGCGGATAGGTCGCGCCGGTGAGGTTCTCGTCCGGGAAGCTGTAGCCGGGCCCGCCCTGACCGGTGCCGGACGGATCGCCGCACTGGAGCACGTAGATGCCCTCCGTCGTCAGCCGGTGGCACTTGGTGTCGTCGTAGAAGTTCTTGCCGGCCAGGAAACGGAAGGAGTTCACCGTGCAGGCCGCCCCCCGGGCGGGCAGGTCGATGACGATTTGACCGCGGTTGGTGGTGATGGTGGCCCGGTACGCGCTCGGGGAGTCGAGCTTGGCCGGCGGCCGGCCGACGTACTTGGCCTGCTCGCCGGATTCCCGGGTGTAGGTGCACTCGACTGTGTTCGCCGCCGCCCTCTGCTGCACGAACCGTACGCCCAGGTAGGACACGCCGCCGAGGGCGAGGACCACTGCGACCCCACTGGCGAGGACGGCGTTGCGCCGCCGGGCTCGCTGGCGCTTCTCCACGCGGCGTCTCAGCTGACGTTCGTAGCGCTGCCTGGCGAGCCGGCGCCGTCGGTCCTTTCCCGACACGTTTGACCCTCCTCGAACCGTGCGCCGTGGGGAGCCTTGCGACAGCCTGCCGCATGCTATCCGCCGGTCGTCCTAACTGGTTCGCAGCGTAGGGGAAGGCGCCGGTAGGCTCGACACGGTTCCGGTCTCCTGGAGAAGCAGAGGATCAATAGGGTGCTCGTTGCCGCCTTTCCGGCTGGCTCCTTCGCTACCAACTGTTACGTACTTGCTCCCGCGCCGGGCGAGGAGTGCGTGATCATCGATCCAGGGCAGGACGCCACGTCCCGGGTCGACGAAGTGCTCCGTGAGCATCGACTCAAGCCCGTCGCGGTGGTGCTCACCCACGGGCACATCGACCACATCTGGTCGGTGGCCCCGGTATGCGGGGCACGCGACGTACCCGCCTACATCCACCCCGACGATCGGGAGCTGCTGTCCAACCCGACCAAGGGCCTGGACCGGCTCGTCGGGGAGCAGCTCCTCGGCGGGCTCAGCTTCACCGAGCCGGACTCGGTCGAGGAACTCACGGACCGGATGGTGCTGCGGCTGGCCGGGCTGGAGTTCGTCGTTGACCATGCGCCGGGCCACACCCCGGGATCGGTGACGTTCCGTCTGCCCGCCGCCGACCAGCACCCGGACGTGCTGTTCGCCGGGGACCTGCTCTTCGCCGGCTCGATCGGACGCACCGACCTGCCGGGCGGTGACTACCCGACGATCCTGCGCAGCCTTGCCCGGGTATGCCTGCCGCTGCCGGACGAGACGGCCGTGCTGCCCGGTCACGGCCCACAGACCACGGTTGGGCAGGAGCGGGCGACCAACCCGTTCCTGGCCGAAGCGCTAGAGGAGAGGCTTTCGTGATCCGCACCCACGACGCGGGCGAGCTCCGCCGGGAGCACGCCGGAACGGAGGTCGAGCTCGCCGGCTGGGTGGCCCGCCGGCGCGACCACGGTGGAGTCGTCTTCATCGACCTGCGTGACGCGTCGGGAGTCGTACAGACCGTGTTCCGGCAGGAGGAGGTCGCCCACGACCTCCGGGCGGAGTACTGCGTGCGGGTCCTCGGAAAGGTAGCCGTGCGGCCGGCCGGCAACGAGAACCCCGAGCTGCCCACCGGCGAGATCGAGGTCATCGCGTCCGACGTCGAGGTGCTGTCCGAGGCGGCCCCGCTGCCATTCCCCATCGACGCGGCCGCCGAGATCAACGAGGAGGTCCGGCTCAAGTACCGCTACCTCGACCTCCGCCGCGAGTCCATGGCCGGGGCCATGCGGCTGCGCTCGGAGGCCAATCGGATCGCTCGGCAGGTGATGGGCGAGCACGGCTTCGTCGAGGTGGAGACGCCGTACCTGACCCGCTCCACCCCCGAGGGCGCCCGCGACTTCCTGGTGCCGGTGCGGCTGCAGCCCGGCCACTGGTACGCCCTGCCGCAGTCCCCGCAGCTGTTCAAGCAGCTGCTGATGGTCTCCGGCCTGGAGCGTTACTACCAGTTCGCCCGCTGCTTCCGGGACGAGGACTTCCGGGCCGACCGGCAGCCGGAGTTCAGCCAGCTCGACATCGAGATGAGCTTCGTGGACCACGACGACGTGTTCGCGGTCGTGGAGGAAGTGTCGGCCCGGCTGTGGCGGGAGCTTCTCCGGGTGGAGATCGCGCGGCCGATCCCGCGGATGACGTACGCCGAGGCGATGAGCCGGTACGGCTCCGACAAACCGGACCTCCGGTTCGGGTGCGAGCTCGTGGACTGCACCGACTACTTCCGCGAGACGCCGTTCCGGGTGTTCCAGGCCGACTACGTGGGCGCGGTGGTCATGACCGGCGGGGCGTCTCAGACGCGCAGGGAGCTCGACGAGTGGCAGGACTGGGCGCGCTCGCGCGGTGCGAAGGGACTCGCCTACGTCCTGGTCAACGACGACGGGTCGCTTGGCGGGCCGGTCGCCAAGAACCTCGCCGAACACGAGCGCGCCGGCCTCGGGGAGGCGACCGGCGCGCACCCCGGCGACTGCGTCTTCTTCGGGGCCGGCGACCGGCGGACGGCCCGTGATCTGCTGGGCGCCGCACGGCTGGAGATCGGCCGCCGGTGCGGGCTCATCGACACCTCCCGGTGGGAGTTCTTGTTCGTCACCGACTTCCCGATGTTCGAGCCGGACGGCGAGGGCGGCTGGGCCGCCATGCACCATCCCTTCACCTCGGCCACGCCGGAGTGGCTGGACACCTTCGACAAGAACCCGGCCGAGGCGCTGGCCGACGCCTACGACCTGGTCTGCAACGGTTCGGAGATCACCAGCGGCTCGATCCGTATCCACCGCGCCGACGTACAGCAGCGGGTCTTCGACGTGCTCGGCATCTCCAAGGACGAGGCCGAGACGAAGTTCGGCTTCCTGCTCGAGGCGTTCCAGTACGGGCCGCCGCCGCACGGCGGCGCGGCGATGGGCTGGGACCGGGTGTGCGCGCTGCTCACCGGCACCGACTCCATCCGCGACGTGATCGCGTTCCCGAAGACCGCGTCCGGCGCGGATCCCCTCACCGGCGCACCCACCCCGATCACCGCCGAACAGCGCAGGGAGGCCGGCATCGACACGCCACGGCGGCCATCGGGAGGGGATGCGAGAGGATAACCTCGACGCGTGGCCCGGGGACGTCCCGACCAGGCGGACAGCCTCTTCGACGACGCGGCGGCGCGGGCCGAACAGGCCCAGGCGCCGCTCGCGGTTCGCATGCGCCCGCGCAACCTCGACGAGGTCGTCGGGCAGCAGCACCTGCTCGGCCCGGGGGCGCCGCTGCGCCAGCTGGTCGAGGGCGAGGCGGCGCTGTCGCTGATCCTCTGGGGGCCGCCCGGCACCGGCAAGACCACGCTCGCCTACGTCGTCAGCAGGGCGACCCGCCGCAGGTTCGTCGAGCTGTCGGCGGTCACCGCGGGCGTCAAGGACGTCCGGACGGTGATCGACGAGGCCCGCCGCCAGCTCGGCCTGACCGGGGGTCAGACCGTGCTGTTCATCGACGAGGTACACCGGTTCAACAAGGCCCAGCAGGACGCGCTGCTGCCGGCCGTGGAGAACCGGTGGGTCACCTTCGTCGGCGCGACCACCGAGAACCCGTTCTTCTCGGTGATCGGCCCGCTGCTGTCCCGCTCGTTGCTGCTCACCCTGGAGCCGCTCACCGACGACGAGGTCCGCGAGGTGGTGCGCCGTACCCTCGCCGACGAGCGGGGGCTGCACGACGCGGTGAAGCTCAGCGAGGAGGCCGAGGCACACCTGGTGCGCCTGGCCGGCGGCGACGCCCGCCGCGCCCTCACCTACCTGGAGACCGCTGCTTCGGCGGCGCAGCTCGATGGCCGCACCGAGGTGTCGGTCGAGACCCTGGAGAGGGCGGTCGACCGGGCGGCCGTACGCTACGACCGCGAGGGCGACCAGCACTACGACGTGGTCAGCGCCTTCATCAAGAGCATGCGTGGCAGCGACGTCGACGCGGCGCTGCACTACCTCGCCCGGATGATCGAGGCGGGCGAGGATCCGAGGTTCGTCGCCCGCCGCATGGTCATCTTCGCCAGCGAGGACGTGGGGATGGCCGACGCGACAGCGCTGCAGACCGCGACGGCGGCCGCGCACGCGGTGGAGTACGTGGGGCTGCCCGAGGCGGCGCTCAACCTGGCGCACGCCGTCCTCCATCTCTCGCTGGCCCCGAAGTCCAACGCCGTGGTCAAGGCGATCGGGGCCGCGGTCGAGGACGTGCGGCGTGGCCTGGTCGGTTCGGTGCCGGCGCACCTGCGGGACGCGCACTACCCGGGCGCGAGGCGGCTCGGCCACGGTCGGGGATACCAGTACCCCCACGACCATCCGGGCGGGATCGTTGCGGCCCGGTACGCTCCCGACGCCGTCGCCGACCGGGAGTACTACCTCCCGAGCCGACACGGGGCCGAGGGGCGCTACGCCGAGGTGCTCGACCGGATCCGCGAGGCGCTGGGCAAACGGGAACGCCGCGACGCGGATCATGATCCGTCCTCCAGGGAGACAGGGTAGCCCCACCGGTATCCGTAATCGGTATACTACTCAGTATGTCCATCACCACGATCAAGGTCGACAGCAGCGTCCGGGATCGGCTGGCACAGGTCGCGCGAGCTCGCGGGACCACGATGAGCGCGCTGTTGTCCGAGGCCGCCGAGCGACTCGAGGCCGATCAGCGCTGGGCCGAGATCGAAGCCGCCTACGAACGGCTACAGCGTGAAGACCCAACTGGGTGGGCCGAGTACCTCGATGAGCTGGCGGAGTGGGATGCGGCCACAACCGGTGCCGATCCCGCCGCTGCGGAGGAGTGGCCGGAGTACAACAGGTGAGGGTCGCAACCGGGCAGGTCTGGTTGGTGACGCTGGATCCCGCGGTGGCCAACGAGCAGCGAGATACGCGGCCCTGCATCGTCGTGTCCACCGACCGGTTCAACGCCTTGCCGATCCGGCACGCCATCGTGGTCCCGCTGACGACCCGTGAACGCGGTTTGCCCCATCACATTCCGGTCGCGGATGACGGGGGGCTCAGTCGGCACAGCTGGGCCATGTGCGAGGCCGTCCGCGCGGTCTCCACCGAGCGGTTCAGCCGGCTCGTCGGCACAGCTACCGGTTCCACATTGGCCGCCATCATCGACCAACTCGTGCTCTGGCTCGGCCGTCACGGCCGCCCCACGTAGCCGGCCGTGATCTTACGGAGAGAGACAAAGCGGACAGAGTTGAATTTCTGCAAGATCACGGCCAAGAAGGGGAGGGGTCTAGCGGACGTATCGCGCGGTGCCGTCCAGGTGCCCCGCCACGAGGTGGCGGAAGGCGCGCTGTAGCTCGTCGAGGTCGCTGACCGGTGTCGGGAACTGCAGGTGAAGGTCGAAGCGGCTACCGCGTCCGCCGAGCCGTATCCATAGGCCGTGCCGGCTTATGCCGATGAGCCGAGCGGTCAGCGCCCACGCCCGGGTCCGCTCGCCCAGCCGCGTGCACAGACCGACGATCTCGTCGGGGTGATGGGTGTCCAGGTGGGTGAGCAGGTCGTGCTCGACGTCCACGAAGGGGTCGGGCGCCGAGGCCAGGTAGTCCTCCGGCTCGACGTAGGCGCAGCCCCAGATGTCGTGGACCTGGCCGAAGCACACGTCCAGCCGCAGCAGCGTCCAGCCCGTTCCCAGCTCCAGCAGCTCCGGCCGGGGGTGGAGGTCCGCGACGAGGCAGGCGGCCTGGTTGCGCTCGTGTTCCGGTACCACCGTCAGCCAGCCGTCCAGCCAGGCACGGCCGCGCACCCGGTCGGCCTGGGGGATCGGGGACAGGTCGGTGAGGGTGAGAACGGCCGAGGTGCCGTCGAAACCGTCGAGGAGGCCCCGGTCCGGTACGAGCAGCACCGGACGGCCGTGCGAGTCGGTGGCGTGCGCCGTTACCTCGCTGCTCCCGACCTGCGCGACGGACAGCAGCGCGGGGGCGATGCCGTAGGCCATGGTCCGGGCCCGCTCGGCCGGGCTGGGGCGTTGATCCTGCCGCATCGGCTCGCCTCCCCTCGACAAGTCACTAAGGTAAGCCTTACCTAAACCACTGTCGCGCGTCAATCTTGCCCGGTGAGCCGGGTTCAGCGGTTCGACCCCGCTGGTAGCGGTAAGGTCATGGTCTCGGCAAGTCATCGAATCTCATCGCGGAGTAACGAGCACAATGTTGACCTGGGCGCAGTTCGCCGGCCTGGTGGCCGCCTTCGCGTGGGCGGTCTTGGTCGGTTTCCTCGCGTACGTGCTCATCAAGCTCGCCCGCGTGCTCGACCAAACGACGAAGCTCCTCGCCAGTGTCGAAGAACGCACGGCACCGCTGCTCGACGAGATGGCGACCACCGTCGCCCGGACGAACGACCAGCTCGACCGCGTCGACCTGATCACCCGGAACGTGCAGTCGGTGACCGACAACGTTACCGGCCTCACCGGGCTCGTCACGTCCGCCGTGGGCCGCCCGATCGTACGGGTGGCAGCGTTCGGTTACGGCCTGCGGCGCGCCATCGGCGGCGGCCGCCGCGCCGAGGTTCAGCCGCGGGTTCGGGGCGAGATCAAGGCGGAGCGCCGGGGCCGGCGGAAGGACGCCGCGTGAGACGGTTGTTCTATCTCGCGGCCGGCGTCGCGATCGGTGTGGCGGCGACGCGCCGGGTGAACCGCGCCGTCCGCGCGTGGACGCCGCAGGGTCTTGCCGACGGCCTCGGCGAGACCGCCCGGAACTTCGCCGCGGAGGTACGTGCCGGCATGGCGGAGCGGGAGAACGAGCTGCGCGAGGCATTCGCCGAGCAACGCGGCGACGACACGGATACAGAGGTAAGGAAAGCTCGCTGATGGAGTCGGCAGAGATCGCTCGACGTTTCCTGAGCTACTTCGAGGAGCAGGGACACACGGTAGTGCCCTCGGCGTCGCTGGTCTCGGACGACCCGACGACGCTGTTCACGATCGCCGGCATGGCGCCGTTCAAGCCGTACTTCATCGGCCAGCAAAAGCCGCCGTACCCCAGGGCGACCACCAACCAGAAGGTCGTCCGTACCGCGGACATCGACGAGGTCGGCAAGACGGCGCGGCACGCGACGTTCTTCCAGATGCTCGGCAACTTCTCCTTCGGGGACTACTTCAAGGAGAAGGCGATCCCGTACGCCTGGGAGCTACTTACCCGCCCGCGGTCCGCCGGTGGCTTCGGCTTTCCGGAGGACAAGCTGTGGGTGACCGTCTACCTCGACGACGAAGTGGCGGCGAAGATCTGGCGGGAGGTCGTCGGGGTGCCGGCCGACCGCATTCAGCGCCGTGGTCTCAAGGACAACTACTGGCACATGGGTGTGCCGGGTCCCGGCGGTCCGTGCTCGGAGATCTTCTACGACCGCGGTCCCGAGTACGGCCCGGACGGTGGGCCGGCCGTCGACGAGAGTCGCTTCGTCGAGGTCTGGAACCTCGTGTTCATGCAGGAACAGCTGAGCGCGGTCCGCAGCAAGGAGGACTTCGACGTCGAGGGCGAGCTGCCCGCGAAGAACATCGACACCGGCATGGGTCTGGAGCGGATGGCCGCGGTGCTCCAGGGCGTCGACAACATCTACGAGATCGACACGACCGGCGCCATTCTCCGGCGGGCCGCCGAGCTGACCGGTCACCGCTACGGGGCCGACCCGGAGGCCGACGTAAGGCTCAGGGTCGTGGCCGACCACGTACGCAGCGCCACGATGCTGGTCGGCGACGGCGTACTGCCCAGCAACGAGGCCCGCGGGTACGTCCTGCGCCGCATCCTCCGGCGCAGCGTGCGCAACCTGCGCCAGCTCGGCGCGGACCGCCCGCTCCTGCCGGAGATCGTCGCGGTGACCATCGACGCCATGAGTCCGACCTTCCCCGACCTCGGCCGGGACGCCGCGCGCATCCAGGCGGCCATCGAGGGCGAGGAGACCACCTTCCTGTCCACCCTGCGCACCGGCACGGCTCTGCTGGACACCGCGGTGGCCGAGACCAAGCGAGGTGGATCGTCGGTGCTCTCCGGCGATCGTGCCTTCACCCTGCACGACACGTACGGCTTCCCCATCGACCTCACCCTGGAGATGGCGGCCGAGCACGGGCTCTCCGTCGACGAGGAGGGCTTCCGCCGGCTCATGGCCGAGCAGCGGGAGCGGGCCAAGCGGGACGCGGCCGAGCGAAAGGCCGGCGCGACCGACCTCTCCGTCTACCACGGTGTGCTGGACGCGGCGGGTACCTCGCTGTTCACCGGGTACGGGGAGCTGACCTCGGAGGCCAAGGTTGTCGGCCTCCTCGTCGGGGGTGCGTCGGTGCCGGCGGCGAGCGAGGGCGACCAGGTCGAGGTGGTGCTCGACCGCACGCCGCTCTACGCCGAGGGCGGAGGTCAGCTCGCCGACCACGGCGTGATCGCCCTCGGCAACGGGGCCGAGCTGGAGGTCTACGACGTCCAGTCTCCGGTGCCCGGTCTCATCGTGCACCGGGCCAAGGTCCGCAGGGGCGAGGCGTACGTCGGGGCCGACGCGTACGCGGAGGTCGAAACGGAGCGCAGACGGGCGGTATCCCGCTCGCACAGCGCCACGCACATGGTGCATGCCGGATTCCGCCGCGCGCTGGGCGAGTCCGCCGCGCAGGCCGGATCGGAGAACTCGCCGGGGCGCTTCCGGTTCGACTTCACAGCGCCCGGGCCGGTGTCCCCGTCGGTGCTGCGGGACGTCGAGGACGAGGTCAACGCCACCCTCGCGGAGGACCTCGAGGTCCACGCCTTCGTCACGGACCCGCAGCAGGCGCGTGCGACGGGTGCGGTTGCGATCTTCGGGGAGAAGTACGGCGACGAGGTACGGGTCATCGAGATCGGCGAGTACTCCAGGGAGCTGTGCGGCGGCACCCACGTGGCCCGTTCCGGTCAGCTTGGAGCCGTCAAGCTGCTGGGTGAGTCGTCGATCGGCGCCGGGATCCGCAGGGTGGAGGCGCTCGTCGGCATCGACGCGTTCCGGTTCCTGGCCACCGAGAGCGTGCTGGTTTCCCAGCTCTCCGACCAGCTGAAGGTGCGCCGGGAAGAGCTGCCGGAACGGGTTGGCGCGATCGTCGCCCGACTCCGTGCGTCGGAGAAGGAACTCGAGCGGCTGCGATCGGCCGAGGTCCTCGCCGCCGCGGCCGGTCTCGCCAAGAACCCGGACGATGTGGACGGCGTGGCCGTCGTCGCACATCGCGCACCCGACGGGACCGCACCCGACGATCTGCGCCGGCTCGCCCTCGACGTACGTGGCCGGCTACCCCGGGAGCGGCCGGCCGTCGTGGCGGTCGTCGGTGTGCCGAAGGATCGACCTGTCGTCGTCGCGGCCGTCAACGAGGCCGGCCGCGAACGGGGGCTTCGGGCGGGTGAGCTCGTCGGCGCGGCGGCCAAGGCGTTCGGCGGCGGCGGTGGCGGCAAGGACGACGTCGCGCAGGGCGGCGGCGTTGACGCCGGGTCCGTCGACGAGGCCCTGCATGCGGTCCGGCATCTGGTGGGTCGGCGCGTCGGAGGCAGTGGATAAGGCGGTGCCAGTGCGAGAGGGTATCCGGCTCGGTATCGACGTCGGGACGGTACGGGTCGGTGTGGCCCGCTGCGACGCTGGGGGACTGCTCGCGACACCGCTGGCAACGGTCCGTCGCGGCCGCGGCGACCTCGACCGGATCGCCGAACTGGCCGCCGAACACGCGGCCATCGAGGCGGTGGTGGGCCTTCCGACCTCGCTGTCCGGGCGGTCGGGGCCGGCGGCCCAGGCGGCCCGAGAGTTCGCCGGCCGGCTCGCCGCGCGGCTGGCCCCGCTGCCGGTGCGTCTCGTCGACGAGCGCCTGACCACCGTTTCGGCGGAACGGATCTTACGTGAGAGCGGCGTCAGGGGCCGCGCACAACGTAGAGTCGTGGATCAGGCGGCAGCCGCCGTCATACTGCAGGCCGCGCTCGATGCCGAGCGGGCCACCGGACTCGCGCCCGGCGAGGTCGTCTAAGTAGCTATATGAGCGAGATCGACCTGGGCTGGAGTGACGAACCGCGACGTCACCGAGGGGGGCGGCATCATCACGCGGCGAAGCGGCAGCGCCATGTCCGCCGCCGGCGGCGCCGGCGGCGGGTCTTCGGCCCGCTGCTCACCGTCATCCTGCTCTTCGGGGTCTTCGGCGTCATGGGGTTCGGCGGCTATCGGTTGCTGCGCACGTTCGTCGCCCCGCCCGACTATGCCGGTCAGGGCAGCGGCTCGGTAGTCGTGCGGGTGCAGCCCGGGGATACGGTCACCGAGATCGGTGACACCCTGCACCGCGCGGGCGTGGTGAGGAGCACCAACGCGTTCGTCCGTGCCGCCGAGTCGAACCCTCGGGCCAGCAGCGTGCAGCCCGGTAGCTACCGACTGCGCCGCGAGATGCAGGCGAGCCAGGCCCTCACGCTGCTTCTCGACCCGTCGTCGCGGATCCGCCTCAAGGTCACCATTCCGGAGGGCCTGCGGGTTGTGCAGATCCTGCAACGGGTGTCCAAGCGGACCGGCATCCCGCTCTCCGAGCTCAAGCGGGAGGCCGAGAACCCGGAGGGCCTGGGGCTGCCCGACTACGCGGACTCCCGGGTCGAGGGATACCTGTTCCCGGCGACATACACGATCGAGCCGGGCACGCCGGCCGACGAGGTGCTGCGGATGATGGTGGAGCGGTTCCACCAGGAGGCGAAGGACGTCGGGCTGGAACGCCGGGCGCGCCAGGTCAACCTGACCCCCAAAGAGGCGATGACGGTGGCGAGCCTGGTCCAGGCCGAGGGCGGGCGGCACAGCGACTTTCCCAAGATCTCCCGTGTCGTCTACAACCGGCTCGCCGTGAACCGCAAGCTCGAACTGGACAGCACAGTGCTGTACGCGCAGAACAAGTACGGGATCATCGCCTCGGACAGAGACCTGCGGAGCACGTCGGCGTACAACACCTACCGGCATACCGGGCTGCCGCCGGGACCGATCGGCAGCCCGGGCAGGCAGGCGATGGAGGCCGCGCTCAAGCCGGCCAAGGGCGACTGGTTCTTCTTTGTCACCACCGACCCCGAGAACAACGTCACCAAGTTCACCGATAACGTGGGGCAGTTCCAGCGTTTCCGGGAGGAGCTGCGCGCCAACATGGGGCAGGGATGATGCGCGCCGCGGTCCTCGGTTCACCCATCGCGCATTCGCTTTCCCCGGTCCTGCACCGGGCGGCCTACGCGACCCTGGGTCTGGATTGGACCTACGAGGCCATCGAGTGCGACGAGGAGCGGCTGGCCAAATTCCTCGACTCCCTGGACCGGTCCTGGGCCGGGCTCTCCCTGACGATGCCGCTCAAGCGTGCCGTGCTGCCGCTGCTGGACGAGGTATCCGGAGCCGCCACGGCGGTCGGTGGGGCGAACACGGTGGTGTTCCGCGAGGGCCGGCGCGTCGGCCACAACACCGACGTGGGCGGGATGGTGGACGCCCTGCGGGACGGCGGTGTGCGGGGGGTGGGCTCGGCGGCCGTGCTCGGCGCCGGGGCGACCGCCTGCTCGACGCTCGCCGCGCTGCGCGACCTCGGTCTCACGGGTGTCGACGTGCTCGCGCGGAACCCGAGCCGCGCCCGCGACCTGCTGGCGGCAGCGGATCGTCTCGGCGTATCCGTACGGCTCCATCCCTGGGACACGCTCACCGAACTGCTGCCGACCGAACTGCTCGTCTCGACGGTCCCGTCGGGGGCCGCCGACGGGGTAGCGCCGGTCGTGGCGGGTCGGACCCGCCCCTGCGAGACGCTCTTCGACGTGGTGTACGACCCCTGGCCGACCAAGCTGGCGACCGCGGCGCAGGCGGCCGGATGCCGCGTGGTGGGGGGCCTCTCCCTGCTCGTGCGGCAGGCCGCGCGGCAGGCGGAGCTGATGACAGGCCTCGTTCCCGCGCCGGTCGAGGCCATGCGCGACGCGGGCGAGGAGGCGCTGCGGCGTCGCTCCCCTCATCGTCCGTGATCCCGACCCCTGGCCGTTTTCAGAAAGCCGGGCGCAGGGAATACCAAAGCGGCAGCGTATGCTGTTACTCTTACACGCCGACCGAGTTCCGGTGCCTTCGGCGCCGGGCTCGCAAAGCGGAGGTCTTCCTCCCACCTGGCCGGCTCGAGGGCCGGCGGGTCAACCTGCGGCGCAACGGTCGTCGCATCGGTGGTGGGCCCCGCATTGCATGTCGTGCGGGGCTTTCCTGTTGGAAAGCCCGGCAAGGCATCGGTCGGCGGCCATACCCAATAAACGTGCCCTGAAGGAGGCCCCATCAGCGCCGAGCTCCGCATCAACGAGCGTATTCGCGTACCCGAGGTCCGACTCGTCGGCCCGAGCGGCGAACAGGTAGGCATCGTGTCCATCGGCGACGCCCTCCGGCTCGCTCAGGAGGCGGATCTCGACCTCGTCGAGGTCGCCCCGACTGCCCGTCCACCGGTGTGCAAGCTGATGGACTACGGCAAGTACAAGTACGAGTCGGCTTTGAAGGCCCGGGAGGCGCGGCGCAACCAGGCGCAGACGGTCATCAAGGAGATCAAGCTCCGACCGAAGATCGACCCGCACGACTACGGCACCAAGCGGGGCCACGTCGAGCGGTTCCTCAAGCAGGGTGACAAGGTCAAGGTCACGATCATGTTCCGTGGCCGCGAGCAGTCCCGGCCGGAGCTGGGCTTCCGGCTGCTGCAGCGGCTGGCGGAGGACATCCAGGAGCTCGGGTACATCGAGGCGGCTCCGAAGCAGGATGGTCGTAACATGATCATGGTTGTCGCCCCGCATCGGAGGAAGGGCGGCGAGGCACGCGCCGGACGTACCCCCGAACGACCTCGCCGGCCCGGTCAGGCCGCGCCGGCCTGACCGCCTGACGATCACACCACTAAGCCGTCCGCGTACGTACCGGCCCGGCTGGGCGCGGTAGGGGAGGGAGACGAAGGCCACCATGCCCAGGAAGAAGAAGTCGCACAGCGGTACCACCAAGCGATTCCGGCTGACCGGTACCGGTAAGGTGATGCGCCGGCGGGCCAACAGGTCCCACTACTTCGAGCACAAGCCGGCGACCCTGAAGCGCCGCCTTGCGAACGAGGTCACGGTGTCGCGAGCCGACGCCAACAAGGTCAGGAAGCTGCTGAGCCATTAACTGGGTCGGTTGCTGGGCAGTCGGGCCCTGTGAAGGAGGGAAGACGTGGCACGCGTGAAGCGGGCAGTGGGCGCGCACAAGAAGCGCCGTGTTGTCCTTGAGCGGGCGAGCGGATACCGAGGCCAGCGTTCGCGGCTGTACCGCAAGGCCAAGGAGCAGATGCTCCATTCGATGTCGTACGCCTACCGGGACCGCCGGGACCGCAAGGGCAACTTCCGCCGGCTGTGGATCCAGCGCATCAACGCGGCGGCTCGGCAGAACGGCATCACCTACAACCGGTTCGTCCAGGGCCTCAAGGCCGCCGGCGTCGAGGTGGACCGCAAGATGCTGGCCGACCTCGCGGTCAACGACTCGCAGGCCTTCGCCGCACTCGTGGAGGTCGCGCGGGACGCACTGCCGAGCGACAGCACCGCAGCGGCCTGAGCACGGCTTACACGCGGTGAGGCGGGAGTTCACGAACCAGAGTTCGCCTCGGGTCAAGGGCGTCCGCCGCCTCGCCAAGCGGACCTTCCGGCAGCGAGAACGTCTCTTCCTCGCCGAGGGGCCGCAGGGAATCCGGGAGGCGCTGGCCGTACCCGGGATCCTCGTCGAGCTTTTCGCCACGGCAGAGGCGGAGATCCGGCATCCGGACGTGATCGAGCGCGCGACGGCCGCGCAGGTGCCCGTCTACCGGGTAAGCGGCGAGGTCATGGGAGAGCTCGCGCAGACGATCACTCCTCAGGGGCTGCTCGGGGTATGCCGCTTCGTCGATGTAGGGCTGGAGCAGGCCCTGCCGGACGGACCGCGTCTCGTCGTGGTGCTCGCCCACGTCCGCGACCCCGGAAACGCCGGCACCGTGCTGCGTACCGCCGACGCCGCCGGTGCGGATGTGGTGATCTTCACCGACGCCTGTGTCGATCCGTACAACGCCAAGTGCGTCCGTGCCTCCGCCGGCAGCCTCTTCCACGTCACGCTCGTGGTCGGGGTGACGGTTCGCGCCGCCGCACAGGCGCTGTCCGCGGCCGGTGTGCGGGTCCTCGCGGCCGACGGCCGTGCTCCCCGGACCATCGACGCCGCGTTGGACGAGGGGTGCCTCGCCGGGCCGACCGCGTGGGTGTTCGGCAACGAGGCGTGGGGGCTGGCCGACGGCGTGATGGGCCTCGTCGACGGCGCGCTGCGGGTACCCATCTACGGCGGTGCGGAGAGCCTCAATCTGGCCACCGCTGCAGCCGTGTGCCTGTACGCCTCGGCTCGGGCCCAGCGCGTGGGTGGTGACTCCGGAGACGGCGCCCAGTAGAGTCTGGTGGCGATTTCCCGTGAGATGGCCGGCATCGGCAGAGGTGGAGGCGGTCGTGTTCGGAGACGAGGCCGACGACCACGATGCCCTCGTGGCGGCTTTCTCCCCGGATGAGCTGCCGGACGGGCTTCTCGTCGCCGACCGAGACGGACGGGTAGTCGTCTTCAACCGCGCGGCGACCCGACTCACCGGGATCGACGAGCGGGCGGCACTCGGCCGTGACTTCCGGGACGTCCTCCCGCTGCGCGACCACGACGGCCACGACTGGTGGAAGCACACCGATCCGTACGGCGGACTGCGCACCCGCACCCAACAGACCGAGCGTTTCCTGCAGCTGCCCGGTGGGCGGGAGGCTCTCGTCACCGCACGCTACGTTCGCCAGCCGAAGCGCTGCGGTGACGTCGTACGCCTGGTGGTGAGCTTCCGCGACGCGAGTCACCGCGGTCGGCAGGAGCGCAGCCGCGCCAACCTCGTCTCCACGGTGGCGCACGAGCTGCGCTCGCCGCTCACCAGCGTCAAGGGGTTCACCGCGACCCTGCTGACCAAGTGGAGCCGCTTCACCGACGACCAGAAGCGGGTGATGTTGGAGACCGTCAACGCCGACGCCGACCGGGTGACCCGGCTGATCACCGAGCTGTTGGACGTCTCCCGCATCGAGTCCGGCCGGCTGGAGGTACGCCGTCAGGTCGTCGACGTGATAGCGGCCGCCCGGAAGGTCATCGCCGGCCGGGTGGCCGCCGGCGAGTCGGAGGACCGGTTCCGGCTGCGGGTACGGGACGGACTCCCGGAGATGTGGCTCGACCCCGACAAGATCGAACAGATCCTCGGTAACCTCGTGGAAAACGCCGTGCGCCACGGCGGTGGTACTGTCACCATCGTTGTAGAGCCCCTCGAGGGTCGAGTTGGAGACGCGCAGATGTACGGAGCCGCGGTGTCGGTGTGCGACGAGGGCGAGGGCATCCCGCCCGAGATCGTCCCGCGCGTCTTCCGGCAGTTCTGGCGCGGCAAGCGCCGCAGCGGCACCGGCCTTGGGCTGTTCATCGTCAAGGGGCTCGTCGAGGCCCACGGCGGGACGATCACCGTCCGCCGGGCGCCGGGCGGCGGCGCGGAGTTTCGATTTATCCTGCCTGCCGGCGCTCCGGACTTCGCCTGAGGGATCCGGAAGCCCGGCAGGCCCTCCCCATACCACGATCGCGCCGTGTCGAGGATTCGTAACCATCATGTCCGCATCGAAACAGTCGTACGACCCGGTCGAGGTCACCCCGCTCCACCCGGAGGAGGTGGCGCGGATGCGCGACGAGGCGCTCGGCGCCATCGCGAAGGCGGCCGACCTCGACGAGTTGAAGCATGTCCGCATCGCCCACGCGGGCGACCGCTCACCGCTCGCGCTCGCCAACCGGGAGATCGGCGCGCTGCCGCCGGCCGCCCGGGCCGACGCGGGCAAGCGGGTCGGTGCCGCCCGCGCCGCCATCGCCGAGGCGCTGCGGGCGCGCGAGACGGAGCTGGAGGAAGAGCGCGACCGGCGCGCCCTGGCCGAGGAGGCGGTGGACGTGACGCTGCCGTGGGATCGCGCTCCCCGCGGCGCCCGCCACCCGCTGACCACGCTCCAGGAGCGCATGGCCGACGTGTTCGTGGCCATGGGCTTCGAGATCGCGGAGGGGCCCGAGGTCGAGGCGGAGTGGTTCAACTTCGACGCCCTCAACTTCGAACCCGACCACCCGGCGCGCACCATGCAGGACACGCTCTTCGTCGCCGGGGCCTCCGGCGGCGAGGACTCCGGCGTCCTGCTGCGCACGCACACCTCCCCGGTGCAGGTCCGTGCGTTGCTCGCCCGTCCGCTGCCGGTGTACGTGGTCTGCCCGGGTAAGGTGTTTCGCTCCGACGAGCCCGATGCCACCCACAGTCCGGTGTTCCACCAGCTCGAAGGGCTGGTGGTGGACGAGGGCATCACCATGGCGCACCTGCGGGGCGCGATCGACGCCTTCATCGCCGGGATGTTCGGCGAGGGCCTGGCGACCCGCTTCCGGCCGTCGTACTTTCCGTTCACCGAGCCGTCCGCCGAGGTCGACATGCAGTGCTTCGCGTGCCGGGGTGCCTCGGTCGAGCCGGGGGCGCCGCCGTGTCGGGCCTGCAAGTCGGAGGGCTGGATCGAGCTCGGCGGCTGCGGCGTGGTGAATCCGTGGGTCCTCGTCTCGGCCGGCATCGACCCCGAGCGCTACAGCGGGTGGGCGTTCGGACTGGGCGTCGAGCGCACGCTGATGTTCCGGCACGGCGCCGAGGACATGCGCGACATGTTCGAGGGTGACATCCGGTTCACCCTCCCGTTCGGTATGGAGGTGTGATGCGAGTCCCGCTGTCCTGGCTGCGGGAGTACGCCGACCTCCCGCCGGTGACGCCGCGCGACGTCGCCGAGAAGCTGATCGGCGTGGGCCTCGAGGTCGAGCGAGTGCAGTCGGTCGGCCACGAGGTCAAGAACGTCGTCGTCGGCGAGGTCCTCGAGATCGAGGAGCTGGCCGGGGTCAAGAAGCCGATGCGCTACTGCCGGGTCGAAGTCGGTGAGCACGAGGCCCGCGACATCGTCTGCGGTGCCACCAACTTCGACGTCGGCGCACGGGTGCCGGTGGCGCTGCCCGGCGGGATACTGCCCGGCGGCTTCGAGATCGGGGTCCGTAAGGCGTACGGACGGATGTCGGAGGGCATGATCTGCTCGGCCCGGGAGCTGGGCCTCGGCGAGGACCACACCGGGATCCTCGTGCTGGACGGCGACCCACCGATCGGCGCCGATGCCGTCGAACTGCTGCAGCTGCGCGACGACGTCCTCGACATCGACGTGCTTCCCGACCGGGGCTACTGCCTGTCGGTGCGGGGGCTGGCCCGGGAGGCCGCGACGGCCTACGGCGTGGGCTTTCGTGACCCGGCCTCCGCCGACCTGCCGGCGGCGGAGGAGGGTTCGTACCCCGCGAGCATCGCCGACCCGACGGCGTGCGATCGCTTCGTGCTGCGCGCGGTGAGCGGCTTCGACCCGACGCGCGGGACCCCCCTGTGGATGCAGCGCCGGCTCACGCTCGCCGGAATGCGCCCGGTGTCGCTCGCCGTGGACATCACCAACTATCTGATGATCGAGTTGGGCCAGCCGATCCACGCGTTCGACGGGAGCAAGCTGCACGGGGAGATAGTGGTACGCAGGGCGAGGCCGGGCGAGCGGCTGGAGACGCTCGACCATGTCGTCCGCGAGCTCGACCCGGACGACATCCTGATCACCGACTCCTCGGGGCCGATCTCGATGGCCGGCACGATGGGTGGCCTGTCCACCGAGATCGACGACGCGTCCACCGACATGGTCGTCGAGGCGGCGCACTTCTCCGCGGCCGGCACGGCCCGGATGAGCCGGCGGCACCGGCTGTCCAGCGAGGCTTCGTACCGCTTCGAGCGCGGCGTCGACCGGGAGCTGCCGCTGTACGCCTCCGCGAAGGCGGTACGGCTGCTGGCCGAGCTGGGTGGCGCGACCGTGCTGCCCGGACGCACCCATGCGGAGGTGGACACCCCCCGGACGACGATCACCATTGCGGCCGATCATCCGGGCCGGGTCGCCGGCACCACGTACGGCAGGGAGACCGTGGTGCGCCGGCTGCGGGACGTCGGCTGCGAGGTCGACGGCGGTGACACGCTTACCGTGACCGCACCGACCTGGCGACCCGACCTGCGCGACCCCAACGACCTGGCCGAGGAGGTCATCCGGCTCGAGGGATATCAGAAGCTGCCGTCGGTCCCGCCGCAGGCGCCGGCGGGCGGTGGCCTCACCCCCGGTCAGCGCCTCCGCAGGCGGGTGGGTCAGGCGCTGGCCGCGGCCGGGTACGTCGAGGTGCTCACCCCTCCGTTCCTGTCCGGGCAGGACTGGGATCGCCTGCACCTGCCGCCGGACGACGCGCGGCGACGCTGCCTGGAGGTCGCCAACCCGCTGTCCGAGGACGAGCCGCTGCTGCGCACCACGCTCCTCCCGGGAATGCTGCGTGCGCTGCTGCGGAACGTGGGACGCGGCTTCCCCGACGTTTCGCTGTACGAGATGGGGCTGGTCTACCTGCCCCTCGAGGGTGCGCCGGCGCCGCCCAGGCTGCCGGTCGACCGCGGCCCCACCCAGGAGGAGATCGCGTCCGTTGACGCGGCGCTGCCGGACCAGCCGCACCACGTGGCCGTCGTGTTGGCCGGTGACCGCGTGCCGGCTGGCTGGTGGGGGAAAGGCCGGGAGGCGAGCTGGGCCGACGCGATCGAGTCGGCGCGCGAGGTCGCCCGCGCCGCCGGGGTCGACCTGACCGTAAGCGCGGATCAGCGTGCCCCGTGGCATCCCGGGCGGTGCGCCGCCCTGGTGATGGACGGACAGGTGGTCGGGCACGCGGGGGAGCTGCACCCGCGGGTGACGCAGGCCTACGAGCTCCCGGCGCGTACCTGTGCGATGGAACTCGACCCGTCCCGCGTCGAGGCCGCGACATCCGGTCCGGCAGAGCCGCCGCGGCTGTCGGCGTACCCGGTGGCGACCCTGGACGTCGCCTTGATGATCGCCGACGACGTGCCCGCGGCGGACGTCGAGGATGCGCTCCGCAGTGGCGCCGGCGAGCTGCTGGAGTCGATCCGGCTCTTCGACATCTACACCGGAGCGCAGGTGGGCGAGGGCCGCAGGTCAATCGCGTACGCGCTTCGGTTCCGCGCGCCCGACCGCACGCTCACCGCGGAGGAGACCACGGCGGCCCGGGACGCCGCCGCCGCCGAGGCGGCCCGCCGCACCGGCGCCGTCCTGCGCGGCGGCTGAAGGGCTCTCAGCGCACCCGAGCCAGGCGGTAGTAGTCGCCCTGGCTCCACAGCAGCCAATCTCCGGCCGTGAATGCCTCGCCTGGATAGGAGATCGTCCGGCCGGTCCGAGGGTCGTGGATGCGTGCGGTGGCGTGGGGCGGGTCACGATATTCCGGGCATTCCAGGCACTCTGGCCCTCGGTATTCCGGCCACGCGGTGTAGACGATCAGGTTGTCGCCCGCGGTGAGTTCGGTGCCACCGCCTGGTTCACGCGGCACCTGCAAGATCCCCTGGCGCCTGCCGGTACGTGGGTCGGCGATGGTGAGCTCGTCGGAGTCGAGCCATGCGAGAGTGTCGGGATTGGCGGCGTATTCGTCGAGGGTGCCCTCGGCTTTCTTGCCCCGCGCCGGTGCCTGTGCTACGGGCTCGACCTGCATCGTCCTAACGTTCACGCGACGCAGGTCGCCAGAGAAGCCGCTGTTGACATAGACGTTGGGGTGGGAGAACGCCACTGCGTGGCCCGTCACCGGCAGTTGTCGAGGCTCTGTGCAGCCCTCGGCCATCCAGATCGTCCCCTTGTCCTTCGTCCAGACGATGACGTCTCGGTCCAGGAGGTAGTAGGGCGGGTTGTGGACGAGAGCGCGCCGGTTGAGGCGAACGGGCCGTTGCCCCTTGCCCTGTTCGTGACACACCAGGTCGTAAAGATCGTCGTTGTTCTTCCTGGTCTCGAGCCAGACTTGAAAGTGCGTTCCGATCTCGAAGTACGCGGGCTCCGAGACGTCTCGCAGGTAGCGGGCGGTCGGGGAAGCAGGATCGGCCCACCAAACCGGCCCTATCCCGCTATCTGGGTTGGCCGACGGCTCGGGCGCGCCGAGCACGGTGCCATCGGGGTAGAGCGCCCGAGCGCCAAATCGTCGACCGCCGGGCAGGGCGACCGGGATCGTCACAGCGGTTGACATGTCGACGAGTTGGTCCAGTCCTTGCGGAGCGGTAGTGGGAGTCGGGGAAGGGCCGGGCGACCGGGTGGCCGTGACCGACGGCGTCGGGCTGGGCGAGCGGGATGGCGTGACGGGCGGCGGGGTGGACTCGCCGGCCACGAACAGCGCCGGCACGGCGATCGCGACGGCGGCCGCCAGCGCCGTGCCGGTCACCCCGGCTCGGCGACGCAGCCGCCGGCGTCGGGTCACGGCGTCCCGCACCCGGGCGGCCAGGTCGGGCGGCGGGTGCGCGCGCTCGACGCCGGCCGTGAGCCGCTCGGCGATCGTCTGTTCCAGTTCACCCATTGAGCGACTCCTTGGAACGGACCGTCGCTCGCAGACGTGCGAGCGCGCGCGACGCCTGGCTCTTCACGGTTCCCCGCGAGCAGCCGAGCACCTGGGCGATCTCCTCCTCGCTGAGCTGTTCGGCGTAGCGGAGCACAAGCACGGCGCGCATCCGGCCGGGCAGACCGGCTAACACGGCTTCGAAGCTGTCCTCGCTCAGCATCCGATCCAGCCCGCAGTCCTCGACGGGCCGGTCGGGTGGTTCGGCCATGAGGCGTTCTCGCCTGGGCCGGCGCCAGCGGTTCGCCATGATCCGCGCCATGGCGCTACGGACATATCCTTCCGGGTCGTCCTTGCGGCGCACCCGGCGCCAGGCCACCCCGGTACGGGTGAGCGCTTCCTGGACGAGGTCCTCGGCGTCGTGCGGGTTGCCGGTGAGGACGTAGGCGTACCGGTAGAGTGCGGTCAGGTGCAGCGTGACGAACTCGTTGAACTGCGCCAGATCCCCGTCCCGCATCGCGTACCGCCTCGTTCGCGACTTTGTGCAACCAAGGACACACCACGCACCGGGAAGGTTGCACTCCCGTGAGCGGCAGCTACGCCCAGTCAGGGCAGCAGGGTCGGCCAGTCGCCTGTGGATTGTCTTCCGCGGAAGATTCCCGTTCCCCTTACTAATTAGTTCATAAGTAGGTCGACTTTGGTGGTGTGATCTGGCAAGATCTGTGTATGCGCGACAACGACGGCCGGAAACTGGATCACCGGACGCTTGAGGTGTTGCGGGTACGCGCGGTCGAGCGGGTCCAGGC
>WHSR01000135.1 GCA_009379995.1 Streptosporangiales bacterium
CCGTCTTCACCGTCCGAACGTAGGGGGACACGGCCCACTCTACGGGCCGGATTAGTGCGCAGATTCGCTCACCGCGACCGCAACCCCCCACGTCAACGAGCTACGCACACTCCGGACCACCGAGCGTGTCACAAGTCAGGTTAGGCTCCCGCCTATGTCTTCCCGCAACGTCAGGCTGGCCGTGATCCCGGGCGACGGGATCGGCCCCGAGGTGGTCGGCGAGGCACTCCGGGTCCTCGATGCCGTCGCGCCCGCCTACGATCTCAAGATCGAGACCACCGACTACGACCTGGGTGCCCGGCGGTGGCACGCGACCAAGGAGACCTTGCCGGATCCCGTCCTCGAGGAGGTCCGCCGCCACGATGCGATCCTGCTGGGCGCGGTGGGCGATCCCTCGGTACCGAGCGGGGTGCTGGAACGGGAGCTGCTGCTGCGGCTTCGTTTCGAGCTCGACCACTACGTGAACCTGCGGCCGGTGCGCCTCTATCCGGGGGTCGCGACACCGCTCGGGGCCGTCCGGCCGGAGGACGTCGACATCGTCGTGGTACGGGAGGGCACCGAGGGTCCGTACGCGGGCGCCGGCGGCGTGATGCGCCGGGGCACCCCGCAGGAGATCGCCACCCAGGAGAGCCTCAACACCGCTTACGGCGTCGAGCGGGTGGTGAGATACGCCTTCGAGCGTGCCGCCGCCCGGCCGGCCAGGTCGCTCACGCTGGTGCACAAGACCAACGTCCTGACCTACGCGGGCGATCTGTGGGCGCGGACGGTCTCCGCGGTGGGCGCGGAGTTCCCGGAGGTCACGGTCGACTACTGTCACGTCGACGCGGCCACGATGTTCTTCGTCACCCAGCCCCAGCGGTTCGACGTCGTGGTGACCGACAACCTGTTCGGCGACATACTGACCGACCTCGGCGCGGCGGTCGCCGGCGGAATCGGGCTCGCGGCCAGCGGCAACATCAACCCGACCGGCACCGCGCCGAGCATGTTCGAGCCGGTGCACGGCAGTGCCCCCGACATCGCCGGGCAGGGCAAGGCCGACCCCACCGCCGCCATCCTCTCGGTCGCGATGCTGCTCGACCATCTCGGCCTGCCGGAGGCGGCGACGCGGGTGGAACAGGCGGCCGCCGAGGACCTTCTGGAGCGGCAGGGCGCATGGGCGGCGCGCTCGACCCGACAGGTCGGCGACGACATCGTCGCCCGAGTATCCGGTTAGCGGGCGCGTTTCCCTCCGGGCGCGCCCGACGGCGCGCCCGGTTGTCGTGTGTGCCGTGACGGGGACGGAGGAATCTGCCAATCCGATTGAGGACAATGGAGCCAGCACGAGCGACGCGGCCGTGCCGAGATGAAGTGAGGACACCGCGATGACTACCACGCCGAACCCAGTCCGGAACGTTCGGTTCGAGATCCACCGCAGCGACAGTCCCGTGCCGGCCGACCGGCGCGCGCAGCTGGTAGCCGATCCGGGGTTCGGCCAGGTGTTCACCGACCACATGATCACCATCCGCTGGTCGGCGGAGCAGGGATGGCACGACGCCCAGCTCCGGCCGTACGGGCCGCTGCAGCTCGACCCGGCGACGGCGGTCCTGCACTACTCACAGTCGATCTTCGAGGGCTTCAAGGCCTACCACCAGGACAGCGGCGGGGTGAAGACGTTCCGGCCCGATGCCAACGCGCGACGGTTCAACCGCTCCGCGGCCCGGCTGGCGCTGCCGGCGCTGCCGGAGGAGATCTTCGTCGAGGCCGCCGACCTGCTCATCCAAAACGATCGGGAGTGGGTGCCGACGGCCGAGGAACACAGCCTCTACATCCGGCCGTTCATGTTCGCCACCGAGGTCTTCCTCGGCGTGCGTCCCGCCCGGGAATACCTGTTCATCGTCCTGGCCTCGCCCGCCGGCGCGTACTTCGCCAAGGGAGTCAAGCCGGTGAGCGTGTGGCTGTCCGAGGACTACGTGCGCGCCGCCCCGGGCGGGACCGGCGAGGCCAAGTGCGGCGGCAACTACGCGGCCAGCCTGGTCGCCCAGCAGCAGGCCGCCGACAACGGCTGTGACCAGGTGGTGTGGCTCGACGCGGCCGAGCACCGGCAGGTCGAGGAAATGGGCGGGATGAACCTGTTCTTCGTCTACGGGTCGGAGGAGCGGGAGGTCACGTTGGTCACCCCGGAACTCACCGGCACCCTTCTTCCCGGCGTGACCCGCGACTCGCTGCTGACCCTCGGCAGGGAGATGGGCTACAAAGTCGAGGAGCGCCGTGTCAGCGTCGACGAATGGCGCCGGGACCTCGGGTCCGGCAACCTGACCGAGGCGTTCGCCTGCGGAACCGCGGCGGTCATCACCCCGGTCGGTGAGGTGAAGTCGGCGACCGGAGGCTTCGTCGTACGGGACGGCCAGCCCGGACCGATCACCATGAAGCTGCGCCGGATGCTGCTGGACATCCAGCACGGACGCGTGCCGGACCAGCACGGGTGGTTGCACGCCGTGGTCTGAACAGTCGATGCTTGGGCTCGGTGTTCCCGGGGAAAGATCGGTTTTGCTGGGAAAGAAGAGACGCATGTGACATCGGTTTCCTGGTCACGGAGGGAGGGGGAATGTCACCTTCTTGGATGTTTGCCCCGGACTGGGGGACCCGCGGCCGGCTGAGAAGGGAGGGACGGGCCTTGGTGACCCGTACGAAGCCGGCGGAAGAGAGATGGGCTCCTCGGCTGGAGGTCACGGCGTGGCCGTTCGATGACCGCGCCCGGCGGCGGTTGGGTGAGTTCCGGCAGGCCCGGCTGCAGCATCTCGACGTATCCTTCAGCGGCGCCGACCTCGACCTGCGCGGTGCTCATCTGTGCGGCTTCGATTTCGGCGGCGCGCTGTTCAACGGCTCCATCCTGGATGGCGTGCACCTGCTGGGTGCCAACCTGAGCGGAGCCGCACTGGGCGGCGCCTCGCTGCGGAACGCTGACCTCACCGCCTGCCTGCTCAGCAAGGCGGACCTGAGTTACTGCACCGGCCGTGGGGTCGTGCTCGCCTGGGCGCGCCTCGGGCGTGCCGAGATCTACGACGCCGACCTGCGGGAGGCCGACCTGCTCGCCGCCGAGTTCGACGGGGCCGTGCTCACCGGCTCCGATCTGCGTGGCGCCCGCCTGCAGGACGTGCGGTTCAGCAGGACGTCCCTGAAGCGGACGCGCCTCGCCGAGTGTCTCGTCGCCGGTGCGCGCGGCTCGGTCGTTGGGCCGATCGACGTCTCCAAGACCGACGAGCCGCACCTGATCGACGGGCAGGAGCTGATCGGCTGGTTCAAGGAACGGAAGGCACAGGTCACGCTCGCCCGCACCTGACGCGCCTACGCGCCTCCCCCTTGTCACGGACAAGGGGGAGTCCAGATGTCGAGATCGATGTGCGGCGGGCAGGCGAGTGTGCAAGACTCGGCATCGTGCATCTCAACGTGATCATTATCGGCAGGCGCGCTGGCTGAAGTCCGGACTCCGTCAGCGCGCAAACCTCTCGCGACCCGCGAGAGGTTTTTTTCTTTGGACCGACAACCGGAGGACAACGTCCCGATGCCACCCCTTGACGACAGATTCCACGTCTACGACACCACCCTGCGGGACGGCGCCCAGCAGGAGGGTCTCAACCTGTCAGTCCCTGACAAGCTGGCGGTCGCCCGTCACCTCGATGAGCTGGGCGTCGGCTTCATCGAGGGCGGGTGGCCGGGCGCCAACCCCAAGGACACCGAGTTCTTCCGGCGGGCTCGTACCGAGCTCGCCCTGCAGAAAGCGCAGCTCGCCGCGTTCGGCGCGACCCGCCGGCCCGGCGTCAAGGCCGCGGATGATCCTCTTGTGGCCGCGCTGCGTGAATCCGGCGCGCCGGTCGTGACTCTCGTCGCGAAGAGTCACGACCGGCACGTCGAGCTGGCGCTCCGCACCACCCTCGACGAGAACCTGGCGATGATCGCCGACACCGTCGCGCACCTTCGGGCCGAAGGCCACCGGGTGTTCCTCGACGCCGAGCACTTCTTCGACGGCTACCGCAGCAACCCGGCGTACGCGGTCGAGGTCGTACGCACCGCGGCGGACGCAGGTGCCGACGTTATCGCCCTGTGCGACACCAACGGCGGAATGCTGCCGGGCGAGCTGGCCGAGGTCATCGTGGGAGTCGACGAGCGCACCAAGGCTCGGCTCGGCATCCACTGCCACGACGACTCCGCCTGCGCGGTCGCCAACACGCTGGCCGCCGTCGACGTCGGCGTCTCGCACGTCCAGGGCACCGCCAATGGGTACGGCGAGCGCTGCGGCAACGCCAATCTGTTCAGCGTCGTGGCGAACCTCCAGCTCAAGAAGGGGAGGACGGTCCTGCCCGACGGAGGGCTCGGGGAGATGAGCCGGATCGCCCACGCCATCGCCGAGGTAACCAACATCACGCCGAACTCACACCAGCCGTACGTCGGGATGTCCGCGTTCGCGCACAAGGCCGGGCTGCACGCCTCGGCGGTCAAGGTCGATCCCATGCTGTACCAGCACATCGAGCCTGCCCTCGTCGGCAACGACATGCGGATGCTGGTCTCCGACATGGCCGGCCGGGCCTCGGTGGAGCTCAAGGGCAAGGAACTCGGCTACGACCTGTCGGGCGACCGGGAGACCCTCAGCCGGGTCGTCGAACGGGTAAAGGAGCTGGAGTCTCGCGGGTACACGCTGGAGGCCGCCGACGCCTCGTTCGAGCTGCTGCTGCGCGACGAGCTCGCCGGGGAGCGCCGCCGGCACTTCGAGGTGGAGTCCTGGCGGGTGATCGTGGAGCGACGTCCCGATGGCTCGCTGCTCAGCGAGGCGACCGTGAAGCTGTACGCCAAGGGCGAGCGGATGGTGGCCACCGGCGAGGGCAACGGTCCGGTCAACGCCTTGGACCGTGCCGTACGGCTCGGACTGGAGCGGATCTATCCGGAGCTGGCCTCGCTGGAGCTGGTCGACTACAAGGTGCGGATCCTGGAGGGCAGCCACGGCACCGGAGCGGTGACCCGGGTGCTCATCGAGTCCGGCGACGGTGAGGCCGAGTGGGGCACCGTCGGGGTCGACGAGAACATCATCGCCGCCTCCTGGGACGCGCTCGCCGACGCCGTGACGTACGGCCTGCTGCGTGGGGGCCACGACCTGGATTAGGCGGACAAGCCGACGAGATCTATGTTGTGGGGGGACAAAAGGACCTAAATCCGGCCCGCAACATAGATCTCGGCGGGGGCTAGGACCTCCGCGGGCCGGCGTGCTGGGCGACCTCGAACGACCAGACCTCCGAGTCGGTCGCCGCGGGGGCGCGGTGCGCGTCCCCGTCGTCCTCCCTGTCGGCCTGCGCCTGCTCGTGCCCGCGCCGGAAGGCCATGCTCTCGTGCCAGCGCTGGAAGTCCTCCTCGCTGCGCCAGCGGGTGTAGACGAGGTACCGGTCGGTCCCATCGACCGGCCGGAGCAGCTCGAACCACTCGAAGCCGTCCTGCGTCTCCACCATCCCGGCGCGGCCGGCGAACCGCCGCTCCAGCTCCTCCCGCATGTCCGACGGCACGGTCAGCACGTTGATCTTTACCACGCTCATGCATTCATCCTCGCAGGTCGGCTTCCGCGATCAGGGGACGATGACTTCCCTGGTCACCGACGAGGTGCCGCCCGCCCACGTCGGCAGGTAGGTCATCTTGATGCCCGTCCCGCCGGTGACGAGGATCTGGACGGCGCCGGGCTCCCGGTCCTGTCCCCGGTCGCAGACGTACTCCTGGATCCGCTCCAGCGTCCATCCGTTACGCCGCAACCCGGCGGCGAGCTCGGGCGGGAGCAGGAGGAACTGCTCACCGCCGCCAAGGCGGGACGCGCCCGTGATGCGTACGACAGGTGCCAGGATGTCCTCGGCCGTCGCGCCGTCGGCTGGCGGCACGAGCTCGACGGTCCCGGCGGCGCCGACCACCGTCACCGCGCTGCTGTCGGCGGCGAAGCCGCGGCGGACGTGGAACGCCGGGTACGACGGGTCGTCGCCCTCGGCGAAGCAGAACGTGTACTTGCCGGGCTGCCCCATCGTCGCCATGCCGACCGAACCCGGCGCCGCGCCGCCCAGGTTGACGAGGGTGAGCTGCACCGCCCGGCCGATGCAGGCGTTGGCCCGGTTGCCCGGCCCCAGGCAGTTCGCGCCCGAGGCCATGCCGAGCGCGGCCCGCGCGGGACCGTGCACGATGACGGCGACTGTCGCCGATCCGGTGGTGGTCTGGATGCCGAGGAGGTTGAAGCCCGGGTCGAGGGCCGCCGTCAGCGCGGACACGACGACCCCGAGCTCCTCGGGACGGCACCCCGCGAGTACCGCGTTGTAGGCAACGGCGCGCGGTGTCAGCTCGCCGAACAGCGGCGGGAGCGGGCCGTACGACCGATCCGGATCTCCCGCGGCGGCGAGCATCTCGTCGAGGCGTCGGGAGGTGGGGGGTACGACGGGCAGCCCGTCGGTGAGGCCGGCGACATCGAGTTCCTGCTGCGCGTCCCGCCACGACGTGGTGTCGGAGAAGACGGGGAAGTCGGTGGGTGCAAGCATGGCGGCCGGGGTCAGGAGACGCGTTCCGAGCAGGCGGCGGTGGCACCGAACGACGGAATCCAGGCGGAATGCTTGCCGGGCCCGCCCGCCACGAGGACATGGATCTGCTCGGGCCCGGGACCGACGTAGTAGTGATCGTTCTTGGGCTCGATGCCGTGGTCCTGGAACTGCGCCCGGTTCCCGGCCGACACGCGTGAGAGGTGGATACGCGATCGTTCGTAGAGCTCGTCCTGGATGCGCGGCACCGTCCACCCGTCCCGGTGCAGGGTCGCGGCATGCTCCGGACCGATGACCACGAAGTGCGGGCCACGGATGTAGACGTTGTTGGACCCCGCCTCCGACATGGTGCCGGCGATCGTGGTGATGATCTCGTCCCCGGAGGTGCTGCCGTGGTCGTTGATGTTGTGCGGCGGCTCCGTCGCGGCCACCGTGACGACGTCGTCCGATGCGGCGAAGCCGCGGCGTACGTGGTACGGCTCCCAGGGACTGGCCTCCTCGTTTTCACCGAAGCAGTAGGTGAACTTGGCGGGCGAGCCCAGGGTGGCGCGGTCCATGATGCCGGGCTGGGCCCCGCCGATGTTGGTGAGGACGAGGTGGAGGGCCCTGCCGATCACCGCGTTGGCTCGGGTGCCCTGGCCCAGGCAGTTCGCGCCGCAGTTGATGGCCAGTGCGCGCCGGAGTGGCCCGTTGACGATGACCATCGGCGTACACGGATGGGTGGTGGCGAGGATCCCGTGCAGGTTGAAGTCGGGATGCATAGTGGCCCGCAGCGCGGCGAGGATCAGTGCGAAGTGCTCCGGCCGACAGCCGGCCATGACGGCGTTCGCCGCCAGGCTCGACCACGTGGGCGCCACCCGGCGCGGCGGGATGGGTGGGAACGGCTCCGGTTGGGCCGTCCATCCTTCGGTGAAGGCAGCGACGGCCTCCTCGGTCGGCGGGATTGTCGGAAGGCCGTCCCCCCAACCACGTTCCTCCACATAGCTGAACCACTGCTCGTGAGAAAGATCATCGAGTGTGATGATCTCTTCTTCGGCTACCCCTTCGGCCACGCCGCTACCCCCTCTCGTCGCCCGTCCGTGCCGACCCGGTTCCGCCCCCGGCGGCCTCGAGCAGCGATTCGGCGGCCTGGTCGATGCGCGCCGCGAGCTCGTCCCGGTGCAGGCCGCCCACTGGGTGGTTGACCACGACGAGGCGGGGATCGGCTCCCCGCGCCTTGGCCTGCGCCTGAACCAGCGGAAGAAAGGCGTCGGTGACTATCACGTAGGCCGTGACGCCGCGCTTCTCCAGCTCAACCGAGTCGTGGAAACTCCACGACGAGCACGAGCCTCAATCGCCGATGGCAAGGACGGCCAGGCGGTACTGCTCGGCGAGCCAGTCGATCATGTCGGGATCCGCGGGCACCGCCGCGCTCTGCTTCGCCTCGTAGGCAACGTCGTCGCGGCCGAAGACCTCCTCCAGCCGTGTCCGTACGCCGTGCAGCAGCTCGTTGGCGTTGGGCTTGGAGTTGGAGAAGACGCACATCGGGTCGTACCGCCAGTCCAGCGGGCGGCTGGCCGACGTCTCTGCGACGTGCTCGGGGTGGCCGAACGTCGGGTTCACGATTCGCATGATCAACCTCCCTGCCATTCCATCTTGACAGGCGTTCGGCGTACTGGCTGTGATCCAGGACTCCCCGCCGGGACGGCCTGTGACGTCGGCGAGTACCCGGGCCGCGCAGCCGATAACCTCTAGCCTGGCCACAACACCGAGATAGTGAGGCGGCAGAGGTGCACGTAGTCAGGTTTTCTCGGAACGGTGACATCGCCTTCGGTGTGCTGGAGGGCGACGCTGACGAGCAGGCCGTGGCCGTGATCCAGGGCCACCCGTTCGGGGACCTCCGCTTGACCGGCGAGCGGGTTGCCGCGTCCGAGGTTCGGATGCTCCCGCCGATCTTGCCGAGCAAGGTCGTGGCGATCGGACGGAACTACGCCGAGCACGCCCGGGAGATGGGTGCCGAGGCGCCGGCGGCGCCGATCATCTTCCTCAAGCCCAGCACGTCCGTGATCGGGCTGGGCGACGGGATCGTCTACCCGGAGCAGTCGCAGCGCCTCGACTACGAGGCCGAACTGGCCGTGGTCGTCGGCCGGCTGTGCCGCGACGTACCCAGGGAGCGGGCCACGGAGGTCATCTACGGCTACACCTGCGGCAACGACGTTACGGCGCGTGACCTGCAGCGCGCGGACGGGCAATGGACGCGGGGCAAGAGCTTCGACACGTTCTGCCCCCTCGGCCCCTGGATCGAGACCGATCTCGACCCCGCCGACGTCGCCATCTCGGCTACCCTGAATGGCGAGGTCAAGCAGTCCTCGCGCACTTCGCTGCTGCTACACGACATCCCCGCGCTCGTCGCGTATGTCAGCGCCGTGATGACCCTGATCCCCGGCGACGTCATCCTCACCGGGACGCCGGAGGGGGTCGGTCCCATGGCGGTCGGCGACGAGATCTCCGTCACCGTCGAAGGGATCGGAACGCTCACCAACCGAGTGATAGCCCGTGACTGATGCCAGCACTTCCGTGCGGGTGCGGTTCGCCCCCTCGCCGAGCGGTGACCTGCACGTGGGCAACATCCGCACCGCCCTGTACAACTGGGCGTACGCCCGCCATACCGGCGGGACCTTCGTCCTGCGCATCGAGGACACCGACCGTGCCCGGGTGACCGACGAATACATCCACGCCGCGCTGGACACGCTGCGCTGGCTGGGCCTCGACTGGGACGAGGGACCGGAGGTCGGTGGCCGGTACGGCCCGTACCGGCAGAGCGAGCGGCAGCAGATCTTCCGCGAGTGGACCGAGAGGTTCCTCGCCGAGGGGCACGCCTACCACTGCTACTGCAGCACCGAGGAGCTGGAGGAGCGGCGGGCGGAGGCCCGGAAGCGGGGAGCGCCCACCGGGTACGACGGCCACTGCCGGGAACTGACCCGCGAACAGGTCGCCGCCTACCAGGCGGAGGGCCGCAGGCCGGTGGTGCGGTTCCGGATGCCCGAGGGGTCGACGACGTTCACCGACCTCATCCGGGGCGAGGTCACCTTCGACCACGCCTACGTGCCGGACTTCGTCCTCAGCCGGGCCGACGGCATGCCGCTGTACACGCTGGCCGTCGCGGTCGACGACGTGCTCATGAAGGTCACCGACATCCTGCGGGGCGAGGACCTGCTGTCGTCGACGCCCCGGCAGATCGCCGTCTACCGGGCCATGGGGGTGCCGGAGGCGGAGTTCCCCCGCTTCGGGCACCTGCCGTACGTGCTGGGGCAGGACGGGCAGAAGCTGTCGAAGCGCAACGGCGTGGTCTCCATCGCCTGGTACCGGCACGAGGGCTTCCTTCCCGAGGCCATGTGTAACTACCTGGGCCTGCTCGGCTGGTCGCCCGGCGACGACCGGGAGGAGTTCTCGCTCGCCGAGATGGCCCAGGAGTTTGCCATCGAGCGGGTGAACAAGAACTCCGCCCAGTTCGACATGAAGAAGCTGGAGGCCATCAACGGCGACAAGATCCGGGCGCTGGACGGCGCGGACTTCACCGCACGTATGACGCCGTTCCTGCAGCGGGCCGGACTCGTCGGCCACCCGCTCAACGATGAGGAGCGGCGGATGGTGGACGGCGGCGCGCCCCTGGTGCAGGAGCGCATCGGCCGGCTCACCGAGGCTCCGGGGATGCTCGGCTTCCTCTTCGTCGACGAACGGCACTTCAGCGTCGACCCGGAGTCGGCCGCCCGCGCCCTGCAGGCCGAGTCCAGGCCCGCGCTGGAGGGAGCGATGAAGGCACTGGACGGCCTGGCGTCCTGGGACCACGACGCCATCGAGACCGCGCTGCGCGGGGCGCTGGTGGATGGCCTGGGCCTCAAGCCGCGGGTCGCGTTCACTCCGGTCCGGGTGGCAGTGACGGGAAGGCGAGTGTCGCCGCCGTTGTTCGAGTCGATAGAGCTGCTCGGGCGGGATCGTACGCTGGCTCGCCTGAGCAGCGCGCTCGGCTCGCTGCCCGGGTGATCCTCCCGATGGGCGTGACGCGTTGGTCCGTGGGCCGGAGGTTGGCTAGACTGCTCCGGGCGAGCGGCCCAGCCGGCTCGCATCTATGGGGTATGGGGTAATTGGCAGCCCGACGGATTCTGGTTCCGTTAGTCTAGGTTCGAGTCCTGGTACCCCAGCAAGCTCTTGACCAGCACAGCAGGGCTCCCGACGGAAGGCCTCGGGGGGCCCGTAGGCCGGCGAGCGGTGCCACGGCGCGGCAATCCTAGGCAAGGCCGAGCTGCCTCATCCGTTCCAGATCGTCTTCGAGCCCCCAAACGTGGACGATCTTGCCGTCGCGTATCCGGAAGATATAGACCTCGTTGACCCGGTCGAAGCGGCGGCCGGTCGGAGGATATCCGCGCCACGTTCCTCGACGCGTCGCCGAGCAGGTAAAACGCCCGACCACGCGGTCGGCCTCGGCGATCAGGTCCACGATCTCCATGTGAACGTCTGGGAAGGCGTCTCGAAACGGCGCGATCCACCGCTTGGACCCACCCATCGGGAAGCCGGCCCGGCGAGACACCAGCGTCGGGGTTACCCGGCGGTCGGGGCGGACTGGGTCTCCTGCGGCTGATCCCGCTTGGCGCTCCAGTCCTGGATCGCCTTGGACTGCTTGGCGTCCAGCTCCTGCCAGCGACTCTGCGCCCATCTCTCGCTCGCCTGGAGGCGCGTCGCCGAGCCCTGGAACTGTGGCATGACGTAGCGGGCGAAGAGTTCGTAGTGGCGTTTGGTGGCCTCCCAGTTGGCCCAGTCGTGGGCCATCATCAGGTACGAGCCGAAGCCGCCGGACTGTTTCTCCAGCTTTCTGATCTGTGCGACGGCGTCATCGGGGGTGCCGATGACGCCGATGCCGCTCTCGTTCACCCACTCGATGCGCTCGCTCAGGGTCTCGCCCAGCGGGCGGAACTGGGGCGCGGCGGCGGTGTGCTGCAGGTAGTCGAACCAGTCCTCGATGCCGTACTCGACGTCCTTGAGCGCCTGCTCGCGGGTCTCCGCGACGTGCATGGGACCGACCAGACGCCACTTGTTTCGGTCGGCCACCTGGCCGAACTCCTTGGCGCGCTCCTCCATCACGTTCCAGTGCAGGGCGAGCGCGTCGAGGCCCTCGTCGCCTCGCATGGTGGCTCCCACGGACAGCAGGGCCAGGCCATGCTTTCCGGCCATCCGCGGGCCGGCCGGGGACGCGATTGCGGCCACGCCGACCTCGAAGCAGGGATCGGTGTACGGCCGAAGCTGGCAGCGGGCGTCGACGAGCCGGTAGCGCTTGGTCTCCACCGAGATCGGCTCGTCGTCGAGCAGGAGATGCATGAGAACGTCGGTATCGTGCTCGAGCGCCTCCCGCTGCTCGGCCGGGTCGATGCCGATCATGGCCGCGTCGGTGGGGAGCGCGCCGGGGCCGAGCCCCAGCATCACCCGCCCTCGGGTCAGGTGGTCGAGCAGGATCATGCGGTCCGCCACCCAGAGCGGGTTGTGGTATGGCAGCGAGAGCACTCCTGTGCCCAACCTGATGTGCTTGGTCTGGGCGGCCGCCCACCCGATGAAGATCGCAGGTTCGGGGATGATCTCAACCCCACAGGAGTGATGCTCACCTATCCAGGCCTCGTCGTAGCCCAGCTCGTCCATGAGCTGAATCGTGGCCAGGTCGCGTGCGAAGGCGGTTGTGGGGTTCTGGCCCGTCGGCGCGTGGAACGGCGCCAGGAAGATCCCGAATCGCATCCGGTTGGGCATCTCGCCGACCTCCAATCTCGACGACCGGGTGGCCTGCGGACCGTGCCCGCGAGGGGCGGGGCCCATACGTGCCACCATCCCTCAAAAACCCGGCCGCGGATACCCCGCGGCCGGGGATCGTGATCACCCTTACCGGAGCAGGTCGGAGCCCCCGTTTTGGGCCCGCCGGGCGGAGACGCTATCTTTGCGGGGGCCGTCAGCGTGGCTCCGGCGACGTTGACTATGCTGTCGCTACAAGCACGTGGCCCCGTCGTCTAGCGGCCCAGGACGCCGCCCTCTCAAGGCGGTAGCGCCGGTTCAAATCCGGTCGGGGCTACCAGAGAAATCCCAGGTCAAGGGCCTAGTCGCCGAGTAAGGCGTTAGGTCCTTGACCATTTGACCGTAGTTTGACCGTGGTCTTGGTCGTCATCCCGCAACCCTGAATGTCCCGATGCGGTCTTGGGTGGCACGTCGCGGTCATCGGTCGGTACCCCGAGGAGGCGGAGTAGGTCGGCGGTGGGGACGCGGTAGAGTTCGCCGATGCGGATGACGCGGCAGGGGAATTGGTCGGTGCGGGCGAGTTCGTAGGCTTTAGTGCGGCCGATGCCGAGGGCGCGGGCGGCGGTCATCAGGTCCACGGTGGGCGGCAGGTTGTGCAGGTCATCGACTGTGAACGGGGCCATGCCGCATGCGCGGCCCGCGGTCGACCGCGAGGCCGTGCAGGCCTCAAGTTCTCGGCGGCAGTCCCGTCCAATCTGGCCGAGGCGTTCGGGGCGCGCACTCGGCGATCGAGGGCGGCTGCGCACCGCAGTACCTGCGGATGGTCCTGTCACCGCTCGGCGCCTACCAGGTCTTCGGCGTACCGCTGGATCGGCTCACCGGCCGGCTGGTCGACCTGCGCGATGTGCTCGGTGAGACGCCCGGCGGCTGGGCGAACGGGTCCGGGACCTGCCGACCTGGACGCAGCGCTTCGACGTGCTCGACCGGTTCCTGCTGGCCCGCCTCGACCCCGCCCGGCCGTGTCCCCCGAACCGCGGGCGCCGTACCGATCGGGACGATCTGCCGTGAGATCGGGTGGAGCCACAAGCATCTGATCACGCGCTTCCGGCAGCAGGTCGGCGTCACGCCGAAGCGCGCGGCGCGGGTGAGCCGGTTCGAGCAGCGTCGCTCCCGGTCGGAGCGCAGCCGCTGACCGCCGGCGGGCTACCGGCCGCCTCGCTGCCGTGTCCGGTCACAATCCGGTCGATGCGGGACGGGACGATTGCCGATCCGTCCGATGCCCTGTCCCGGGCTGCAGGTCTGCCGCCGATGGCGCGCTCCTGCGGCTGGGTGTAGCCGCGGCGATCGGCTGTTCGAGTCGGCCGCGGTGAAGCTGGAGCTGCTGGAGACACGACCGTTCGTCTCGGGCGCCGTGCTGCTCCGCTACGCGGCGAGGTCCAGCTCGGACGGCCATACGTAGCGGTGCGGCGACGAGTAGGTCTCCAGCTGAACGTCTCGAACTCGGGCTCTGAGCGGCCACCGCCGACTGGCTAGTGCGCTGACCATGAACGTTCGCCGGGTCTGGTGACACGCCGTGGGGCGTCCGGGATGGCTGGACGAAGTGGCGTCACCCTCGACAGGAATGTGATCGTTGTCGAGGGTGAGGTGTGCGGGTGGCGGAGCCGGTGAGAGCGCGGCGGTTGACCGATCAGGAAGGGCAGA
>WHSR01000085.1 GCA_009379995.1 Streptosporangiales bacterium
CGCCCTGGAACAGGACCTCCGTGAGTGGACCACGACCTGGAACGACAACCCCAGGCCCTTCACCTGGACCAAGACCGCCGACGAGATCCTCGAACGACTCGCCTCATATCTTCAACGGATCCCCGGCGCAGGACACTAGGAGAACGAGCCATCAGGTTGTACGTCGATGACGAGTCCCACTGGACCGGCCGCTACATCTACCGAACCGGCGCACCCGATATGCCCCGATTCTGGCTCTACTGGTGGGACGCCTCCAGTACGGCCACCTCGTCTCCCGAGGATTAGGTCATCGAGAAGACTGCCTTTGAGCAGGTCTGGTCCCGGCTGACCCCGCTTAACCAGCGAGTGCTGCTCGCTCTGGCTACCCACGAGGATTACGAGCGCGCCGCCGCGTCGCTCGGCCTCGCCCGCAAGTCGTTTGTCACCTACGTCTACCTCGCCCGGAAACAGTTCTTCCGGCTCTGGCACTACGAGGAATCGCCGTCACACATATGGGGTCGCCACCGCCCGAACCACGATCGGCAACGCGCCGCGACCCTCGTCTTGCGGAGACGCGAGGCCCGACGACGCCAGAGACGACAGGAGGGGGATGTCCAGCAATGCTAACGACCTGCGCCGCGTTCGCCGCCTTGCCCTCGGCCGCCCGCTTGGCGCGATGCTTCACCGCCAAGGTGCTCACAGACTTTGCCCTTGACGGTCTGGTCGATACCGCTCAGCTTCTCGCCTCCGAGCTGGTCACCAATGCCGTCAAGGCCACCGGCATCACCAAGGAGCGCCCCAGCTGGAGTGAGCTACGCGAGCGATGCAGCCTGGTCTCCATCTGCATCTACCGCACCCCGGATGGCCGGGTTGTGCTGGAGGTCTGGGACAGGGACCGCACCCCACCTGTCCGCCGGCAGACCCGCCCCGACGACCCGTACGGGCGTGGCCTCCAACTCGTAGAAAAGCTGAGCAAGGACTGGAGATATCGGTGGCCCAAGACCGGCGGCAAAATCGTGTGGTGTGAGCTGGGAATTGACGACCAATTCACGCTTACCGTGACTGAGCTGTAGCCAGCGTCACGGGGGGATAGGCGATCGAGTGAAGAATGATACGCGAGAACATCGCCCATGGATTGGCTGTTGAGCTGCAACGTCACGGCCTCGATACCTTCGTGATCTCGTCGGTGTCGGTGACGGTGGTGACCCTGCCACCTCGCCGTTTCTCTGTCTGGATTGACGACCAGGAGGTTAGGTGGCGTGTCGGGCGCGATCTCGAATCGTGGGCATCTCATCCCCACGACGGCGCGTTCGATGTTCTGGCTGGGATTATCGCAGCCGAGGCTAACCGCTGCCCGACCCGCCGTAGAAGGTCTGCGACATCGAGACCCTCCAGCGGTGGGGGTCACTGATGGACCCGCTATGGACCATCGCCTTACTGGCCGCGGGCGGGTACGTGGTATCCTTGATCCTCCATCCCTACACCAAATGCCGGGCGTGCAAAGACACTCCCGGACGACAACACGGCGAGATATTCACCTACGCACATCGCAAATGCGTGAAGTGTGGCGGGGTGGGCCGCAAATTGCGTCTCGGCGCCCGCATCCTATTGGGCCGCTCCGACAAGAAATAGAGCCGTGCGGGGGGCAGCGTTACGCCTACGGCCGGGGCAGCGCTGCGAGCTGCTTGGTGATCCGGGTGATCTCGGTCTCGGCGTCGTTGAGCCGGGTCCGGAAGTTCTCCACGACCGTTTCCGGGGCTTTGCTGGTGAAGTTGGAGTCGGCCAGGCGTGCCTCGGCTGTCGCCTTGTCCTTTTCCGCTGCGGCCAGGTCCTTTTCCAAACGCTTGCGTTCGGCGGCGAAGTCGATCGCGTCCGAGAGGTCGAGTTCCACCCTCACTTCGGCGACCTCGACCGCGGCCGTGCTGGCGAAGCCGTCCGCCGGTGCCGTCAGGCGGGTCAGGGAGCGGATGTGCTCCTCGAAGCCGGTCAGCAGCGGGTCGTCAAAGTGGATGCGTGCGGGGACGCGTTGGCCGGGCTTGAGTCCCTGTTCGGCGCGGAACCGCCGGATCTCGGTGACGACGGTCTGCAGCTGGCGGATGGTGTCCTCGGCGTGCGGATCAGCGAGTCGAAGTTCGGCGTGCGGCCACGGCGCGATGGTGATCGACTCTTTATGGGTCAGGGCGCACCACAGCTCCTCGGTGACGAACGGGATCACCGGGTGGAGCAGGCGAAGAGTGACATCGAGGACGTGGCCGAGCACGGCTCGGGTGGTCTCGGCCTCTGCCCCACCCCGCTGGAAGGAGGTCTTGGCCAGTTCGATATACCAGTCGAACAGCTCATCCCACGCGAAGTGGTAGAGGATGTCACACACCCGCGCGAAGTGATACTCCTCGTAGGCGGTGTCCACCTCGGCGACCACACTGTTCATGCGAGAGAGAATCCACCGGTCCGCTGTCGACAACCGCTCCAACGGGGGCAGCGGCCCGGTGAGCTCGCCGTCGGCGAGGACCACGCCGGTCCTGACGCCGTTCATGAGAGCGAATCGGGTGGCGTTCCAGATCTTGTTGCAGAAGTTCCGCGAACCCTGGACCCATTCTTCGCCGATCGGCACGTCGGAGCCGGGGTTGGCGCCGCGGGCCAGGGTGAACCGCAGGGCGTCGCTGCCGTAGGCATCCATCCAGTCCAGCGGGTCGACGGTGTTACCACGCGACTTCGACATCTTCCTGCCGTGCTCATCGCGGATCAGCCCGTGCAGCACGACGTCCCTGAACGGCACCGCATCCTGTGGCCCCCGGTCGGCCATCGCGTAGAGGCCGAACATCATCATGCGGGCGACCCAGAAGAACAGGATGTCGTATCCGGTCACCATGACACTGGTGGGGTAGAAGGCACGCAGATCCTCGGTGTCCTCCGGCCACCCCAGGGTGGAAAACGGCCACAGCGCCGAGGAAAACCATGTGTCAAGCACATCCGGGTCCTGGTGCCAGCCCTCGCCCGTGGGCGCCTCCTCGTCCGGGCCGACGCAGACCACCTCACCGTGCGGCCCGTACCACACGGGGATACGGTGCCCCCACCACAACTGGCGGCTGATGCACCAGTCCCGCATGTTGTCGACCCACTCGAAGTAACGGGCGGCCATCTCCGGCGGGTGGAACCGCACCCGGCCGTCCCGCACCGCGTCCCCGGCGGCCTTGGCCAGCGGGGCGACCTGGACGAACCACTGCAGGGACAGCCGCGGCTCCACGACGGTGTCGCAGCGGGAGCAGTGGCCGACCGCATGGACGTAGGGGCGTTTCTCCGCGACGATGCGCGCCTCTTGGCGGAGGGCCGCGACCACCGCCGGCCTAGCCTCGAACCGGTCCAAGCCCTCGAAGGGGCCGTGCGCGGTGATGATGCCCCGCTCGTCCATGATCTCCAGGGCGGGCAGACCGTGCCGCTGACCGATCTCGAAGTCGTTGGGATCGTGGGCGGGGGTGACCTTCACCGCGCCGCTACCGAACTCCGGGTCCACCTGCGCGTCGGCCACCACAGGGATGCTGCGTCCGGTGAGGGGCAGCTCCACAGACTTGCCCACCAGATGGCGGTAGCGTTCATCGTCTGGGTGAACGGCGACGGCTGTGTCACCGAGCATCGTCTCGGCGCGCGTCGTGGCGACCACGACCGAGGCGTCTCCTGCGCCGTAACGGATAGAGACCAGTTCGCCGTCGTCGTCGCGGTGCTCGACCTCGATATCCGACAGGGCAGTCCGGCAGCGCGGACACCAGTTGATGATCCGTTCAGCCCGGTAGATCAGCCCGTCATCGAACAGTTGCTTGAAGATCGTGCCGACCGCTCGGGAGAGGCCATCGTCCATGGTGAACCGCTCACGCGACCAGTCCACGCTGTCACCGAGGCGCCGCATCTGGTCGAGGATTTGGCCACCGTATTCCTCTTTCCACTCCCAGACCCGCTGGACGAACTCCTCGCGGGTCAGGTCGTGGCGGGACTTGCCCTCGGTCGTGGCGAGATGCCGCTCCACCAGGGTCTGGGTGGCGATGCCCGCGTGGTCCATGCCCGGCAACCACAACGCCTCCAACCCCTGCATACGGGCACGCCGGGTGAGCGCGTCCTTGATCGTGTGGCCGAAGGCGTGGCCCAGGTGCAGCGCCCCGGTGACGTTCGGCGGGGGGATCACGATCGAGTAGGGGGTCTTCCCGCTCTTGGGGTCCGCCTCGAAGTAGCCGGCCGCGTGCCAACGTCGGTACAGCTTGCCCTCGACCTCAGCAGGCGTGTACTGGGGGGGCAGGCTTGGGGTCTGGTTGGCGGCGGTCTCGTCGGTCACACAGCGAGAGTGTAGTGCCCCCGACCTGCTGATCCCGACCATGCGGCTGATCTCAGCCGAACGGTAATTGCGTTGACTGGATCTTGGTCGCTTATTACGCTCAGTGTCCACTCGAATACGGACAAAGAGAGCGGGTGTGATCAGCATGGCACCGGACAACGAGCGCGTCGAGACCCCCGAGATGACCGACGCCACCGAGGCCCCCGAAGTATCGTTCGAGGTGCCCGCCGAGGCGCTGATGGGCGGGGCGGAACCGGTCCCCACCGTACAGATCAGCTAGTAGTCGGCGCGAAACCGCTCACGGGTCACCCGGCCCCCTGGAACGCCTATTTCGGGCCGAACGGGAGGGCTCCGCGTGTAGAGGCGGCTGCCCCTGGTTCTCCGGGCTGGAGAAAACCGGGGGCATCGTGTCAGCCGCGTACTCGGACATGGGCAGCCTCGCCAGTACCAGGGACGTGTCCCGGGGTCCTTCCCGGTTTGACCCTCAGCGAACGGAACCTCCTGATGACCGTTACCTTGTCTGAGCCGGATCTGTGTGACGCCCGACCAAACGGCGCGAACGCCGCAAGCCTCCATCGCCACCTGCGAGAACGTCTCGGGGACAGCACAGTCGCTCTGTTGAACAGCGCCAGCGCGGGACTGGGAACTGATCTCGCCTCCTTGAACAAAAGATGCGCTCAGCTCGACCTGTCGCGAGCGTTGTCTCCCGCGGTATTCATCGCTCACTATGCGCTCTTGGACGCGATCACCCGCAACGACTCCGATGCCGTGCGCGCCAGCATCGCGTCTCTGAGCGCCTTCGGTACCCACGACTGGTACGCCCCAGGGCGGACGGTGGACACGGTTGGCGCTACTAGCTGGGAAGAATCCGTGCTGGCCAGGCTGCGGGCACATCCCGTCCCCGATCGGTTCGGCCGCATGACGGTCATCGACCCGCTTTCCGATGACGCGTTGGCCGGCTACCGGGCGGATGTAGACGAAGCCCTCGCCCTGATCGAGGCGGCCGACCCGCAGATGCGGACCGAAGTGGACGAGTTCGTTCGCCACGTCTGTCTCTCACGGGGCTCGGGGATCACAGGAGCGACCAGCCTCCAGTTCTTCGGCGCCGTGTTCCTGCGCGAGCCGTACCCCGAGTATCACCGGGTCATGTACTTCTTTGAGCACCTCGTCCACGAAACGTCGCACTTGAGGCTCAACGTCGTCCAAACAGCGGACCCGCTCGTTTTGAACCCTCCCGATGAGCTGCACCGGTCACCGCTGCGGCGCGACCCCAGACCGGTGATGGGGATCTTCCATGCCCAGTTCGTGCTCTCCCGGCTCGTGCACATCTACCGGCGCGCCATCCCGCTGGTCGATGCTCCGATCTTCGCCGACCACGCCAAGACCATCGAAGACAAGTTCCAACGAGGGATCGGCACTCTCAACGAGGTCGGGAGCTTCACCGAAACGGGTCGCAAGCTCTTGGACAGCATGGCTGGCATGGCGGAATGACCCGATGACCCGCATCCTCCCCGACTCCTCCAGGATCACCAGCCCCAGCGCGTTCCGCGAATTCTTCGCCACCCACGGGTTCTGCGCTGTCGAACCGCTCCTCGACGAGGAACTGTTGACGGCAACGCGGAACAGGCTCGGCGACATCCTCGCCGGGCGCACGGACTTCCCCGCCACGGCCTTCGACACCGAGCGGCAACCCACCAGCGGCGGGGCCGAGCCTGTGATCCGAAAGCTCAAAGACCTGGCCCGCAACGACGAGTTCTTCGCCACCCTGGCGCGTGACAACCGGATACTCGATCTGGTCCAAGAGATCACCGGCCCGGACATCAAGCTGCATGCCTCCATCGGGTGGATGAAACCGCCGCACATCGGCTCCCCCAAGTCCCCTCACCAGGACTCCGCCTACTGGACCCATGTCGAACCGCCCGAGTTCGTAGTCTGCTGGATCGCCATCGACCCCGCCACCGCCGACAACGGCTGTCTCAACTTCCTCCCCGGAAGCCACCGGCGGGGCATTCTGCCGCACGCCATGCTCGAAGAGTGGCGCGTCCCCGAGGAGAACGTCCCCTACGACCAGGCCGTCGCCGTCCCCGTACCCGCCGGAGGGGCTTCCTTCCACTCTGGGAAGACGGTCCACTGGTCTGGCCCCAACCACACCCCGCACCCGCGCCGCGCGATCTCCTTCGCCTACATGAGCGCCCGGTGCAAGCTGGCGGAGCAGTGGCGCGGCAAAATGAGCTTCGATCTCGTGCGGGGCCGCTCCTACCAGGGATGCGTTTGAGCACCGTGGCCGCCCCGACGCCGCTCCAGCGCTTCTTCTGGCATCTGCGAAGCCTGGGGCCGCGCTCGGTCCTTGATGTCGGTTGTGGCCGCGGTGATCTCCTCGCGCTGTGCAACGACGAAGGTATCGAGGCGCACGGCGTCGACCGGGGCCGTCACAACATCGAGGAAGCCAGGGCGAGGGGTCTGCACGCCAGCGAAGGCTACGCCGAGAAGCTTGCCCTTCCCGACCGCTGCTTCGACTGGACGGTCCTGCGAAACGTCCTTCATCACATCCCCAATACCGAAGCCACCCTCCGCGAGGCACTGCGCGTAGCCCGCTGCGGGGTTCTCATCGCTGAACCCTGGGCCGACCTGACGGTATCCTCACAACGCCTCGCCCACGACATCGACGACTGGTCCAAAGCCGTCCACCAAGCCCTCGGCTACTACCACCGCCCAGGGCTGACCCTCACCGAGGTACAAGCCGCGCTCCCCGAACACCCAGCTGTCCGAGCGACGGTCGACTACTTCGCGAACCTGGAACGGGTATCGGCAGATCCCATATTCGACCGAATGGCTGAGTTCGTCTCTCGACTCCCGGAAACCCATCCCCTCAAGGACCAAGGCGAGAATCTGGAACGACGCGCCAAGGAGAACGAAGTCAGCTCAATGGGCTCCATGACAGTCACGGTGCTGATCTCCGCACCGGTACAGGAGCAACACCGAGGTAGCGCGCAGAGTGTCACAATCCCGTAACCGGTTTTCCGGTCACGTGGGGTCACTGCTGCGGCCCGCTATCAGCGCTTGTCTGCCAGCGGAACGCTGTCGGCCCTTCCCGGCACGGATTACAGCAGCCATGCGCCGTCGGGGACCTCGAAGCGGTCGGGGTCGAGTCCGGGGCCGCGGCGGGTGGCGGGCTTGACGCGGATCTCGGACACGCACGAGGCGATGACGGCGCGGCGCTGACCGTCGGTGAACTGGTGCCACCGGGTGCGCATCTGTTCCAGGGTGCCGATGAAGTCGGACAACGCCGTGGTCTCGGTTTGCCGGGCGACCTTGCGGCGGTTGGCCTCCAACCGGGCCTCGATGATCTCCCGCTGGGCCTGCCATTCGGCGCGGGTGATCTTCTTTTCGGCTTTCTCGCGGGCGAGGATCACCAGCTCGTCCTCGTCCTCGGTGATCGCCTGGTACAGGTCGGGGTCCGCGTCCGGGCGCTTCCGCAGCCGCTGGCGCATCTCGTCGCTGTCCAGGGCGGTGCAGATGAAGTCACGGACCCACTGGTCGGCTAGTTTGCCGTTGACCTTCACCTTGCCGCAGCCGAGACACCCGTACCGCCACGCGCGGGCGTCAGGGCGGCCGGCCAGCGACGAGCCGCACAAATCGCAGCGGAAGATGCCGGACATCATCCGCTTGGTCGTACGCGGTGCTCCGGTGCCGCCCTTGGTGCGCAGCATCCGGCGCAGCCGGTCGGACTCCTCGGGGGTGATGATCGCCGGCCAAGTCGCGTCCGCGACGATCTCCCCCTTGTACTCCCGCCGCCCGGAGATCCGGGCCGAGGTGAGGATGTTACGGATGGCGTGCTCGGTGAGCTTCCCGCCGTTGACCCCGCGCACCCCGCGGGCATACAGATCCTTGGAGATCGACCGCACCGACTCCCCGGCCAGCGCGCGGCGCTTCATCTCCTGAATGACCTCAGCCTCGCGGGGGTGGACGTGGATGGCGCGGATGTGCCGCACCACCGGCACCACATGAGTGCCCCCACACGAGCGGCAGACCAGCTTGCCGTCACCAGCGGGGGTGATCTGCGGCACCGGGCCGCAGGTCTCACAGTGGAACGGCTCCGGCTCGGTGAACACGAGCACGTGCCCGAACCCGCGGGTCCCGCCGTGCCACCGGCCCCGGCCCGCGGCGGCCTCATATCCGGCCTGCTGCCGCTCCTTCTTGATCTCGACCTCCATCGTGTCCACCTCACCGAGCATCCCAGCAACGCCCCGGCCGTAGGCGGTCGTCATGTCCAGCGTTGGCCCTTTCACGCACACGACGGACACCCCGCACGCCTTCAGGCGTTCGATGCCCTCGGCCCGTTCCTTGCGGGTGCGCCACAGCCGGGACATGTGCCAACACACGATCACGTCGATCTCGCCGGCCTCGGCGGCGGCCATGATCGCCTCATACTCCGGACGCTCGACGTTTGGGTCGGTGGCGGAAAGGTTGTTGTCGGTCCAGAACCCGGCCAGTGTCCAGCCGTTACGGTCGATCAGATCGGCCTCGTCGTTGCGCTGGATCGTGATGCCGATCTCCAGGCCCATCCGGTCCGAGCTGATCCGGCAGTACCCTCCTGCCCGGGTCGTGGGGACCACCACGCCGAGCCGGTGGTCCCCACCGCGGGCCAGGGTCGCGGTGCCCATCGGTACCCTCCAAACTGACACAATCTCTGCTAAATGGGTCAGTTAGAGACTACCTGTTAGGTCCGTATGAACGGCCCACTCATCCGGAAAGTGCGGACAGGCCGGGCAGCTCCTCGCCCTCGAGGTACTCGAGACTCGCTCCGCCGCCGGTGGAGATGTGCGAGAAGGCATCCTCCGGCATGCCAAGGCCGCGCACGGCCGCCACCACGTCGCCGCCACCGACGACGGTGAACCCGTCCACCTTCGCCAGCGCCTCGGCAAACGCCCTGGTCCCGTGGGCGAACGCCGGGAACTCGAACACGCCCATCGGCCCGTTCCAGAACACTGTGCGCGCGTCGGCGAGCCTGTTCACGAACAGGGTGCGGGTCTCGGGGCCGATGTCCATGCCCTCCCGGTCCGCCGGTATCGCCGTGGCGGGTACCGTCTCGTGCTCGGCGTCGGCCGCGAAGCGCGTCGCGGCCACCACGTCGACCGGCAGCACGAGCTCGACGCCGCGTGCCTGCGCGTCGGAGAGAAACCCTCGGACCTGCTCGAACTGGTCCTTCTCCTGGATCGAGGCGCCGACCTCGTACCCCTGAGCGGCGAGGAACGTGTAGGCCATGCCGCCGCCGATGAGCAGCCGGTCCACCTTGGTCAGCAGGTTGGCGATGACGCCGAGCTTGTCGGAGACCTTGGCGCCGCCGAGCGCCACCACATACGGGCGACCCGGGTGCTCGGTGAGCGTCTTCAGTACCTCGACCTCGGCCAGCACCAGCCCTCCCGCGGCATGCGGAAGCCGCCTCGGTACGTCGTAGACGCTGGCGTGCTTGCGGTGCACGGCGCCGAACCCGTCGCCGACGTAGCAGTCCGCGAGCGCCGCGAGCCTCTCCGCGAAGGCGCCCCGCTCGGCGTCGTCCTTGCTCGTCTCGCCCGGCTCGAAGCGGAGGTTCTCCAGCACGGCCACCTCGCCGTCGCCGGTCTCCCCGACGACGCGGCGGGCGCCCTCGCCAACGACGTCGTCGGCGAACCGCACGGTGGTGCCGCCCAGCAGCTCACCCAGCCGCCGCACGACCGGTCGCAGCGAGAACTCGGGTGTCGGCTCGCCCTTGGGCCGACCCAGGTGCGAGCAGACGACCACCCGCGCGCCGCGCTCGGTCAGCCGCGTGATGGTGGGAACGCTGGCCTGGATCCGGCCGTCGTCGGTGATCCGTTCGCCGTCCAGCGGTACGTTCAGGTCGGACCTGACCAGCACCCGCCTTCCGGCGACCGCCAGGTCGTCGATGCTCCGCATGGACGCCTACAGCCGGGACGCGACGAGCCGGGCGACGTCGGCGAGGCGGTGCGAGTAGCCCCACTCGTTGTCGTACCACCCGATCACCTTCACCTGGTTGCCGAAGACCATGGTGAGGGCGGAGTCGAAGACGCACGACGCCGGGGAACCGACGATGTCCGAGGAAACGATCGGGTCCTCGGTGTATTCGAGGTAGCCCTTGAGCGGGCCGTCCGCCGCGGACCGGTACGCGGCGTTGACATCCTCCTTGGTCACCTCGCGCTCGGTCTCCACCACCAGGTCGGTGACCGAGCCGTCGGTGACCGGAACGCGCATGGCGATCCCGTCCATCTTCCCCTTGAGCTCGGGCAGCACCAGCGCCGTCGCCTTGGCCGCGCCGGTGGTGGTCGGGATGATGTTGGTCGCCGCCGCCCGGGCCCGGCGCAGGTCCGTGTGCGGGAAGTCCAGGATGACTTGGTCGTTGGTGTAGGCGTGGATCGTCGTCATCAGGCCCTTGACGATCCCGAAGTTGTCCAGCACCACCTTCGCCAGCGGAGCGACGCAGTTGGTGGTGCACGACGCGTTGGAGATGATCGTGTGCGTCGCGGGGTCGTACTTGTCGTCGTTGACGCCCATGACGATGGTGATGTCCTCACCCTTCGCCGGAGCGGAGATGATCACCTTCTTCGCGCCGGCGTCGATGTGCTTCCTCGCGTCGTCGGCGTTGGTGAACCGCCCGGTCGACTCGATCACCACGTCCACGCCGAGGTCGGCCCAGGGCAGCGCCGCCGGGTCGCGCTCCGTCAGCGTGCGGATCGTCTTGTCCCCGACCCGAATGGAGTCGCCAGCCGCCTCCACCTTGTCCGGAAGGGTGCCGAGCACGCTGTCGTACTTCAGCAGGTGGGCGAGCGTGGCGGTGTCGGTGAGATCGTTGGCCGCCACGACGTCGATGCTGTCGCCGCCGCTGGCGTGGACTGCACGCCAGAAGTTGCGGCCGATGCGACCGAAGCCGTTGACGCCTACGCGGATGGTCACGGCAACCTATCCCCTCATACGTGATCTGCCGGCCCAAGGCCGGTCCTATCTGCTGCTAGGTGGTTCCGCTCTGCGACTGCATGGTCGCCTTCACCGATTCTTCCCGGTCAGCCCGCCGGGTTTCCACCTACGACCCGGTAAATCTCCAGGATCCCGTCGCCGGAGGCGTACGCCTCCCGCCACGTCGGCGGGGTCCGCGGTGGGGAGCCGAGGACCTCCCGGAGCGCACGCCCACAGTACACGCAGGGCCCACCGCGCCGGACCTCGTAGAGCACCACGACGTCACCCGGGCGCGGAGAGCCGTTCTCGCCCAGTCGGCGCAGCTCGTTCGCCCATACCCGCCCGCCGAAGGGGCCGTTGCGGAAGACCTCCAGTAGGTGGATGGTCCGCGGGTCTGTCCATACGGTCCCCACGCCGTCCCCGTGCCGGCCCATCCAGGTGCGGACCTGTTCCAGCTGGGTCGCGCCGTTCGCCCGGTACGCGGGCCGGGCGGCCCACTCAGTCGCCGCGATCCCGCTCGGTACGGCCGCGGCGGCCAGCACCACGAGGGCGGCGAGAACGGCGGAGAGGGCTGCACCTAGCCGGCCAAGAAGGGCACGTACGAGCAGCCAGACGGCACCCAACCCGCCGAGGAGGATGGCCGGGAAGATCGGGTACCAGTACCTGACCAAATGCACGTTCACCGTGGGAACCTCGGGATCGACGAGCCCGCCGAGCAGGGTGAGCGGCAACCACAGCAGCGCGATCCAGGCCGCGAAGATCCAGGCTCGGCGGGGCCGCACCGCGACACCGACCAGGGCGGCGCCGAGCAACCCCAGCAGCCACCGGCCCTCGGCTGGCCCGCCGAGAACATCAGGCAGGCCGGCAAGGTACTCGGTGCGAGACTGGCCCTGCCACCACGCGTCCTCCTTCAGCTTGAATGTGCCGTGCCCGGTGATTGCCTGCAGGCGCGCCAGCGTCTCCCCGTACGCGGCCCAGTTCAGCGCGCTCTCGGCGAGGCCGAGGACGGCGACCGGAGCCGCCATCCACAGCAGCCCCCGGAGGCCAACCCGGCGGTAGAGCAACAACGGGACGAGCGGCCAGACGAAGACGATGAACTCACGGGCCAGGTAGCTCCATCCGAGCAGCAGGCCGACAACCACCAAGGCGGCCCGCTGCCGGGCCACCCGACCCTGCCGCACGGCCGCCGCCACCGCGACCGCCGCGGTGCACAGCCCGGCCGCCGTCAGGTCGGGAAGCAGCTCGGTGCCGTTGTCGAAGACGTACGTCCCGCAGGCCAGGAGCACGGCGGCGGCCACCCCGACGGACCGCGAGAACAGCAGACACCCCACCGCGTAGGTGGCGCACACCAGGAGCATCCCGGTGAGCAGCGGCACCACGTAGTAGGTCGCCTGCGAGTACCCGAACAGCAGCATCGCGGCCTTGGTCGGGGCGATGATCCCGTACCGCAGGAACCGGTGCGGCGCGCCCTGATTGTCGACCGGACCCGGGAAGTCGGCCGCGAACTGGAGGTACTGAATCTGGTCGGAGGGGATCGGCGGCTCCAGGTAGAAAAGCCGCAGGCCGAGCCAGGCGACAGCGAGCGCGGCCCCGACCAGGTAGGTCGGGGCCGCGACGCGGACGCGTGCCGCACGGGACCGGAGCACGGCCTCTCCCTTGGAGATCGGCGACGTGTTTCGCCGCCCCAGTTTCCTGCGGCCCGCGAGCACACGCGCCAAGAACCAGACGCCGTTTACCTCATGTCACCTCCCTGTTCACCGAGGCGCCATCACTGAGCGAGCATGTCCGCCGTCAGATTGGCCTCGGTGCCCGGGACGCCGAGATCGACGGCCCGCCTGTCCGCCATGGCCAGCAGGCGGCGGATACGGCCGGCGATCGCGTCCTTGGTGAGCGGCGGATCGGCGAGCCGGCCGAGCTCCTCGAGACTGGCCTGCTTGTGATCCAGGCGCAGCTTGCCCGCCTCCGCCAGATGCTGGGGAGCTTCGTCGCCGAGGATCTCCAGCGCACGCTGCACCCGGGCACCGGCCGCCACCGCGGCCCGCGCCGACCGCCGCAGGTTCGCGTCGTCGAAGTTCGCCAGCCGGTTGGCGGTCGCCCGGACCTCGCGGCGCACCCGTCGTTCCTCCCAGGCGAGCACGCTGTCGTGAGCGCCCAACCTGGTGAGCAGGGCGCTGATCGCGTCGCCGTCGCGGACCACCACCCGGTCGACACCACGCACCTCGCGTGCCTTGGCCTGGATCCGCAGCCGCCGCGCGGCGCCGACGAGCGCAAGCGCCGCCTCCGGCCCCGGGCAGGTCACCTCCAGCGACATCGACCGGCCGGGCTCGGTGAGCGAGCCGTGGGCGAGAAAGGCGCCTCGCCAGGCGGACTCCGCGTCGCAGACCCCACCGATGACCACGTGCCGGGGGAGCCCGCGGACCGGACGGCCGTGGTTGTCGATCAGCCCCGTCTGCCGGGCGAGGCTCTCTCCGTCCCGAAACACCCGCACGAGATAACGATTTCCCCGGCGCAGCCCGCTCGGCGCGAGGACCACGACGTCGGAGGCATGACCGAAGACCTCGGCGATGTCCCTGCGCAGCCGCCGCGCGGTCGACCCGGTATCCAGCTCGGCCTCGATGGCGATGCGCCCTCCCACCAGGTGCAACCCGCCGGCGAACCGCAGCAGCGAGGAAACCTCGGCCCTCCGGCAGCACGGCTTCGTTACCGTCAACCTACTCAGTTCGTCTTTGACCAGGCTTGTCATTGCCATGGCGCTTGTCCCTCCCCCTTACATTGCAGTGAAGATGTCGGCGTAGGCCGCGGCGAGGCGCGCCGGATCATGCCGGGGTGAACCGTCATCGGCGGCCACCCGGGCAAGAACCAGTTGCCCTCCCAGCGCCTCGGCAGCCTTTTCCAGAGTCGTGGGGTCCCCGACGACCTCCCGTTCGGCGAGAACCACGTCCACGACAAATTCTGGAGCATGCGTCTTCAGCACCTCCAGGTGCATGTGCGGCGAGAACCCGTCGGTCTCGCCCTGCTGCGGCGCGAGGTTGAGCGCGACGACCCGTCGCGCCCGGGTTTCCAACAGCGCCGCGGCAAGCTCCGGCACCAACAGGTGCGGGAGCACGCTGGTGAACCACGAACCGGGCCCGAGTACTACCCAGTCCGCCTCGCGCACCGCACGAACCGCCTCCCGGCATGCCGGGGGCTCGGACGGGATGAGCGAGATGCCGAGCACGCGACCCTGCGTGCTCGCGCAGGCGACCTGCCCACGGACGACGGAGATTTCGCCCGGACTCACCGGGTCCGCGCCCTGGACCTTGGCCTCGATGTCGAGGGGCACGGAGGCCATCGGCAACACCCTGCCCTGCGCGCCCAGCAGGCGCCCCACCCAGTCGAGCCCGGCGACCGTGTCGCCGAGCAGCTCCCACAGGGCAACGATGAGCAGGTTCCCTACCGCGTGCCCGTGCAGCGGTCCGTCGCTGTGGAACCGGTGCTGCACCAGGCGGCTCCAGGTCCTCCCCCAGTCGTCGTCGCCACACAGCGCGGCGAGCGCCATCCTCAGGTCGCCCGGCGGAAAGACGCCGAACTCCTCGCGGAGGCGCCCGCTCGAGCCGCCGTCGTCGGCGACGGTGACGACGGCGCTGAGCCAGCCGGCCACCCGGCGCAGCGCGGACAACGAGGCGAACAGACCGTGGCCGCCGCCGAGTGCCACCACCGTCGGCCCGTCGACAGCACTCGCCGAGGCGGAGCCACCTGGGCCGCTCATTCCCGCCCCAAGTCTCGGTGGATCACCTGCACCTCGAGACCGCGGTCGCTGAGCTGCGCCGCGAACTGGTCGGCCATCACGACGCTGCGGTGCTTTCCGCCGGTGCAGCCTACGGCGAGCGAGATGTAGTGCTTGCCCTCCCGCTCGTAGCCGCGGGCGAGCAGCTGGAGAACCTCCATGTAGGCGTCGAGGAACTCCTTCGCGCCGGGCTGGGAGAGCACGTACTCACGCACCGGCTCGTCGCGGCCGGTGAGCGGTGCCAGCTCGGTGTGCCAGTGCGGGTTCGGCAGGAAGCGACAGTCCACGACGAGGTCCGCGTCGACGGGAAGCCCGTACTTGTAGCCGAACGAAACGACGGTGGCCCGTAGCACCGGCCCGCTGGCGTCGCCGAAGAAGGCGACGATCTTCGCGCGCAGCTCGTGCAGGTTGAGGTTGGAGGTGTCGATGACCAGATCGGCCTCGCCGCGCACCTCGCGGAGCAGCTCGCGCTCCCGGGCCAGGCCGTCGGTGAGCCGCCCCTCGTCCTGCAGCGGGTGCGGGCGGCGGACGTTCTCGAAGCGGCGTACCAGTGTGTCGTCGTTCGCCTCCAGGAACACCACCCGGGGGTCGATTCCCCGGAGGTGGAGTTCCTCCGTAGCGGAACGCAGATCCGTGGTGAAGGCCCTGCTCCGAACGTCGACGACGGCGGCGATGCGCGGTACCGCGCCCTGCATTCGCCCGGCGAGGTCGACCATGGTGGCGAGAAGGCCCGGAGGAAGGTTGTCGACCACGAACCAGTCGAGGTCCTCGAGGGACTTCGCGGCAGTACTGCGGCCGGCACCCGACATGCCGGTGATGATCACGACCTCAGGAAGCTGGCGGACACCCGGCCCGGTCATGGTCCCCCCTCCTTGGGCCCGCGGAGGGCCCCTGCAATGGTCTCGGCGGTACGCCGGCCGATGCCGGGCACCTCGGCTATCTCCGCAACGCTCGCATCCTTGATCCGCCGTACCGAGCCGAAGTGGCGCAGCAGCGTCCGCCGACGCGTCTCGCCCAGGCCCGGTATCTCGTCCAACTCGCTTGCCGTCATCGCCTTCGCGCGGCGCTTCCGGTGGAAGGCGATGGCGAAGCGGTGCGCCTCGTCGCGGATCCGCTGCAGCAGGTAGAGCCCTTCGCTGGTACGTGGGAGGATCACCGGCTCGGCCTCGTCGGGTCGCCATACCTCCTCGAGCCGCTTGGCGAGACCGCACACGGCGACGTCGTCGATGCCCAGTTCGTCGAGGGCGCGTTGGGCCGCCGCGGCCTGGGCCTGCCCCCCGTCCACCACTACCAGGTTCGGTGGGTAGGCGAACTTGCGCGGCCGTCCGGTCTCGGGATCGATCGGCTGCGGTCCCCCGCGTTCGGGCTCCCCGTACGGTCCCTCGCCGCCCGGCTCGTCTTCCGGCCCGCCGGCGACCGCGAGCTCGCCGGTGGCCGTACGTTCCTCCAGGTAGCGGCGGAACCGCCGGGACACCACCTCGTGCAGCGCCGCGACGTCGTCCTGCCCGTCGAGGGCCTTGATGGTGAACCGCCGGTACTCGCCCTTGCGGGCCAGGCCGTCCTCGAACACCACCATGGACGCCACGATGTGCGAGCCCTGCAGGTTCGACACGTCGTAGCACTCGATGCGCAGAGGCGCCTCGTCCAACCCCAGGGTCTCCTGGATCTCCTGGATCGCCCGGCTGCGGGTGGTGAGGTCGCTCGCCCGCCGGGTCTTGTGCAGCCCGAGCGCCTCGTGCGCGTTCCGGGCGACCGTCTCCAACAGGGCCTTCTTGTCGCCGCGCTGCGGTACCCGCAGCTCGACCCGCCCGCCTCTGGTGCTGGGGTCGACGCTGCGGCGCTCGGTCAGCCACTCGGTCATGGCCGCCGCATCGGGCGGCAGGGCGGGTACCAGGACCTCGCGAGGCACGGCGGTCCCGGACTCGCCACCGTAGGTCTGGGAGAGGAACTGCTCGACGAGATCGCCGGTGGTGACGTCCTCCACCTTGTCCACCACCCAGCCCCGCTGTCCGCGTACCCGCCCGTCCCGCACGTAGAACAGTTGGACAGCGGCCTCGAGCTGGTCCTCCGCGAACGCGATGACGTCGCAGTCCGTGCCCTCTCCGAGCACCACCGCCTGCTTCTCCACCGCCCGCTGGACAGCCTTGATGTCGTCCCGGAGGCGGGCGGCGCGCTCGTAGTCCTGTGCGGCGGCGGCCTCCCGCATCTCCCGCTCCAGCCGCTTGCGGAAACGGGAGGTCTGGCCGGCCATGAAGTCACAGAAGTCTTCGACGATGGCCCGGTGCTCCTCCGCGTCCACCCGGCCAACGCAGGGGGCGGAGCACTTGTCGATATAGCCGAGGAGACACGGCCGGCCCATCTGCCTGGCGCGCTTGAAGACGCCGCTGGAGCAGGTGCGGGCCGGGAACACGCGGAGCAGCAGATCCACAGTCTCCCGGATCGCCCAGGCGTGCGAGTACGGGCCGAAGTAGCGCACCCCCCTGCGCTTCTGGCCACGCATCACCATCACCCGGGGGTATTCGTCACTCAACGTGACCGCGAGGTACGGATAGCTCTTGTCGTCGCGGTAGCGGACGTTGAACCGGGGTGCGTACTCCTTGATCCAGGTGTACTCGAGCTGCAGGGCCTCGACCTCGGTGCCGACCACCGTCCAGTCGACGCTGGCGGCCGTCCGCACCATCGTCTGGGTACGGGGATGCAGGTTGACGTAGTCCTGGAAGTACGACGACAGCCGGGCGCGCAGGCTCTTGGCCTTGCCCACGTAGATGACCCTGCCGTGCCCGTCGCAAAACCGGTAGACCCCGGGCGAGTCGGGCACGGAACCGGGCGCGGGCCGATAGGTCGCCGGATCTGCCACGGCCTCACCTTAACTCCGCTCGATGCAAGGTCGTGTCCAAGTCGCCACACAGCCGAGACCCTGGTCACGCCGCTCCCCCGTTGGCCGTGATCTTGCAGAAATTCAACCCGGGCCGGGTCGAATTTCTGCAAGATCACTACCCAAAAGGGGGTCAACGGTCCCAGAGCTCGAGCAACCCGTTGGAGGACCGCCACACCACGTGCCACTCGCTGGACTCGTCCGGCCCGTTGCGGAAGAACGTCCACCGGGACGTGAACAGCGGCCCGGACCGCGCCTCGTCCGGGATGCTGTACTGGCGCGGCGGGAAGGCCTCGACGGAGCCGTTCCATACCGACTCTCCGCGCGGGGTGCGTACGTAGAAATGCAGTGTCTGACCGGTCCGTATGTCCGTCCGGATCGTCGTGACCTCACCGTGGTGGCTCAGCCAGGTACGGAACTCGTTCCACGGCTCGTCTCGATCTTCGCCGAGGATCTCCCGCCCCGCGGGGAGCAGGTAGCCGACAAGCGTCACGCCGGCCAGCGCCAGAACCCCGGCCGCGCGAAGTAGTCCGCGGCGCCGCCACGGTATGCGACGGACGAGCAGAACGCACGCACCCAGCGCACCGATCATCAGCGCCGGGTAGACAGGCATCCAGTAACGGACCACCCAGGAGCGCAGCGACGGAGTGCTCGGGTCGAGGACCCCCGACATCAGCGTGAGGGGGACCCAGAGCGAGCCGAACCAGACCAGGATGACGGCGAGGCGTCGGTCCCTGGTCAGCAACCAGCCCACGGCGGTGATGGCGAGGGCCGCGGCGAATACCACACCCAACGGGTGCCAGTTGTTGGTGCTCTGCCAGAAGCGCAGCAGCACCTCGGCGGTCGTCGCCGGATCGTCGAGCTCCACGTCGGTCTCCGCGACCCGCAGTCGCGCGAGCGGATCGGCAAAGATGATCGCGGAGTAGACGACCTCGGCGAGAAAGACCCCCAGCATCGGCAGCGCGACCGTGACGAGACGGCGGAGCGGAATCCGCAGCAGCCAGCAGAAGACCGGGATCGCCGCGAACATGAACGCCACGAACTCACGGGCGAGGTACGCCGTGCCGAAGCCGAGCCCCGCCGCGACCAGCAACAACGTACGGGCGCGACCGTCCCGGCGGGCGGCGACGACGAGACAGGCCACCCCTATCGCGTACAGTCCGGCGCCGAGCTGGTCCGGGAGGATCCCGTGGGCGGAGCTGACGACGTCGGGCTCGAAGGTGTCGACCATGGTGAAATAGGGATGCACCAGGATCAAGAAAGGCGTCAGAACACCGACAAGATCACCGAATAGCGCCCTGCCCGCGAAATAGCAGCCGAGTGCGAAAATCACCGCGAGCAGCGCCGTGGTGACCCCGTAGGCGAGTTGACCGGTGCCAAAGATCTCCTGCACGACCCGCGTGGGCAGCACCAGCGCGGTGCGGGTCATGTGCCACATCTTCAGGTCGACGGGAATGAACGGCCACTCCTCCGCCGCCACGCCCGGGGTGAAGATGTTCGGCCACCGGCGAGCCGCGGTGAAGTAGTTGAACGCGTCGGCGAAATACGGCGGCGGAAGAACCACCCAATACATGATCGCCGCGAAGGCGCTGACTAGGACGGACAGCGCCGCGAAGCGGCGGCGCGAGGAAACGCGCCACCGCAATCGCGGTCGCTTCCGGAAAGCCCCGGGCCCTCGCCCGTGCGAATCACGTTCCTGTTCACGTACGCCGCCCCCGGCCAACGTAGTCACGGCAGTACATTCTCACAGCGCACCCGGTATCGGGGTCACAACCCGCCGTTTCGGCAAGGTCCATCGGTGACGATGAGGAAAGAAATCGACGCTCAGGCCAGCCTGATCGTTTCCCCCTCGACCGATATGTTCTCGGTCGGTAGCGGTTTCGGGGCGGGGCCGCCCTGCACCGAGCCGTCGGTAATGCTGTATCGGCTGCCGTGGCAGGGGCAGGCGATGACGCCGTCGGCAACGCTGTCAACCGTGCAGCCGCGGTGCGTGCAGACGGCGCTGAAGGCCTTGAAGTCCCCCTCTTCCGGCTGGGTGACCACCACCTTCTGCCCGTCGAACACCCTACCGCCGCCGACCGGGATCTCGGAGGTCTGCGCGAGGGCCTCGCCCGCTCCCCCGCCCTCCGTCGAACCCGAGTCGGGGGCACCGCCGTACCCGCCCCCGGAGCTTCCGCCAGAGCCACCCCCGCACGCGGCGAGCACGCCGGCCATACCGGCGACGCCCGCGGCGCCGACGAGGACGGCCCGGCGTGAGGAATGGTCTACGGCGTCTGTCATGGTTCCCTCCTCGGACCGTCGATCATGCTTCCTTGGTGGCACGTGTCCCGCGGCCAAGTGGTTCACGGGACCCGCTCACCAGCGAGGAGGCAAGGTCAGGTGCGAAGAGCGACCGGGACCGGGACCGGGGCGTCCGCGCCGGCCGCGCCGTCGGGGGCGTTGGAGCCATCGGCGCCGTCGGCGAGCACGCGCCGCAGAAACTGCCCGGTGAAGCTTCCCTCGACCTGGGCGACATCCTCGGGGGTCCCGGTGGCGACGACCAGGCCACCTCGGGAGCCGCCCTCCGGCCCCATGTCGATGATCCAGTCGGCGGTCTTGACCACGTCGAGGTTGTGCTCGATCACGATCACCGTGTTTCCCCCGTCGACGAGGCGGCCCAGCACGCCGAGCAGCTTGCGGATGTCCTCGAAGTGCAGCCCGGTGGTCGGCTCGTCGAGCACGTACACGGTGCGACCGGTCGAGCGTCGCTGCAGCTCCGAGGAGAGCTTCACCCGCTGCGCCTCCCCGCCGGACAGCGTGGGCGCGGGTTGGCCGAGCCGGATGTAGCCGAGCCCGACGTCGTTGAGGGTCTGCAGGTGACGACGGATCGCCGGGATGGCCTCGAAGAACCCCAGCGCCTCCTCGATCGGCATGTCGAGGACCTCGGCGATGGTCTTGCCCTTGTAGTGGACCTCCAGCGTCTCCCGGTTGTAGCGGGCCCCGTGACACACCTCGCAAGGCACGTACACGTCCGGTAGGAACTGCATCTCGATCTTGATGGTCCCGTCGCCGGCGCACGCCTCGCAGCGCCCGCCCTTGACGTTGAAGGAGAACCGGCCCGGCTGGTAGCCGCGGACCTTCGCCTCGGTGGTGCCCGCGAAGAGCCGGCGGATGTGGTCGAACACCCCGGTGTAGGTGGCGGGATTCGACCGCGGGGTTCGGCCGATGGGGCTCTGGTCGACGTGTACCACCTTGTCGACGTTCTGCACCCCGGTGATCCGGGTGTGCCGGCCCGGCACGGTACGGGCCCCGTGCAACTCCCTGGCGAGGGCGCTGTAGAGGATGTCGTTGACCAGGGTGGACTTGCCCGATCCGGACACGCCCGCCACGGCGACGAAACAGCCGAGCGGGATCTCGACGTCGATGTTCCGCAGGTTGTGCTGCCGGGCGCCCTTTACCACGAGCTGACGGCCCCGCCGGCGGGGCCGCCGGATCGGGGGAACCGGGATGGTCCTGCGGCGGGCCAGGTACGCGCCGGTCAGCGACTCCCCGCTGGTGAGCAGGTTCTCGACGGGACCGGCCACCACCACGTTCCCACCATGCTCGCCCGCGCCCGGGCCGATATCCACTACCCAGTCCGCGGTCCGGATGGTGTCCTCGTCGTGCTCGACCACGATGAGGGTGTTGCCGATGCCGCGGAGCCGGCACAGGGTGTCGAGCAGCCGGTGGTTGTCGCGTTGGTGCAGCCCGATGGAGGGCTCGTCCAGCACGTACAGCACACCGACCAGGCCCGAGCCGATCTGGGTGGCGAGCCGGATGCGCTGCGCCTCACCGCCGGCGAGGGTGACCGAGGCCCGGTCCAGGGTGAGGTAGTCCAGGCCCACGTCGAGGAGGAAACCGAGCCGGGCGTTGATCTCCTTCAGCACCCGCTCGGCGATGTGCCGCTCGCGCGGGGTGAGCTCCAGGCCGCAGAGGAACTTCGCGGACTCCCCGATCGGCATGCCGCAGACCTCGGCGATCGACCTGCCGCCGATGGTCACCGCGAGCGACGCCGGCTTCAGCCGCGAGCCCCGGCAGGTCAGGCAGGGGACCTCGCGCATGTACCCGGCGAACCGCTCCCGGCTGGAGTCGGTCTCGGCCTCGCTGTGCCGGCGCTCCACGTACGGGACCACCCCCTCGAAGGAGGTGTAGTAGGAACGCTGGCGGCCGTAACGGTTGCGGTAGCGGACGTTGATCTGCGTTTCGTGGCCGTACAGGATCGCCCGGTGTGCGCGGGCGGGTAGCCGTTCCCAGGGCGTCTCGATGGAGAAGCCGAGGGCGTCGCCCAGCGCCTCGATCAGCCGGAGGAAGTACGTGCTGATGTGCCCCCCGCTCCACGGCGCGATCGCTCCGTCGTCGAGCGACCGGGCCGGGTCGGGGACCACAAGTTCCGGGTCGACCTCCATCCGGGTGCCGATGCCCGTGCAGTCCGGGCAGGCGCCGTACGGCGAGTTGAAGGAGAACGACCTCGGCTCCAGCTCCTCGAACGACAGGTCGTCGTAGAGGCAGGCGAGGTGCTCGGAGTACACCCGCTCCCGGTTCGGGTCGTCCTCGGGCAGGTCGACGAAGTCCAGGGTGACCAGCCCGCCGGAGAGCTGCAGGGCGGTCTCCACCGAGTCGGTGAGCCGCCGCCGGGTGCCCCGCCCCTCGTCCTGCTCGTCTCCGGCGCGGCCCTTGACGGTCAGGCGATCCACGATGACCTCGATGTCGTGGGCCTCGTACCGCTTCAGCGTCGGCGGGTCGTCCAGGCGGACTACCTGCCCGTCCACTCGGGCTCGGCTGTAGCCCTTGCTCTGCAGCTCTCGGAACAGCTCGGCGTACTCACCCTTGCGGCCCCGCACGACGGGTGCGAGCACCTGGAACCTGGTGCCCTCGTCCAGCTCCAGGACCCGGTCGACGATCTGCTGCGGGGTCTGCCGGGCGATCGGGCGGCCGCAGACCGGACAGTGCGGGTGCCCGACGCGCGCGTAGAGCAGCCGAAGATAGTCGTACACCTCCGTGATCGTCCCGACCGTCGACCGTGGGTTGCGGCTGGTGGACTTCTGGTCGATGGAGACGGCCGGCGAGAGCCCCTCGATGAAGTCGACGTCGGGCTTGTCCATCTGGCCCAGGAACTGCCGAGCGTAGGCCGACAGGGACTCCACGTAGCGCCGCTGGCCTTCGGCGAAGATCGTGTCGAAGGCTAGGCTCGACTTGCCGGACCCGGAAAGCCCGGTGAAGACGATCAGCGCGTTGCGAGGCAGGTCCAGGGAGATGTTCTTCAGGTTGTGCTCGCGTGCGCCACGGATGATGAGATGGTCGGCCACGTTCGCTCTCTGGGTTCGATCAACGATGGGTACCGATGCGCGGTCATGCTAACCATGGGGTACGACAGTTCCGCTCGACAGCCCCAGATGTGTGGATCGTCGCGTCGGCGCCTGTTATTCCAAACTAGAGGAGAAACACCGGTGATGTGGGACAAGGCTGGAGGTTCGACATGAGCGACTGGGACAGGGACTGGCTCGGGGCGATCGCCACCGTGCACGCCGCCACCCAGCGGCTATTCGCGACGCTCGGCCAACTGGGCGAAGACGACGTCCGGGCGCCTTCGCTGCTGCCCGGCTGGACCCGCGGCCACGTACTTACCCACATCGCCCGCAACGCCGATGCCCTGCGCAACCTTGCCGTGTGGGCCCGTACCGGCGTCGAGACGCCGATGTACGCCAGCCGGGAGGCCCGCAACGCCGAGATCGAGCAGGGCGCCCCGCGGGCGCTCGGGGAGCACCGCGTCGACGTCACGCGGTCGGCGGAGGCCCTCGACGAGGAGCTGCGCGGGCTGCCCGAGGACCGCCGCGACGCGGCAGTGCGCGGGATACTGGGCAGCGAGTTCCCCGCGCGGGAGATAACGTGGCGACGCCTCGTCGAGCTCGAGTTTCATCACGTGGACCTGGCCGCCGGCTACGGACCTTCCGCCTGGCCGCCGGAGTTCCTGGGACGGGCACTCAACCAGGTCGCCGGCTCCTTCGCCGCCCGCGAGGGCATGCCCGACGTCACCGTCCGGACCGCTGACGGCGGTCGGGAGTGGCGGCTGGGCCAAGCGACCAACCCCGGCGGCGCCGCGACGCCGACGGTCTCGGGTCCGGAAGCCTCGCTACTGGCCTGGCTTTCCGGCCGCGGTCTGGGTAAGGATCTGACCGTAACGCCGTCCGGCGCGCTGCCGGAACTGCCCGCCTGGATGTGAGGGAGGACACATGGCCTACACCGGAGAGGTCGCCGTCGGCGGCCCCCCCGACGTCCGACAGGTGCCCGGCCTCACCATCACCAAGGTGGCCGTGGGCTCGTACGACAACAACGCCTACCTCCTGCGCTGCACCGACACCGGCGAGCTGCTCCTCATCGACGCGGCCAACGAGCCGGAGCGGCTGCTCGAGCTCGTCGGCGACGCCCCGCTGGTACGGGTGGTGACCACCCACCGTCACCAGGACCACTGGCAGGGCCTTCGTGAGGTGGTGTCGGCCACCGGGGCGCCGGTGGTGGCCCACCCGCTCGACGCGGACGCACTGCCGGTCAAGGTGGCGGAGAAGGTCGAGCACGGCGACACGGTCCGGGTGGGCGCGGCCAGCCTGGCGGCGATCCACCTCCGCGGTCACACGCCGGGAGGCATCGCGCTGCTGTACGACGCCGACGGAGCCCTCGCGGACGACCCTCATCTGTTCACCGGCGACTCGCTGTTTCCCGGCGGCCCGGGCAATACCTGGGGTAACGCGGAGATGTTCAACCAGCTCATGGACGACCTGGAGGAGCGGGTATTCGGCCGGCTGCCGGACGCCACCTGGATCTACCCCGGCCACGGCAAGGACACCACCCTGGGCGACGAGCGCCCGCAGATCCCGGAGTGGCGCGCCCGCGGCTGGTGACCCGTACGCCGAGATCTATGTAGTGGGGGTCGTTTTGTCCGATTCCTACCCCCGCAACATAGATCTCGGCGCGAGATCACGGCCGGCGTTCCCGCGACCCGTCCCGATCCCGCGACGCGTCGCGGCGCATCTTGACGAGGCTGGCCAGCGTCGCCGTCAGGACCGAGGTCACGATGACGATGAGGGAAAGCCAGATGGGAACGACCGGCGCCCAGTGGACTCCGATCCCGTGCAGCGCCTCGAGGATGAGCTTCACGCCGATGAAGCTCAGCACCGCGGCGAGCCCCGCGTCCAGGTAGACCAGCCGCTCCAACAGCCCACCGAGCAGGAAGTAGAGCTGCCTTAGCCCCATTAGGGCAAACGCGTTGGCGGTGAAGATCAGGTACGGCTCGGTGGTGAGGCCGAAGATCGCGGGTATCGAATCCAGCGCGAAGAGCAGGTCGGTGGTCCCGATGGCCACCATGACGACGAGCATGGGGGTGAACAGCCGGCTGCCGCCGGTCCTCACCGTCAGCCGCGTGCCGTGGTAGTCCGGCGTCGTCGGAAGAACCCTCCGCACGAACCGAAGGACACGGTTCTCGCTGAAATCATCGTCGTCACCGCCGCGGAGCAGCCCGATGGCCGTGTAAATCAGGAACGCTCCGAACAGGAAGAAGAGCCACTGGAAGCGGGCGACCGCGGCGGCGCCCGCGGCGATGAACATCCCCCGCAGGCCGAGCGCCATCAGGATGCCGATGAGCAGCACCCGGTGCTGGTTCTCCTTCGGCACCCGGAAACGGGCGAGGATGAGGTAGAAGACGAACAGGTTGTCGACGCTGAGGCTGTACTCGGTAAGGTAGCCGGCGATGAACTCGCCGGCCCGTTGCCCCCCGACGAGGAAGAACAGCCCGACGAAGAACAGCATGGCCAGGCTGACGTAGAAGCTCACCCACGCCGTGGCCTGCCGCAGGGTGAATTCTCGGGGTCCGCCTCGCTCCGCGACCAGCAGATCTGCGGTGATCACCAAGAGGATAGCGCCGACGGTAGAAAACCAGACCCAGGCGGGTACGTTCAACGGACGGGACACCTCCGGCAGCTCTCAACGCCGGAGGTCTCTCCCGCCCGCTGTCGCGGGCCCGTAGCGCCGGGCCGATGCCGTGATGACGGCGCCACCGCGAAAGGGATACTCCCCTCCCTGGTCGCCGTCAAGGATACCCGAGACCCTTGATCTATCCCAGGACCAACTCTCGATAGAGCGTCGTGACCCGCTCCACGGCGTCGTCCTCGGTGGGCAGCGTCGCCGCGCGCGCCCGCGCGGCCTCCTCCAGCCGGGCGGCGAGATACCTAGAGTCCAGCACTCGAGCCACGCCGCGCTCCAGCGCGACCGGATCGCCGGCCGGTACCAACAGCGCCGCGTCTCCCACCATCGCCGGGATGCCGCCGACCCGGGTTGCCACCAGAGGGCGGCCGGCGCGCAGGGTCTCCTGTACGGCGAGCGGCTGGCCCTCCCACACGCTCGGTACGACGACGACGTCCGCCGCGTTCAGCAGCTCCGGCACGTCCGGGCGGTGGCCCAGCAGGCGCACCGGCAGCCCCTCCGCCTCGATCCTGCGGTCCAGCGGGTCGGCCAGCGGACCGTCGCCCACCACCAGGACGAGCGGCGGGTTGGCCCGGGTCGACCAGCCCGCCGCGGCATCCAGCAGCGCCGGGAGCCCCTTCTGCTCGGCCAGCCGGCCGACGAACAGCACGACCGGCCGTTCCCCCGCCGACAGCTCGGCCCGTACGGCGGCGCGGTCCTTGCGCGGTGCCGCGGACGGCGACGCCGGAACCAGGGCGTGGCCCGTGGCGCGCGCTCCCCTGCCGCGCGCTCGGGCGACCAGATCGGGTGAAACACCTAGCACGAGGTCCGCCCGGTACGCCACGATCCGCTCCAGGACGGCGTAGACCCACCCGACCATCCCTCCGGCCACTGCCGCGTTGTGCAGCGTCACCGCCAGCGCGGGCCGCCGACCCCCGAGCGCCAGGGCGGCGAGGCCGCCGGCGCGCAGGCCGTGGGCGTGCACGACGTCGGCGTCGCGCAGCAGGCGACGCAGCCGGAGCACGGCACGCGCGTCCGGCAGCGGGCGCGGGCGGTCGGTGACGTCCACGGCCCGGAAACGGGCGCCGGCTCCCTGGAACCCGAACTGTTCCTCGGTGGAGGCCGGCCCGAGGACCGCGACGCGCGCGCCCCGCTCGCCGAGCCCGGCGGCGAGCGAGCGGACGTGCCGCCCGACTCCTCCGGCGCTCGTCGCGAGCACCAGGGCGATCCGGATCCCGGAGATCTCAGGGTTGCTCATTCGGCGAGCCTCCGTCTCAGCACGGCGCGTACATCGTGTCGGTCGATCGGGTACGCGACGGCCGCGAACGCGACGGCCGCGACGAGCGCCGCGGCGGCGGCGACGCCGGCGCTCGCCAGCACGCCGACGCCGCCCACCAGCGTGACCAGCCCCACGCCGGCGCCGTACCCGGCACCCGCGCCGAGCAGCCCGGCGGCGGCCGC
>WHSR01000159.1 GCA_009379995.1 Streptosporangiales bacterium
ACGGCACGACCCTCACGGTGCGCGTCGACGAAACGGGTACCCACGTCGCGCTCGACGTCGATGGGCAACCCGAGACCGTGCTTCGCGCAGAACCCTCGGTGGTGCTGGGCCTGGCGTCAGGCATGCTGATGGTCGAGCAGGTGATCTCCGCGGGCGATCTCCGCGGCGACAAGCAGGATCTCGCCGCGGTATTCGGCCCCGGCTGACGGGTCCCGGGTTCCGCACGCCACGTACAGCGGCGACCGAAGCCGTTACCTGGGTGCGCTGATCGGCCCTCCCGCGGCCTGGCACTCCCTTGCATGGTCAGTGCCGTCAACAACGTCATGGCCAGCAACACCTAGCCCGCCCTACCTCTGTCGAGAGCCCCCCGCGCCACGGCGTGGAGCGCGTGTGGAGGAGTTGGCGGTTGTTTGCCTGTCTGTAACGGTTTGATGTGGGTCGTTCCGGTTCTTCTGCCTCCTGGTTACGCTGAGTGCACTTTGAGCGAGGGGGTAGAACACATGGGCGACCACGCGATGGAGCGGGGTGGGCTTCGTGTAATCGGTGGGCAGGTTGCTGAGCCTGCGATGTCGTCCGTCGAAGTCACGGAGCTTGACCAGACTGCCCAGATGACGCCGGCCAAGACGCAACGCGTGCCCCGCAGCGGGCCGAAGTGGGAGCAGGATGCTCGTGCTCGCGTGAAAGCCGCGATCCGCAGGTTCAGCAAGCCCCTCGCCGATTTGGTGGCCCGCGATGCGAACGAGGGTGATACACGACTGCTTGTCACAGACTTCCTGTGTGAAGGACTCGGCTACGACAAGTACGAAGATCTCACTACCGAGTACCAGGTCAAGGGCGAATTTGCGGACTATGGGATCCGCGTTGACAAGCAACTCATCGCGTTCATCGAGGTGAAGCGCTGCACACAGAAGCTTGGTGCGAAGCATCTACGCCAAGTACAGATGTACGCGGTCAACGAAGGCGTTGAGTGGATGATCCTCAGCAACGGCCAGGTGTGGCAGGTCTATCACCTGACCGGTGGCCTGCCGGTGGTTGTCGACCTCGCACTCGAAGTTGATCTTCTTGCCGAAGACTCCTTGGTACACAAGACCGATGGCCTGTTTTACCTGTCCAAGGAGGCCCTCAAGAAGCGGCTACTCGATGATCTATGGCGAGCTAAGGCCGCAACCTCTGCCAAGTCCCTAGCCGGAGCATTGCTCTCCGAGTCAGTGGTCGACGCCGTTCGCAAGGAGCTACGCAGGCGAACAAGCTACAACGGTGACATTGCCGAACTCGCCCGCATCCTCCGCGAGCAGGTCATCCGACCGGATGCGCTCTAGAACCAGCTCGCGCACCGCCTGCCTGCCGTGCGGCCATGCCGACAGACCGTTGCCGTCCATCCCGTCTGCCGGCGGCCACTCCATGGCGGCAGCGGGCCGTTGCGACGGAGTGTCAAGCCCGTGTTACTTGGTGAGCGACAGCACCTGCCTCCTCCCACGGCCGGCACACCCGGCACTCCTCCGGAACGCCATCCCCACCATCCCACGTCATGTGGGGATTTCGTGGGGATGGATCACGAAACGGAACGCTCCGCCCTAGGGCAGAGCGCTGATCTAGGCTCAGTGTGTGAGATCTGCAAGATCACGGCCAACAGGGGGCGAGGAGTAGGGTCAGCGGACATGAAGCGAAGCGTCGACCGTATTCTGACCACCCACTGCGGCAGCCTCGCCCGCCCCGAAAACGTGCTGGATTTGATGCGCGCGAAGGAAATGGGCGAGCCGTACGACGCGGAGGCGTACGCCACCCGCGTCCGCGGCGCGGTGGCCGACAGCGTTGGGCAGCAGGTGCGCACCGGCATCGACATCGTCACCGACGGCGAGCAGGGGAAGTCCGGCTTCTTCAGCTACGTCGGGGAGCGGCTGTCCGGTTTCGAGGCCCGCCCAAACGCCGATGGCCCGCGCTTCGAGGCGGAGCGGGAGGCCTTCCCCGAGTACTACCGGCAGTACTTCAGCACCGCCATGATGGGCGGCCGTGTCGGCCGGCAGGTCTCGCTGGTGTGTACCGGGCCCGTTTCGTACCGGGGAGAGGAGGCGGTGCGGCGGGACATCGACAACCTCCGCGCCGCGACCCGCGCCGCTGCGGTGGAGGATGCGTTTCTTCCGGCCGTGGCTCCCGGCGGGGGAGGCGAAAACGAGTACTACCCCTCGGAGGAGGAGTACCTCTTCGCCGTCGCGGACGCGATGCACAACGAGTACCGGGCGATCGTCGACGCCGGCTTCGACCTACAGATCGACGATCCCTACTTGACCGGCATCTTCAGCTATTCGCCGCTGTCGGCGGCCGACAAGCGCAGGAAGGCGGAGTTGTCCGTCGAGGCGATCAACCATGCTCTCCGAGGCATCCCGGAGGACCGGGTGCGCTTCCACACCTGCTACGGCATCAACGAGGGCCCGCGGGTGCATGACGCGCCGCTCGCGGACTATGTGGACGTGATGCTGCGGGTGAACGCCGGCGCCTACTCGCTCGAGGCGGCCAACGCGCGGCACGAGCACGAGTACCACGTGTGGGAGACCGTGCGGCTGCCCGAGGGGAAGATCCTAATGCCGGGTGTGATCACGCACGCGAGCAACATCGTCGAGCATCCCGAGTTGATCGCGGAGCGGATCGTCCGGTACGCGAAACTGGTCGGCCGGGAGAACGTGGTCGCCGGTGCCGACTGCGGCTTCTCCTCGCAGGCCACGTACAACCCCGAGGTCAATCCCAGGGTTGTTTGGGCGAAATTCCAGGCCATGGCCGAGGGTGCCCGCCTGGCGACGGCCCGGCTGTGGGCCTGAATCCCCCATGGGAGACGAATCACCGGCCTTTGGTGAGGTGCTACGTGCTCGTCGGGTCCGTGACGGGCTGACGCAGCACGAGCTTTCCCGGCGGGCCGGGGTGAGCGTCCGCGCGGTCCGCGACATCGAGCGGGGGCGCGTACGACGTCCCCGCCGGGACTCGGTCCGGCGGCTGGCCGCTGCGGCCGGGCTGGATCCGACCGAAGCGTCCTCGTTGGCGGCGGTTGACCCACCGGACGACCGGCGGCCGGGTGCCGATCGGCTGGAGATCGGGGTGCTGGGTCCGCTGACCGTGCACCGCGCCCGGAGGCCGGTGGATGCCGGGCCGATGAGCCAGCGGTGTCTGCTCGGATTGCTCGCGTTGCGGCCGAACCGGGCGGTGAGCCGCGAGGAGATCATCGATGTGCTGTGGGGAGAGCGCCCCCCGGCGACCCATCGGAACCTGATCCACGCCCACGTTGCCCGGCTCCGCAGGCTTCTCGTACCACAACAGACCCAGGGAACATCGGCCCGGGTGATAGCCCGAGTCGGTGACGGTTACCGGCTGACGGTTCAGGGTGACCAACTCGATGTGCTGCGGTTCGACGGGCTGGCGACCCGGGCCCGCGAGGCGGGAGCCAGGGACCCGGAGTCCGCGTTCCGGTTGTACGCGGGGGCGCTGGGGTGCTGGCGTGGGCCGGTGCTGTCCGACCTAACCGCTCGGCTGCGGGGGCATCCGGCCGCGGTGGCGTTATCGCGGCGGCGGATTGCCGTGGTGCTGGCCCACGCCGACCTCGCCATCGGTTCGGGGCGGTACGAGCTGGCCGCGGAGCAGCTCCGGGCGCTGGCCTACGAGGAGCCGCTGCACGAGGGGGCGTACGCCCGACTCATGCTCGCCCTGGCCGGCTCCGGGCAGCAGGTTGCGGCGCTGGAGCTGTTCACCGACCTACGCAGCCGGCTGGTGGAGGAGTTGGGGGTGGAACCGGGGGTGGAGCTCCGGGACGCCCAGGCGCGTATCCTGCGTGGCGATCTTCCCGCGGCCCGAGTCTCTCGTGCCCCGGCGCCGGTTGCCTCGGTGGTCGCTTCGGCCCAGCCGCGGCCGGCCCAGCTTCGGGCGGACGTGGCGGGGTTCACCGGCCGCGCCGACCACCTGGAACGACTGGATGGCCTGCTGGCCGCGGCGACCGCCGAGGCAACCAGCGCGGTGGTAGTCATCGCGATCTCCGGGATGGCGGGGGTCGGCAAGACCGCGCTGGCCGTCCACTGGGCCCACCGCGTCGCCGGATCCTTCCCGGATGGACAGCTGTACGTGGACCTCCAGGGGTACGGGTCCGGGCCGCCGCTGCGTCCGCTCCAGGCGCTGGCCGGGCTGCTGCGTGCGCTCGGCGTACCGGCCGACAACGTTCCGGTCGAGCCGGACGAGGCGGCGAGAACGTACCGGTCGTTGCTGGCCGGCAGGCGCATGCTGGTGGTGCTGGACGACGTCCTCGACGCCGAGCAGGTCCGCCCGTTGATGCCCGGGAGCCCGGGCTGTGTGGTGGTCACCACCAGCCGTGACCGGCTGACCGGGCTGGTGGCCACGCACGGCGCCTACCAGCTCGTCCTCGACGTGCTCGCTCCCGAGGATGCGGTGGCCGTGCTCGCTCGGGTGCTGGGCGATGATCGGGCCGCCGCTGAACCCGAGGCGGCCGAGGAGCTGGCGCAGGCCTGCGGCCGGCTGCCGTTGGCGCTGCGGATCGCCGCGGCCAACCTGACCGGCCGACCCGGGCAGTCCATCGCCGGCCACCTTGCCGAGCTACGGGCCGGCGATCAGCTGACCGAGTTGGCAGTGGACGGCGACCCACAGGCCGCCGTCCGGGTCGCCTTCGACCACTCCTACGATCACCTGAGCTCCCCGGCCCGGCAGCTGTTTCGGCTGCTCGGCCTGGTGCCCGGACCGGAGGTCAGCGTGCGGGCCGCCGCGGCGCTGGCCGGGAGCACACCAGAGCGGGCGAGCCAGCTCCTCGGCCGGCTGGCCGGCGCGCACCTGGTGGAGGTGCGCGGGCCGGACCGGTACGGCGTACACGATCTGCTTCGGTTGTACGCCCGGGAGCGCGCCGAACGCGAAGAGGGCCCGTCCGAGCGGGAGGCGGCTCTTGGCCGGCTGCTGGACTGGTACCTGTATGCCGCCGACTCGGCGGCCCGGCTGCTCTATCCGGGGATGCTGCGCCTGTCCGTCCCGCCGCCCTCGTCCGGCGCGCTGCCGCCGGTCGACTTCGCCGATGCGGCGGATGTGGTGGCGTGGTTTGATGCCGAGCGGTCCGGCCTGATCGCCGCCGTCCGGCACGCCGCAGAGCACGGACCCCGGTCCACGGCCTGGCTGCTGGCCGATGCGCTTCGCGGGTACTTCTGGCTGCGCCGCTACACGATCGAGTGGCTGGCCGTCGCCCGCGCCGGGCTGGCCGCGGCGGCCGGCGCGGGTAACGTACGGGCTCAGGCCGCGGCCCAACTCAGCCTCGGCGGCGCGTACCAGAGCGCCAGCGCCTACCCACAGGCGATCCAGCACTACACAGATGCGTTCAGCCTTGCCCGTCGGGCCGGCTGGACCGACGGTCAGGCCACCGCGCTCGGCAACCTCGGCATGGCGTACTGGTGGTCGGGGAACCTCGGGCAGGCCGCCGAGCACCACACCCGTGCGCTGGCCCTGCACAGCCGGACCGGCCGGCTGGGGGGTCAGTCCAACACCCTGCTCAACCTCGGTCTCGTCGACCGGGACCGGGGCCGGCTGGCGGATTCGGCCGACCACCTTGCCGAGGCGCTGGCCCTGCACCGCCGGATCGGTGCGCAGGACGGGGAGGCCCATTCGCTGGCCGCTCTCGGCGAGGTCGAGCACGATCTGGGCCGGCTCGTCCGTGCCCACGAGCAGCTCACTCGCGCGCTGGCCCTGCATCGGGAGCTCGGGGACCGGTTCGGCCAGGTCGACGTCATGTGCGGACTGGCCGCGGTGCATCGCGATGCCGGTCGGCATACCCAGGCTCTCGATCTGGCGCGGGCCGCGCTGACGCTGGCCGGCGAGATCGGCCACCGCTCGGCCGAGGCCAAGACTCACAACACGTTGGCGAGCGTCCTGATGCGCCTTGGCCGGCACGAGGAGGCCGTGGACGAGTACCAGCAGGCCCTGGACCTGGCACGGGGTACCGCCACCGGTGTCGCCGAGGTCGAGGCGTTGCTGGGGCTGGCCGACGCCGACCAACGCACCGGCCACCACCGCCGCGCCATCGACCACGCGGGGCGGGCCCTCGCCGTTGCCCGCCGGGCCGGCTTCCTGGCCCTGGAGGGCGGGGCGCATGCGGTGCTGGCCGCCGCCCACCGCGAGCTCGGCAGCACGACGAGGCCGCCGATCACGCGGGGCAGGCGCTGAGCATCCACCGGCAGACCGGCCGCCCTCTCGGGGCGACCCGCACGCTACGCATCCCGAGCGAATAAACGGCGGCGCCTGGATTCTGCCGGTACTGTCGCCAGATTCTGCCGGTCCTGCCGGAACGGCGATGCCGGTCCGGCCCCCATCGCACCAGACACGCAGGTCAGAGTGGGATGCATCGGGTTCCCGTCCGGCCGCAGCCGGACCGAAACCGTACAAGCATTCCACCAAGCCGGCCCTGATAATTTCCGGTGGATGCAGTTATGAAAACCAACAAACGAGAAGCAAGTGAGCAGCGGTGGCGAACCGACAAACAGGAGGGGTCAAGGGTGGGAAGGATAGTTGTAACCGAGTTCGTATCACTCGACGGCGTCATGGAGGCTCCGGGCGGCGAGAAGTTCAAATACCCAGGCTGGAGCTTCGAGTTCGACCGCGGGGAAGAGGGCAACCAGTTCAAGCTCGACGAGACCCTGGATGCGGAGGCGCTGCTGCTGGGCCGAGTCACCTACGAGGGCTTCGCCGCGGCCTGGCCGTCCCAGAAGAACGAGTTCGCCGACAAGTTCAACAGCATGCCCAAGTACGTCGTCTCCTCGACTCTCGAGCATCCCGAGTGGAACAACTCGACGGTGCTCAAGGGCGATGTGGCGGATGAGGTGACGAAGCTGAGGCGGCAGATCGATGGGGACATCTACGTCCACGGCAGCTGCCGGCTCGCGCAGACGCTGATCGAGCACGACCTCGTCGGCGAGCTGCACCTTATGGTCTTGCCGGTCCTTCTCGGCACCGGCAGGCGCCTGTTTGGTGACACGAGCGACAAGAAGACCCTGCGACTCGTCGAATCGAAGACCGTCGGCTCGGACGGCGTGCTCATCCTGACCTACGCGCCAGTCGCCAAGAAGGGGACGTGACGGCGACGTCAGGGGAGAACGAGCGGTTGCCCCCGCCGCATGCTCGGCAGCCGTGATCGCCGATCTACACCGCCCCCGGAACCTGAAAGGAAGCCCCTCGTGCGCAAGTTCAAGCTCCAGGTCCAGACCACCGTCGATGGCTACATGGCCGGCCCGAACGGCGAGATGGATTGGATGACGATGCCGTGGACCGACGACATCAACGCCTACATCGGGGCGCTCACCGAAACGGTCGACTGCATCGTGTTGGGCCGTAGGCTCGCTGAGGGGTTCATCCCGGCCTGGGCGGCTGGGCCCGAGGGCGAGGACCAGGCGTCGATCGACTGGATGAACAATACGCCCAAGGTCGTGGTCTCCAATACCCTCGCCGAGTCGCCGTGGGAGAACGCAGTCGTCGCCGGCGGCCACCTGGCCGAGATCGTGAATCGGCTCAAGGCCCAGCCGGGCGGGGACATGATCGTCTACGGAGGCGGCACGCTCGTATCGGGCCTGATCGCCAAGGGCCTGCTGGATGAGCTCCACCTGTTCGTCAACCCGGTAGCGATCGGCGCCGGAATGCCCGTGTACCCCAACCTCGGCACCCACCAGCAGCTTCGCCTCGTTACTGCTCGACCGTTCGACTGCGGGATCACCGCGTTGCACTTCGAACCGAAGCGCTCCTGAACACGGCCGCCGACCGCCTCAGCCCTGATCCACCGAACCCGAATCATCTCGGTGGATCAGGGCTCAGGGGCGTGACATTTCTTCGGCGGAGTGCGTGGAGGCGGGTGTCGGCGGTGTGGTGTCGTGGGGCGCCGGATTACCGCAGGCGTTGCGCTCGCAGGACGGTGTCGTGGGTGTGGTGTGTGCCAGCGGGGGCGGGAGCGGTTCGTGGGCGGGTTTCGTTGATCAGGACGGTCCAGTTGTGGTCGAGGAGCCTGGCGATGTCGTCGGG